>NZ_MLCO01000193.1 GCF_001982615.1 Teichococcus deserti | reverse complement strand
GCATGGCCGAGCGTGTGAACCTTGCCAGCACGGCGGCGCCGCCGTGCTGGCAAGGTTCACACGCTCGGCCATGCTCGAGGTGCTGGGCCAGCCCTATATGCGCACCGCCCTGGCCAAGGGCGTGCCCTGGCAGATGGCCGTCCGCCGCCACGCCCTGCCCAATGCCGCCATTCCGACGGTGACCATCGTCGGCTTCATGATCGGCAGCCTGCTCGCCGGCGCCGTCGTGGTGGAGAGTGTCTTCTCCTGGCCCGGCGTTGGACGCCTGCTGGTGGTCGCGGTGGCCAACCGCGACCTGGCCGTCGTGCAATGCATCCTGCTGCTGGTCGCCGCCACCATGATCACCGCCAACCTGGTGGTCGACCTGCTCTATGGCGCCCTCGATCCGCGCCTGCGCGTCACCGCTCGCGGAGAAGCCTGACCATGTCCGCGACCGCCCCCGCCGCCATCCCTGTCGCCGTTGCGCCGCCGAAGAAGCGGGCGAAAATTCCGCCGATGGTGGCCATCGCGCTGGTCTGGATCGCCGCCGTCCTGGCCATCGCCTTCCTGGCCGACCAGATCCGGCCCTATTCGATCACCGCCCTCGACCTGCGCGCCCGCCTCGCGCCCCCGGTCTTCATGGGCGGCAGCTGGGCGCATCCGCTGGGCACCGACGAGCTCGGCCGCGACGTCCTGTCGCGCCTCATCGTCTCCATCCGCATGTCGCTGCTGATCGCCTTCGGCGCCGCCATCATCGCGGCGACCCTCGGCGTCGTGCTCGGCTTCCTCGCCGCCCATTTCCGCGGCTGGGTGGAGCAGGCGGTCATGGCCCTGGTCGACTTCCAGGCCGCCATGCCCTTCATGATCCTGGCCCTCTCGGTGCTGGCCTTCTTCGGCAATTCCCTGCCGCTCTTCATCGGCCTGCTCGGCCTGCACGGCTGGGAACGCTATGCCCGCATCGCCCGCGGCCTCGCCATCAGCGCCGGCGCCCAAGGCTATGCCGCCGCCGTCCGCCAGCTGGGCGCGACGCCCTGGCGCGTCTATGCTCGCCACGTCCTGCCCAATATCGCGGCGACCCTGATCGTCTCGATGACCCTGGCCTTCCCGGAAATCATCCTGCTGGAAAGCGGGCTGTCCTTCCTCGGCCTCGGCGTGCAGCCGCCGATGACCTCGCTGGGCAACATGGTCGGCTACGGGCGCGAATACCTGACGCGGGCGCCCTGGATCCTGCTGTCGCCCTCGGCGGTGATCGTGCTGACCACCCTCTCCGTCAGCCTCGTGGGCGATTGGCTGCGGGATCGGCTCGATCCGACGCTCAGATAAGCAAGAGAAGGCTGGGGGCATTGAATGCCCCCAGACCCCCACATTCATGCAGACTGGATCACGGCCGAAAAACTGCGGTCCAATATGTCATCGGCAGCGATGCGCCGGCGCACCAAGCCAGCACGCGTGTACAGGTCGATATTGCCCTGCTCGTCGCGCGCCACGCTGTCGTCGATCGGCACCACCCGCGTGCGGGCCCGCGTGAACCACTGCACGGCCACCGGCTCCGGCACGTTCATCAGCCCCGACCACGTCTTCGCATACCCGGCGATATTCTCGTTCGCCCAGCGACGCGCGACCGTCAGGCGACGCACGAAATCCTCCAGGTCAGGCCGGCGCGACGCGATGGCATCGTCCCGCGCCGCCTGGAAGCTCAGCCCCGGCGTGATGCGGTTGCCGTCGACGATGCGGCGCGACCCGGCCAGCACCTCTTCCTGCGACACATAGGGTTCCCAGGTCGACCAGGCCTCCACCGCGCCGCTGCCATAGGCCGCCTTGGCATCCGCCGGCAGCAGGAAGACCAGCTTCACCGCATCCGCCGGCAGCTTCGCATCCTCCAGCGCCGCCAGCACCAGCTGATGCCCGATCGACCCTCGCCCCGTCGCGATCCGCTTGCCGCGCAGATCGGCGAGGCTCTGCACTGTGCTGTCCTTCGGCACCAGGATCGCCAGCCCGTCCTGCCCCTGCCGCGTCGCCGCGATCGCCTTGGCCGGCACGCCCGCGGCGGCGCCGAAGGTGAAGGGCGCATCCCCCACCAGGCCCGTGTCGATGGCGCCCGCATTCAGCGCCTCGACCAGCGGCGCGGCGGCGGGGAACTCGCTCCAGGCGAAGCGCCCCTCGACGCCCTTCAGCACGCCTGCGGCCTCCATCACCGCCCGCGCATTGCCGCGCTGGTCGCCCACCCGCAGCGGCGCCTGCGCCCGCAGCACCCGCGGCGCCGCCAGCAGGGCAGCCCCGGTCAGCAGAATTCGACGTGTGGGCAGAAACGTCATGCGGCGATGTCCTGATGCGCCAGCTTCTCGGCCAGCAGGCGGCGGGTGGCGGGCAGCAGCGAGCGGCCATATTCGACCGCGTCCTCCAGCGGATCGAAGCCGCGGATCAGGAATGTGGTGACGCCCAGCGCATGGTATTCGAGGAAGGCCTCGGCCACCTGCTCCGGCGTGCCGACAAGCGCGGTGGTGTTGCCGCGCGCCCCGGTCTCGCGGGCGATGGCGGTATAGAGCCGCCCCTCCGGCCGGTCGCCCAGCGCCGCCGCGTCGAGCAGCCGCTGCGACCCGGCATTCTGCGGCGCCTTAGTCTTGGCGTCGGCGCCCGTCGACAGCGCAGCCTGGCCTCGCACCCGGCGAATGTTGCCAAGAATGTCCTCGGCCCTGGCCCAGGCGGCTTCCTCGGTCTCGGCCAGGATCGGGCGGAAGGACAGGCTGAACTTCACCTGGCGCCCGTGCTTCGCCGCCTCGGCGCGGACGCGGGCGACGATGTCGCGCACCTGCGCCTGGGTCTCGCCCCACAGCGCATAGGTGTCGGCGTGGCGGCCCGCGACCTGCAGCGCCGCTTCCGAGGCGCCGCCGAAATAGATCGGGATGCGCGGCGCCTGCACGGCCCTCACCTCGGGCGAGGCGCCCTTGATGCGGTAATAGGCGCCCTCGTGGTCGACCGGCCCCTCGCCGCCCCAGACCGCCTTCAGCACGTCCAGATATTCGTCGGTGCGGGCATAGCGGTCATCCTTGCCCAGCCAGTCGCCGTCGCGCGCCTGGTCGGTGTCGTCGCCGCCGGAAATGACATGGATCGCGGCCCTGCCGCCGCTGAGCTGGTCCAGGCTGGCGAAGGCCCGCGCCGCCGTGGTCGGCGACTGGAAGCCCGGGCGGTGGGCCACCAGGAAGCTGACCTTCTTGGTATGGGCCGCGGCATCGGCGGCCAGCAGCAGCCCGTCCGGCCCGTTGCTGTACCAGCCGATCAGGATCCGGTCGAAGCCGGCCTCGTCATGCGCCTGCGCCGAGGCGCGGAAATAGCCCAGGTCGATCGCAGGTCCCGAAGCCGGATGGATCTCGGACTGCTGGCGCGGCTGGACCATGCCGATGAATTCGAGCGCGTCGGACATCGCGGTTCTCTCCTCAGGCCTGGCCGAGCGCCAGGCGCCCGGCGAGGGTGTAAGCGGCATCGGGTTGCGGGGTGTGGATGCGGGCGCAGAGCACGTCGCGCAGATGCCGCTCCAGCGGGTTCTTCCGGGCCAGGCCGTGGTTGCCGGTCAGCGCCAGCGCCTGCTGCACCACCTCGATGGCATTGTCGGCGGCCAGCGTCTTGATCAGCGCGCTCTCGCTGGCGGTCGGGCCGTCGCCGGCATCCTGCTCGGCGGCGGCCGAGGCCACCATCCGCGCATTGGCCAGCAGCAGCGCCTCGATGCGGCCCACCGCCTCCTGCATCCGCGGCAGCGTGGCCAGCGGCGCGCCGAGACCGGACGGCACGCGCGTGCGCAAGAAGCCCAGCAGCCAGTCGCGCGCCGCCCGCGCAACGCCGGTGTAGAGCGCCGCGATCAGCAGCGTGTTCCAGGCCGCCTGCGCCGCATCCGGCCGCGCCCAGTCGGCCGGCAGCCGCAGGTCCGGTGCCTGATGGCCGGCGATGGCGACATCGGAGAAAACCACGTCATGGCTGCCCGAGGCGCGCAGCCCCGCCTGGTCCCAGCTCTCCTCGATGGCGACGCCCGCGGCGCCGGCCGGTACCAGCACCAGCCCGGTGCGCGGCGCGTCTTCATCCGTCCGGGCCCAGACCAGCATCCAGGTCAATGCAGGCGCGCCGGTCGAGAAGATCTTGCGGCCCGACAGGCTCCAACCCTCGCCGTCACGGCGCAGGATGGTGGCGGGCAGCCCGCCGCGCGCCGGCGTGCCGAGCTCCGGCTCGACGCGCAGCGCATTGACCAGCTCGCCACGCTCGACGGCGCCGCGGGCCAGGGTCTCCTTCAGCGCCTCAGGCCAGGCATGCTCGGCGCAGAGCTGGCGCAGCTGGATGAACTGCATGGCCAGCACCAGGGCGGTCGCCGGGCAGCCTTCCGCCACGTCACCGACGATCTCGGCCGCGCGCGCCAGGCCGATCTGGGCCCCGCCGAAGCGCTCCGGTGCGGTCAGGCCGAGCAGCCCAGCCTCCTGCAGCGCAGCGAAATTGTCGTGCGGGAAGGACGCGTCGCGATCATGCTGCGCGGCGCGTTCGGCGAAGCGGCGCTTCAACCCGGGCAGCGGGTCGAGACGAACGAAGCTGTCCATCAGGCCGCCTCCTCCAGCTCGACGCCCAGCGCGCCCAGCAGCTGCCGGCGCAGCGCCGAAAAGACCGGATCGGCATGGCGGCGCGGCCGCGGCAGCCCGACCGCCACATCGGCGGCAATCCGGCCGCCATCCAGCACCAGCACGCGGTCGGCCAGCAGCACCGCCTCGTCCACGTCGTGGGTGACGATCAGCGTGGTCGGGCGGTGGTGCCGCCACAGCTCCAGCACCAGCGCATGCATGCGGATGCGGGTCAGCGCGTCGAGCGCCGCGAAAGGCTCGTCCAGCAGCAGCAGCCGCGGCTCGCGCACCAGCGCGCGGGCCAGCGCCGTGCGCTGCGCCTCGCCGCCCGACAGCGTCGCCGGCCAGGCATCGAGATGGCGGCCGAGCCCGACCTCCTGCAGCGCCGCCTCGGCCCGGTCGCGCAAGCCGCGGCCGTCGAGGCCGATGACGACATTCTGCCAGACCTTCTTCCAGGGCAGGAGCCGCGGCTCCTGGAAGGCCACGGCCACCGGGCGCGGCAGGTCGAGCTGCGCTTCCGCCGGCGCGGCGTCCAGCCCGGCCAGGGTCCGCAGCAGCGTCGACTTGCCGGAGCCGCTGCGGCCGAGCAGCGCGGTGAAGCTGCCGGGCTCCAGTTCCAGGGAAAGGTTGTCCAGCACGGTGTTCGTGCCGAAGCGGCGGGTCAGGTGGCGGACGCGAAGGGTGCGGTCGGTCATGGCGCTCACCCCTTGATCAGGCTGGGGCGCCAGGCCAGGGCGCGGCGCTCGACCAGGCGGACCAGCGCATCGGCGCCGAGGCCGAGCAGCGCATAGACCAAGAGGCCCACGACGATGATGTCGGTGCGCAGGAATTCCCGCGCGTCATTGATCAGGAAGCCGATGCCGGAGCTGGCATTGATCTGCTCGGCAATGACCAGGCTGAGCCAGGCGCTGCCCAGCGCATAGCGCAGCCCGACCAGCGCCGAGGGCAGCGCCGCCGGCAGCACCACATGCCGCACCAGCCCGCGACGGTCGAGGCCGAAGACCTGCCCTGCCTCGACCAGCTTCGGCTCGACGCCGCGGATGCCGGCGAAGAGGGTCAGATAGACCGGGAAGGTGGCGCCCAGCGCGACCAGCGCGATCTTCGGCGTCTCGCCGATGCCGAACCACAGGATGAACAGCGGCACCAGCGCCAGGAACGGCAGGGTGCGCAGCATCTGCATCGGCGCGTCCACCACCTCCTCGCCGCGGCGCGAGAGCCCCGCGACCAGCGCCAGCGCGACGCCGGCGGACAGGCCGATGGCCAGGCCGGCGCCAACCCGGCCGAGCGAGACCAGCAGGTGGGCAGGAAGCTCGCCCGACAGCGTCAGCTCCCAGGCACTGGCCAGCACGGTGCTGGGTGCGGCGAGCGTCCGCGGCGAGATCAGCCCGGCCATCGAGGCCGCCTGCCACAGCAGCACGATCGCCAGCGGCGAGAGGAAGCGGCGCAGCTGCGGCGGCAGCGCCAGGCGCGGCCAGGAAAGGCGGCGCGGACGTTCCAGAATCAGGTCGCGCGGCGCCGTGGCCGCATGGGTCTCGGACATGCTGGTCCTTTGCGGCGCGAGGGCCGCCTGCGGGCTTGGGAAGGGGATGCCAGGACACCAGGCCCCGGCCGCACGCCGTGTCAGGCCGGACAGCAACCAGGCATTCGGCGGGACGGGGTGCGGCGCTGCGTCATCACGTCTGAAAGTATGAAGCGTGGCGCTTGCGCGAAAGAGTTGTGATTCCCAAACTTCGCCGCCACGGCAGGACAGGCATCCTGTCACGCGGCGCTTGCGGGAAAAACTATTCCCGCGCGGCCTCGGCCTGGCGGTCGCGGAAGGCAGGGCCGCCGAGCGGATAGGCCGTGGTGTGCTTCATCCGCTCCATGGCGAAGCGGGAGGTGACGTTGCGCGGGGCCGTCGCCGCGATCAGCTTCTTGTAGAAGGTGTCGTAGGCGGCCATGTCGGCGACGGCGACGCGCAGCATGTAGTCGACCTCGCCGGCCATGCGGTAGGCCTCCATCACCTCGGGCATGGCGGCGACGGCCTCGGCGAAGCGCTGCAGCCAGGCCTCGGAATGGTCGCCGGCCTCGATGGCGACGAAGACGCTGAAGCCGAGCCCCACCGCCTCGGGCGCGACCAGTGCGACGCGGCGGGTGATGACCCCCTGCCCCTCCAGCTTCTGCACCCGCTTCCAGCAGGGGGTGGTGGACAGCCCCACCTTGTCGGCGAGCTGCGCCACGGAGAGCGTCGCATCGGCCTGCAGCAGGCCCAGGATCTTGCGGTCGATTTCGTCCATGCGCGCGAGCGTAGCATCGCGTCCGCCGGCTTCCGCAAGGGGGGGTTAGGCCACCTCGCGGAACAGCTGCTGCGGGATCTCGGCGATGAAGCGGGATGGTTTCGCCGCCCAGTCGCGCCGCCGCCGCACCCAGCTGAGCCACAGCGTCTGCCGCGCCCGCGTCAGCCCGACATAGAAAAGCCGCCGTTCCTCGTCGAGACTGCCCTGCGCCTCGGCGCGGAAATGCGGGAAGACGCCGTCCTCCAGCCCGGGCAGCAGGACATGGTCAAATTCCAGCCCCTTGGCGCGGTGCAGCGTCATCAGTGCGATGGCGTCCGGCGCCTCGGCCTCGCCGGCGACATTGCCCAGCGCCAGGGCATCGGCATAGGCGCCCAGGCTGCCGCTGCGACCAGCGGCCGCAAAGGCGGCCTCCCAGGCGGCGAGCAGCTCGGGCCCGGCCTGGCGCAGCCCGCTGGCCAAGCCGGCACGGGTGGCCGCCAGCTGCAGCGCATCGGCGGGCGAGAGGCGCTGGCTGGCGAAGGCGGCCGCGATCTCCTGCGCGGTCGCGGCGACGGCCTGGAAGGGCGTGCGCTCGTCTGCGGTCGCCGGCATCGTCGGGATGGCGGCAGCGAGCGCCAGCCCGGCCTCGGTGGCATGGTCCCGCAGCCGCGCGAACAGCCGCCCGGACAAGCCCCGCGGCGGCAGGACGCAGGCTCGGCGGAAGGCGTCGTCCGCGGCCGGGTCCCAGGCGCCGTCGCGGAAGCTCAGCGCCAGCCGCAGCCAGGCCTGGGCGGCGAGGATTTCCTTGGGCGGATCGGGCTCGCGCTCGGCGACCAGGCCGGCCGGGATGCCCGCCTCGCGCAGCGCCAGCAGCAGCGGATCGGCCAGGAAAGTCGCGCGCAGCAGCACGGCAGCGTCGCGCCAGGCCATGTCGGGCGTCTTCTTCTTCAAGGCGAGCAGGCGCCTGGCGACCGCCCTGCCCTCCTCCTCCGGCGTTTCCAGGATGGTCAGGCTGAGCGGCGGGCCCATGGCCGACCTGGCGTCGGCGGGTCGGAGCACCTTGCGCAGCGCCTCGGGGTCGCAGGCGGCCACCGCATTGGCGGCCAGCAGGATGCGGCGGGTGGAGCGGTAGTTGGTCTCCAGCCGCAGCGGCGCGGGTGCGGCGGGGTAGTGCTCGGCGAAGCGGCGCAGCTCGGCGACGGCAGCGCCGCGCCAGCCATAGATCGACTGGGCGTCGTCGCCGACGGCGAAGACCCGCCCCCCCTGCCCTGCCAGCAGCTTGACCAGCCGGTGCTGCGCCAGGTTGGTGTCCTGGAACTCGTCCACCAGGATCTCGGCCCAGCGCCCCTGCCAGCGCGCGGCCAAGCCCGGGTCGTCGCGCATGGCGCGCACGGGCAGCGCGATCAGGTCGTCGAAATCCAGCGCGGCGCGTGCGGCCAGGGCCTTCGTGTAGTCGGGCAGCAGGGCCGCAGCCGGC
>NZ_MLCO01000192.1 GCF_001982615.1 Teichococcus deserti | reverse complement strand
CCGCCTGCCCCGCCTCCCGGCCCGAGCCCCCGCCGCGGATCGGCTTCATCGGCCTCGGCATGATGGGGCGGCCGATGGCGCTGCGTCTGCTGGTCACCGCCACCGAAGGCGCGCCCCCGCTCCTGGTCGCTGACCGCAGCCCCGAGGCGATGGCCTCGCTCGCCGCCGCCGCGCCGGAAGGACGCGCGCCCCGCAGGGCGACCGACCTGGCGGCGCTGGCCGCGGCCGCCGATGTCATCCTGCTGATGCTGCCCGACAGCCGCGCCGTCGCCGCGGTGATGGAAGGGCTGCTGCCGCAGCTGCGACCCGGCATGCTGCTGGTCGACATGGGCTCCTCCGTCCCGGCCGAGACCCGGCGCTGGGCCCAGGCCGCGGCGGCCCGGGGCGCGGCGCTGGTCGATGCGCCGGTCTCCGGCAGCGTGCCCAAGGCGCGGGACGGGACCCTGGCCATCATGCTGGGCGGCGCGGAGGCCGATTGCGCCCGCGCCCGCCCGGTGCTGGCCCGGCTCGGCGCCCAGGTGATCCGCACCGGCCCGGTCGGCTCGGCCCATGCCATGAAGGCGCTGAACAACTTCGTCTATGCCGCCGGGCTGCTCGCCGCCTGCGAGGCGATGCACATGGCGGAGGAGCTCGGGCTCGACCCGGAGATCTTCACCGAGGTGCTGAACGCCTCCTCCGGCCGCAACGTCGCGACCGAGACCAAGCTGCGCCAGGCCATCAACAACCGCCGCTACGATGCCGGCTTCCAGCTCGGGCTGATGCGCAAGGACCTGGAGACGGCGGGCAGCATCGCGGAGGAGACCGGCTTCCCCGCCGCGGCGCTGGCCACCTGCCGGCTGCGCTGGACCGCGGCGCTGGAAGCGCTGGGGCCGCAGGTCGACAACACCGCCATCCACCGCTTCCTGGCCAGCAGGGCGGGCGCCGCCGCGGCCTGGCCGGAGCGGCCGCTGCGCATCATCGTCCCCTTCCCGCCCGGCAGCATCACCGATGCCATGACCCGGACCGTCGCCGACGCGCTGGGCCAGGCGCTGCGCCAGGCGGTGGTGGTGGAGAACCGCGCCGGCGGCAACGGCGTGGTCGGCACCCAGGCGGCGATCCAGGCGCCGGCGGATGGCAGCGTCATGGTGGCGATCAGCGTCTCCACCGCCTCGCTGAACCCGCATGTGCTGCGCAACCTGCCCTATGACCCGCTGCGCGACCTGGCCCCGGTCGGCTATCTCTGCGACTGCCCCTACATGCTGGCGGTGACGCCCTCGCTGCAGGCGGCCAACCTGGCGCAGCTGCTGGAAATGGCGCGCGCCCGGCCCGGCCAGCTGACCTACAGCTACGGCAACCAGAGCGCGATGATCTGCTCGGCGCTGCTGGCGCAGATGGCGGGGGTGCAGATGCTGGGCGTGCCCTATCGCGGCGGCGCCGAAGCGCTGACCGATGTCGTCGCCGGCCGCATCACCACCACCTTCACCGATTTCGTCAACGGCCCGCCGCAGCTGCGCGAGGGCCGCATCAAGGCCTTCGCCGTCACCTCCGGCAAGCGCTTCTCCCTGGCCCCCGACACGCCGACCGTGGCGGAGACCCTGCCGGGCTACGACCTGTCGGTCTGGTTCGGCCTGGCCGCGCCGCGCGCGACGCCGGAGCCGGTGATCACCCGGGCGAACGCCGTCCTGGCCGAGGTTCTGGCCCAGCCGCAGCTGCGCGACCGGCTGGCGAGCCAGGGCCTGGCGCCGCGCAGCATGTCGCCGGGCGATTTCGCCGTGCTGATGCGGCGGGAGCTGGACCTCTGGGGGGATCGGGTGAAGCGCCTGAACATCGAGCCGACATGAGCGAGGGCTGCATCCGCCACGCGCGGGACGCGCGGGGCATCGCCCGCGTCACCATCGACCGCCCGGCCAAGCTGAACGCCATGACCGAGGCGATGTTTTTGCAAGTCGCCTCGGTTGTCTCCGGCTATGCGGGTGATCCGGGACTTCGCGGCCTGGTGCTGCAGGGCGCCGGCGAGCGCGCCTTCGTCGGTGGCGCCGATATCGGCGTCATGGCCGGGCTGTCCGGGCCGGAGGACGCCCAGCGCTTCATCTCCGCCGTGCATGCCGCCTGCCGGTCCTTGCGCGACCTGCCGGTGCCGGCGATCGCCCGCATCCAGGGGCTGGCGCTGGGCGCCGGGCTGGAGCTGGCCGCCGCCTGCGACCTGCGCCTGGCCAGCAGCGCCGCGCATCTGGGCATGCCGGAGGTGGTGGTCGGCATCCCCTCGGTGGTGGAAGCCTCGCTGCTGCCCGGGCTGATCGGCTGGGGGCGGACGCGGCGGCTGCTGCTGCTCGGCGAGACGATCTCGGGCGAGGAGGCCGAGCGCTGGGGGCTGGTCGAGCGCTGCGTCGCCCCCGAAGCGCTGGACGGCGCGCTGGAGGAATGGATGTCTCTTCTGCTGAGGAACGGCCCCGCCGCCATCCGGTCGCAGAAGGCGCTGCTGCGGCAATGGGAATCCCTGAGCCCGGATCAGGGCGCCGAGGCCAGCATCGCCACCTTCGCCGCCGCCTTCGAAGGCGAGGAGCCGGCGCGGATGCTGGGCGCCTTCCTGGCGCGGAAGCGGCGCTGACCGCCGCGGCCCGTCAGGCGGCGCTGGCCCGGCGGGCGCCGTCGGCATAGCGCGAGATCCGCACCGGCGCGTCGGGCGCCATCGACCGGAGGTCCTGCGCGGTCAGGTCGCGGGCGATGACCACCAGCGCCTCGGGCGTGCGCGCCGTCCGCGCCATGCGGGACAGCGGGCTGAACAGCGTGCCGACCACCTGCACCAGCAGCGCGGCGCCGTCGTCCTCGGCCGGATGCAGGAAGCCCTTCATCCGCAGCAGCCGCTCGCCGGCGAAAGCCGCCAGGTTCTCCATCCAGTCGAGGCGGTCGTCCCAGCCGGCGTCGCCGAGGAATTCGACCAGATGGACGCCGATGCGCGGATGCGGGGCGGCGGCCCCGGGCGTCGACAGGGCGGCGCCGGGCGGGGTGGTGAAGGCGGCCAGCGCGCGGCGGGCCGGATCGGGCTCGACGATGCGGGCGGCCAGCGGGTTGATGCCGGCGGCCAGCGCGGTCGCGGCCTCGCCTTCGGCCTGGTCGAGCTTGGTGACCACCACCACGTCGGCGGCGGCGATCTGCGCCGCGAATTCGTCAAAATGCGCGGCGCGCGCCTCGGCCTGCGCCGCGTCGCAGGTGGCGATGGCGCGGACCCGCAGCCCGAGCGGCGCCAGCGGGCCCAGGCTGCGCAGGATCGGGCCCGGGCGCGACAGCCCGCTGCATTCCAGGATGATGCGGCGGAAGGGCGGCAGCCCGGCCTTCTCGCGGCTTTCCAGCAGCGACTGCACGGTGAAGACCAGGTCGTTGGTCAGCGAGCAGCAGACGCAGCCATTGCTGAGCATCGCCAGCGGCAGCGGGCCGCTATCGGCGATGACGGCGCCGTCGATGTCGATCTGGCCGGCCTCGTTGACGATGACCGCGGTGTCCGCGGCCTCCGGCAGGGCCAGCCAGTCGCGCAGCAGCGTGGTCTTGCCGCTGCCCAGGAAGCCGGCGAGCAGGATGAACTCGGCCGGCGACTCATTGGTCACTTTGGGGCCTCGATCATGCCGGCGCGGTTTCCGGCGTCCTGGCGGCGGCCTCGGCCTCGAGCGCCTTCTGGTCGGCGACCATTGTCCGGATGTCGGCCAGCATGGCGGGGATGTCGAAGACCAAGCCGGCGCGGATGGTGTGGCGCAGCGCCTGGCGCCATTCGACCTGGCCGGTCGCGTCGTTCAGCCGCAGCGCGCCGGTGGCGTAGAGCAGCTTGAAGTCTTCCAGCGGGTTCTCGTCCAGCACCAGGAGGTCGGCGCGCTTGCCGACCTCGACGCTGCCGGTCTCGGCATCGATGCCCAGCAGCTCGGCGCCCTGGATGGTGGCGCTGCGCAGGACTTCCAGCGGGTTGAAGCCGGCTTCCTGCAGCAGCTCGAGCTCGCGCACATAGCCGAAGCCATAGGTCTGGAAGATGAAGCCGGAATCGCTGCCGGTGCAGACCCGGCCGCCGCGGTTCTTGTACTCGTTGATGAAGCTCATCCAGAGGCGGTAGTGCTGCTTCCAGTCGATCTCGTTGCCCGTCGACCACTTGAACCAGTAGGAGCCGTGGCCGCCGCGGGCCGGCTGGAAGAAGCGCCACATGCTGGGCCAGGTGTAGTCGTCATGCCAGTCGGCGCGGCGGGTGCGCATCACGTCGCGGTTGGCGTCGTAGATCGAGAAGGTGGGGACGAAGGTGAAGTCGAGCGCCAGGAAGCGCTCCATCACCTCGTTCCACTTCGCGCTGCCGGGCTCGGCCGCCTGCTGGAAGGTCTGGCCGGCGGAGGAGAAGCGGAAATACTCGTCGTTGTAGTTGTAGCCGGCCGGGTAGCTCTGCACGACGCGGTTGTCGTAGAGCGCCTCGGGCAGGCCATAGTAATGCTCGGCGCTGGTCAGGCCCCATTCGGCGGTGGTCAGCGCGTTCATCCGCGTCACCGCCTGCTGCGCGTGGTGGCAGCCGGAGCGCAGGCCGAGCTCGCGGCATTCGGCCAGCGCCGCCTTCATGATCGCCGGCGGCGCGCCGAAGAACTTGACGCCATCGGCGCCGCGCGCCTTCAGGTCGCGCAGCCAGGCGCGCGCCTCGTCGGGCGTGTGGATGGTCTTCAGCATGTCGTTGACGGCGGGAAAGTAGGAATGCACCACCAGGTGCGGCGCCGCGATGCGGTTCTCCTGCGAGGCCTTGCGCTGCTCGACCATCCAGCCCAACCCGCTGAAGCCGCCCATCTCGCGCGCCGTGGTGACGCCATGCGCCAGCCAGAGCTTGTAGACATAGTCGGCGGGCGCCGGCGTGCCGTGCAGCGCGTGATAGGGGACGCCGGCATGGGCATGGCAGTCGATCAGGCCCGGGGTGACGAACTTGCCGTGGCAGTCGATCTCCTCGTCACCGGCGGGCGGGCGGCGCGACGGGCTGATCGGCTTGCCCGGGGTGCCGACGGCGACGATGGCCGCGATGCGGTCGTTCTCGATGACGATGTCGGCCGGGCCCCAGGGTGGCGCGCCGGTGCCGTCGATGATGGTCGCGCCGCGCAGCACCAGGCGCCTGAAGGGCCCCGAGCCGCAGTCGCGCCCGGTCGAGGCCGGCACCGGCGGCATGCCGTTCTTCTGGTTGCGCCCGGTGATTTCCTCACCCGTCTGCGGCTTCGCGTCCATCTTGGTGTTTCCCTTTTGGTGGGAGGTCCAGGAACCTAAGGTTCCTGGCGGGGAGAGTTTGAGAGGGGCGGCGCCCCTCTCAAGCCGTCTTGTACTTGCGCCCGAGCAGTGTGCTGCCGACCACGGTCAGCAGCAAGGTCACGCCGAGCAGGATGAAGGCGAGGGCCGCGCCGAAGGGCCAGTTGTTGCCGCGGACGAACTGGTCGTAGACGGCGGGTGCCATCATCTTGAACTGCGGCCCGCCGAGCAGGACGGCGGAGGCGTAGGTGTTCATGCAGAGGATGAAGACCAGCACCGACCCGGCGGCTACCCCGGGCAGCGCCAGCGGCAGCACGACGCGGCGGAACACGGTGAAAGGCTTCGCGCCCAGGTTGGACGCCGCCTCTTCCGCCTGGCGCGGGATGCTCTCGATCACCGAGGCCAGGGTCAGGATCATATAGGGCAGCACCACGGCGACGATGCCGGTGACCACCGAGCCGGTGTTGTAGAGCAGCGGCAGCGAGGTGGTGATCAGCCCGAGGCCCTTCAGCGCCGCGTTGATCGCCCCCTCATTGCCGAGGAGGGCCATCCAGCCGGCGGCGCGCACGACGTTGCCGACCAGCAGCGGGAAGAGCACCAGGATGGTGGCCAGGCTCTTCCAGCGGCTCTGCATGCGGGCCAGCCAATAGGCGGCGGGGAAGCCGAGCGCCAGGGTCAGCAGGGTGCAGCCGAGGGCGACGCCGAGCGTCGTCGCCATCACCTGCTGGTAGTAGGGGTCCTGGATCGCCCGCAGGTAATTGGCCGCGGTCGTCGCTTCCACCATCATCTCGGTGGGGCTGAACTGGTTCAGGGAGATGCGCGCCAGCAGCAGCATGGGCGCGACCAGCAGCAGCAGCACCAGCAATCCGGCGGGAAGGACGAGCGCGGCCATCGGGTTACGCCTTGAACTGCTTGTTCCAGAAATCGAGGATCTCGGCATGGGTCTTCAGCAGATAGTCGTAGTCGGGGGCGCGCAGGCGGGCCTGCTCGGCCTCGGTCAGGCTGATCTGGCTGGCGATCTCGGCCGGCAGCGGCGCGTCCTTGACGGTCGGCAGATAGCCCATGCGGTCGGCGAAGGCGGCCTGCGCCGCCGGCTGCAGCGCCGCGTCGATATAGGCGTAGGCATTGTCCTTGCCGCGGCTGTTCTTCGGCACCGCCATCTCGAAGACGATGGCATAGGCGCCCTCGGACGGGACGACATGCTTCACCGGGATGCCAGCC
Source organism: Teichococcus deserti (assembly GCF_001982615.1). Taxonomy (GTDB): domain Bacteria; phylum Pseudomonadota; class Alphaproteobacteria; order Acetobacterales; family Acetobacteraceae; genus Pseudoroseomonas; species Pseudoroseomonas deserti. The sequence continues at coordinate 4,459 of NZ_MLCO01000192.1, read as the reverse complement.
TTCTGCCACATGAAGCCGCGGGCCAGCCACATCGGCGTCATCCAGACCTCTTCCGACTTCAGCGCGGCGGCCAGCGCCTCGTTGGACGGATAGACCTTGGCGTCGAGCGAGCGCAGCTCCATCAGCTTCTTCTGCGAGGGCGCGTAGTTGTTGAAGGCGCCGCCGCCGGCCATGGCGGCCGCGAAGGTGTTGGTGCTGTAGAGGATGTCGGAGAAGCCGACGCGGCCGCGATACTTGGGGTCGAACATGTCGGCGAAGCCCTTGGGCGGCGTCGTGATCTTGTTCGGGTTGTAGAGCAGGACGAGCGCCGAATAGATGTGCGGCACGGCATAGGGCTTGGCCAGCGCCGGCAGGATGGCGGCGCCGCGCTTCAGCTTGGCCATGTCGAGATTGTCGAAGACGCCCTGGGCCGAGATCATGTGCATGTCGGTGTCCGACAGGCAGGCGACGTCGAAGGTGCCGCGGCGGGCCTGGCGCTCGGCCAGCAGCTTGGTCTTGCGCGGATCGGCATTGGCGATGTCCTGCAGGACCTCGATGCCCTGCGGCGCCATCAGCGGCTGGTCGATATTGGCGCGCAGCAGCTCGCCGTAATCGCCGCCCCAGGTGCCGACCACCACCTGCTTGGCCTGGGCCCGGGCGATGCCCGGCAGGCCTGCGGTGATGGATGCGAAGGCGGCGCCAGCGCCGGCCAGGGTCGCGCGACGGGTGATGTTCATGCCAGCTCTCCCAGGTTCAGAGTTCGGATCGATCAAGTCGCGGCAGGCAGCAGCCGGGCGGCCGCGGCCTCCCAGCTCAGCGTCACGGCATCGCCGACGGCCAGCCGCCGCAGCGGGTCGGCCAGCGTCGGGGTCGGGCGGATGATGAGCAGGGACGTGCCGTCCTGCTCCACCAGATATTCGGTCTGCGCGCCGAGATAGGTGACCGCGGCGACGCGGCCGCCGCCCTCGGCATCCGGCTGCAGCCCGATGCGCTCCGGCCGCAGCGCCAGCAGGGCCGCGTCGGGGCGGGCCTCGGCGGCCTCGACGTCGCAATGCAGCAGGGCGCCGCTGGCGGCGCGGAAGCCGCCCGGGGCCTCGAGCCTGCCCTCGATCAGGTTGCAGCGGCCGACGAAGCCGGCGACGAAGGGGTCGGTGGGGTTCTCGTAGAGCTCCTCCGCCGTGCCGACCTGGCGGACCCGGCCGCGCTCCATGACGACGAGGCGGTCGGCCATGGTCAGCGCCTCCTCCTGGTCATGGGTGACGATCAGCGTGGTGAGCCCGAGGCGCTGCTGCAGCGCGCGGATCTCCATCCGCACCTCGCCGCGCAGCTTGGCGTCGAGATTCGACAGCGGCTCGTCCAGCAGGAAGACGGCAGGGTTCACCACCAGGGCGCGGGCCAGGGCGACGCGCTGCTGCTGCCCGCCTGACAGCTGCCGCGGCAGCCGGTCGGCCAGGTGGTCCAGGCGCACCAGCCGCAGCGCCTCCATCACCCGGCCGTCGCGCTCGGCGCGGCCCACCTTCCGCATCTCCAGCCCGAAGGCCACGTTCTGGCCGACGGTCATGTGCGGGAACAGGGCATAGGACTGGAAAACCATGCCGGTGTCGCGGGCATGCGCCGGGCGGCGCGTCACATCCTGGCCGCCGATCAGGATGCGGCCCTCGCTCGGCGGGATGAAGCCGGCGACCATGCGCAAGGTCGTGGTCTTGCCGCAGCCCGAGGGGCCGAGGAGGGCCACCATCTCGCCCTGCTTCACCTCCAGGTCGACCCGCTCCACCGCGGTGGACGACCCGTAGCGCTTGCACAGCGCTTCCAGCACCAGATTGCCCATCAATGCTCTCCTTCGGCGTGGTGCAAGCGCGTCACACGACCCTCGACAGTTTCACGAAGCGGTCGGTCAGCAGCATCAGCCCGCCGACCAGCAGGATCTGCACCGTGGCCACCGCCGCCAGCGTCGGGTCGATGCGGAATTCCAGGTAGCTCAGCATGGCCACCGGCAGCGTCGTCCGCCCCGGCCCCACCAGCAGCAGCGAGAGCTCGAGATTCTCGAAGCTCTGGATGAAGGAGAACAGGCAGGCGGCCACGATCCCCGGCCGCATCATCGGCAGCGTCACCCGGCGGAACACGGTGAAGGGGCGGGCGCCGAGATTGGCCGCCGCCTCCTCGGCCGAGCGGTCGAGCTGCGCCAGGCTGGCCGAGACCAGCCGCACCGTCCAGGGAATGGTCAGCAGCACATGCGCCGCCACCAGCCCGTGCAGGGTCGCGGTGATGTCGGCGTCGATCCAGAATTCCGCGCGCAGGTAGAACATGTAGAGCGCGGTGCCCGCCACCACCCCCGGCACCGCCAGCGGGCTGAGCAGCAGGGTGTTCACCGCCCCCTTCCCGGGCAACCAGCCGCGGGCGATGGCATAGGCCGCCGCCGTGCCCGTGGGCACGCCGATCAGCGTCGCCATCAGCGCCACCTGCAGGCTGGAGACGAAGCCGCGGGCGAATTCCTGCCGGTCCCAGGCGTTGACATACCAGTCCAGCGTCAGCCCCGGCGGCGGGAAGCTGACGATCTCCTGCCGGAAGACGCTGATCACCATGACCATCACCACCGGCGCCAGCATCAGGGCGAAGGCGGCGGCGACCACGGCATGGAACAGCAGACGGCTTGGCGCGGGCATACTCATCAGGCGACCTCCGGCGCGCAAACTGCCCGCAGATCGGCCCGCCGTCAAAATTCCTTCACGAGAGCGGGAGCGGCAGCCCCCTGCCCCCGCAACGAGCCGCCGATCCCAGGGCTTGAACCCGGCCGGCCGCCGGGCATGATGGCGGCGATGCGCAACCTGCTCACCGACGTGGCCGGCGTCAGCCTCGGCCACAGCACCGACCTCCGCCTGGGCTCCGGCGTCACGACGGTGATCTTCGAGCCGCCGGCGGTGGCCGCGGTCCATATCGGCGGCGGCGCCCCGGGGTCGCGCGACACCGCCCTCCTCGACCTCGACGCCACGGTGCAGCGGATCGACGCCATCACCCTGTCCGGCGGCTCCACCTTCGGGCTGGATGCGGCGGGCGGCGTCCAGGCGGCGCTTCGCGAGGCCGGGCGCGGCCAGGTCTTCGGCGGCATGCCCATCCCGCTGGCGCCCCAGGCGATCCTCTTCGACCTGGCCAATGGCGGCGACAAGGAATGGGGCCGCTTCACCCCCTATCGCGAGCTCGGCTACCAGGCCGCCATCGCCGCCCGCCCGGGCGACTTCGCCCTCGGCAGCGTCGGCGCCGGCACCGGGGCCACCACGCCGCTGGTCAAGGGCGGCATCGGCAGCGCCAGCGCCCGCACCGGCAGCGGCCACATCGTCGCGGCCCTGGTCGCGGTGAACGCGGTGGGCTCGCCGCTCGTCGGCGACGGGCCGCATTTCTGGGCCGCCCCCTTCGAGGAGGGCGACGAATTCGGCGGCCTCGGCCTGCCCAAGGCCTTCGACCTGCGCCTGCGGATCAAGGGCGGCGCCCCCACCGCCACCACCATCGGCATGGTCGTCACCGACGCAACCCTGACCAAGGCCGAATGCCGCCGCCTGGCCCTGATGGCCGATGACGGCCTGGCCCGCGCCATCCTGCCCGCCCACGCCCCCAACGACGGCGACACCGTCTTCGCGGCAGCCACCGGCGAAAAGCCGGGCGGGTCGCTGGTCGAGCTCGGGCACCTCGCCGGGATCGTCATGGCGCGGGCGATCGCAAGAGGGGTCTATGAGGCGACGGCACTTCCTTACCCGAACGCGATCAGGAGCTGGAACGACAAGTATCAGGGGGAATGAATTCCCCCTGAACCCCCTTCTTTTCTTTCTGTCTGTGCTGCCGCGGGCCGTTCAGACGTGGGGCGCCTGACCTCACGCCGGGCTGCGGGCCAGCAGCAACCGGCCGCCCAGCAGCACCAGCGCCACGCCGGAGACCGCCTTCACCGCCCGCGCCACCATCGGCCGCAGCAGCACCCGCGTCAGCTGCCCCATCATCAGCACCACCAGGGCATAGAAGGAAAACGCCACGCCGGCATGCGCCAGCCCCAGCGCATAGCCGGTGGCATAGAAGCCAGGCTCGCCGGCCTGCAGGAATTGCGGGAAAGCCGCGACATAGAAGATCGCCGGCTTCGGGTTCAGGATATTGGTCAGGTAGCCCATGGCGAAGGCCCGGCCCCCCGTCGGCGGCGCGCTCGCGGCCGGCATCGGCACCGACAGCCCGCCGCCCTGGCGCAGCGACCACAGCGACTTCAGCCCCATCCAGATCAGATAGGCGGCGCCCGCCACCTTCAGCGCGGTGAACAGCAGCGCCGAGGTGGCGATGATCGCCCCCACCCCCACCAGCGCCAGCGTCACATGCGACAGGATCGCCGCGCAGATCCCCAGCACCGCCAGGAAGCCGGTCGCCCGTCGCCCCCCCACCCCCAGCAGCATGAACAGGTTGGGCCCCGGCGTGACCACGATCAGCGTCACGATGGACAGGAACAGGA
>NZ_MLCO01000191.1 GCF_001982615.1 Teichococcus deserti | reverse complement strand
CGCATGATGGATGCGGTGGCGGCAGGGACGAAGGTCCGGCGGCGGCGGGCGGCGGGCTGGCTGGCCGGGGCGGCGGCGCTGCTCGGCGGCGTGCTGCCGGCGGCGGGAGCGCTGGCGCAGGCGGCGCCCCGCGACACGCTGGTGGTGCTGCGGGAGATCGATGCCGATCGCTACGATCCGGCGCGCACCTCGGCCACCGCAGCGGGCGAGGCGTTGTTCCTGCTGGCCGACACGCTGGTCACGCTGGACTGGGACCAGAAGACGGTGCGCCCCGGGCTGGCCGAAAGCTGGACGGTCAGCGAGGATGGCCGCACCTATACCTTCAAGCTGCGCCAGGGCGTCAGCTTCTGCGACGGCAAGCCGTTCACCGCGCGCGACGTGGTCTACAGCATCAAGCGCTGGATCGACCCGGCGACGCGCAGCCCGGTGCGCTGGCGCGCGGGTCCCGTGGAGGACATCACCGCGCCCGACGACCACACCGTCGTCTACCGGCTGAAGGAGCCGTTCAGCGAGCTCCTGCTGCAGCTGACCAACTACTTCGCCAGCATCGTCGACCAGGCGACGGTCGAGAAGCTGGGCGAGAATTTCGGCGTGCAGGGCTTCAACGGCACCGGCCCCTATTGCTGGCAGTCCTGGACGCCGCGGCAGGAAATGGTGCTGACGCGCCACCCCCGCTACAACTGGGGTCCGCCGATCTACCAGAACCCGTCGCCGCAGGTGGAGCGCATCATGCTGCGCGTCATCCCTGAGTCGAACACCCGGCTGGCCGCGGTGCAGTCGGGCCAGGGCGACGTGACGCAGTGGATCCCGTATTTCGCGCTGGAAGGCCTCCGCAAGGTTCCCGGCCTGACGGTGCAGCAGCAGCCGGTGCATTTCTACGATATCTTCATGGGGTTCAAGGTTGACCATCCGGTCGCCAGCGACGCCGTCATCCGCCGCGCCGTGAACATGGCGATCGACAAGCAGGCCATCGCCAAGGTGGCCTTCTTCGGCGCCGGGCAGCCGGCCGACAGCTACATCAATCCGGGCAGCCAGGATTACGATGCGGAAGCCGCGAAGATGGTGCCGCGCTTCGATCCGGCGGCGGCGCGCAAGCTGCTGGACGAGGCCGGCTGGGTCGCTGGCGCCGACGGCATCCGCGCCAAGGACGGGCAGCGCGCCAGCCTGCTGGTCTATGCGCTGCAGAGCGGCATCAACAACACCATCCTGCAGGCGATCCAGGCCGATCTGCGCCGCGTCGGCATCGAGCTGCGGGTGCAGATGTGGGATGCGACGGTCGGCTGGGGCAAGCTGGCGACGCAGGAATTCGACACCTTCATCATGGCCTATCCGTATATGTCGGCCACGGATGCCTTCTCGCTGTACTTCCCCAGCACCAACCGGCCGACGCCGAACCGGATGAACTGGAACGACCCGGCGACCGACCAGGCGCTGGCCGCCGCGCGCCAAGCCACCGATCCGGCGCAGCGCGCGCAGATCATCGGCGGCCTGCAGCGCCGCATCGCCGAGGCCAACGTTTGGGTCCCGCTGCTGCGCCAGCCCTTGTGGGTGGTGGCCGCCCCCCGCGTGGAGGGTGTGCGTGCCCACGGCATCTACGGCGTGGCGCTCTACAAGGGCCTGGACATCCGCCTGAAGCGCTGAAACAGAACAGAAAAAGATGGGGGTCTGGGGGAATTCTTTCCCCCAGCCTTTTTTCTTGTCACTCTTGGCTTCTTCCGTTCCGGACTTGCCGATGACCGACGAAGAGCTCGACCGCCTGATCGAGGCCCAGGCTGTGCTGCTGGGCCTCGGGCTTCACCCCGAATGGCGGGAGGCCGTGCGCGCCAACCTGCAGGTGACGCTGCGCTTCGGCGCGATGGTCGAGGCCTTCGACCTGCCCGACGAGGCCGAGCCTGCCCCGGTGTTCTCCGCGTGAGCCCCTGGCAGGATGCGACATCGATCGCCGCCGCCGTCCGCGCTGGCGAGGTGACCGCGGTCGCCGTGGTGGCCGCCACGCTGGAGCGCATCGCGCGGCACGACCCGGCGCTGGGCGCCTTCACCGCGCTGGTCTCGGCGCGGGCGATGGCGCGGGCGGAGGCGCTGGATGCGGCGCGCGCCGCCGGCGAGGCGCTCGGCCCGCTGGCCGGCGTGCCTTTCGCGGTGAAGAACCTGTTCGACATCGCTGGCCTGCCGACGCTGGCCGGCAGCGCCATCAACCGCGCCCGGGCATCGGCGCCGCGGGATGCGACGCTGATCGCCCGGCTGGAGGCGCAGGGCGCCATCCTGGTGGGCGCCTTGAACATGGGCGAATACGCCTATGACTTCACCGGCGAGAACGCGCATGACGGGCCGTCCCGCAACCCGCATGACCTGGCGCGGATGACCGGCGGATCCTCCGGCGGATCGGGCAGCGCGGTCGCCGGCGGGCTGGTGCCGATCGCGCTGGGCTCGGACACCAACGGGTCGATCCGGGTGCCGGCCTCGCTCTGCGGGATCTTCGGGCTGAAGCCGACCTATGGGCGGCTGTCGCGCGCCGGCAGCTTTCCCTTCGTCGACAGCTTCGATCATCTTGGCCCCTTGGCGCGGAGCGTGCGCGACCTGGCGCTGAGCTATGACGCCATGCAAGGCCCGGATGCGGCCGACCCGTCCTGCGCGCCGCGCGCCGTCGAGCCCAGCCTGCCCGGGCTGGACGGCGGCATCGAGGGGCTGCGCATCGCCCGCGCCTGCGGCTATTTCCGCCAGGGCCTGTCGCCGGAGGCGGCGCTGGCGACCGATGCCGTCGCCCATGCGCTGGGCGTCACCGCCGAGATCGAGATCCCCGAGGCCGCCCGCGCCCGCGCCGCCGCCTATCTGATCACCACGGCCGAGGGCGGGGCGCTGCATCTCGACCGGCTGCGGCGCCAGGCCGAGGAATTCGACCCCGACACGCGCGACCGGCTGATCGCCGGCTGCATGACGCCCGCCCCCCTGGTGATCAAGGCCCAGAAGTTCCGGCGCTGGTACCAGCAGCAGGTGCTGCGGCTGTTCGACAAGGTGGATGCCATCATCGCGCCGGCGACGCCGACCACCGCGCCGCTGCTCGGCCAGAAGCTTTTCTCGATTGGCGGCGAGACGCTGCCGGTGCGCGCCAATCTGGGGCTGTTCACCCAGCCAATCTCCTTCATCGGCCTGCCGGTGGTGGCGGTGCCGGTGCCGGAGATGGGCGGCGGCCCGCTGCCGATCGGCGTGCAGGTCATCGCCGCTCCCTGGCGCGAGGATATCTGCCTGCGCATCGCCTGCCACCTGGAGCGGCAGGGCGTGGCGCGCGCCCCGCGGCCTCGCGAGATGCGCTGAGACCTACTGCACGTAGCTCATCGGCGCGCCGCTCTCCGGGTGGCGCATCACCCCGAGCGGCAGGCCGTAGATCGCCTGCAGCCGCTCAGGCGTCATGATCTGCTCCGGCGTGCCGCGGGCGACCATGCGGCCGGAATGCAGCGCGATCAGCTCGTCGCAGTAGCGCGCGGCCATGTTGACGTCGTGCAGCACGACGACGATGCCGACGCCGCGCTCGCGGCTGAGGCGCTGGACGAGCGCCAGCACCTCCACCTGATGCGCGATGTCCAGCGCGCTGATCGGCTCGTCCAGCAGCAGCCAGCCGGCATCCTGGGCGACCAGCATGGCCAGCCACACCCGCTGCCGCTCGCCGCCCGACAGCGTCTCCACCTGGCGGTCGGCCATGGCGTCCACGCCGGTCAGCGCCATCGCCGCCTCGACCTTCTGCCGGTCGACGGCGCCGAAGCGGCCCAGCGCGCCATGCCAGGGATAGCGGCCCAGCGCGACCAGCTCCCGCACCAGCATCGCCTCGGCCGCCGCGGTCTGCTGCGGCAGATAGGCGACCTGGCGGGCGAAGGCGCGCTCCCGCCAGCGCGGCAGGGCCTGGCCGCCGAAAGCGATGGCGCCGCCGCTGGGCGGCTGCTGCCGCGCCAGCAGCTTCAGCAGCGTCGACTTGCCCGAGCCGTTATGGCCGATCAGCCCGATCACCCGCCCGGGCTCCAGGGTCAGGCTCAGCGGCTGCAGCAGCATGCGGCCGGGGACGGCGAAGCTGGCCCCATCCAGCGCGTAGCGGGCGGCGTCGGTCGGGCTGGTCGGCATGCGGGCTTCCCTCGGGCGGCGCGCCAGGGATAGCAACCGGCGCCGCGGCTGGCGAGGCCGTCGCTGCTCATCGCTCTCAACCATCGAGGCGCAGCCCCAGCGCCTCGACCAGCGGCAGCCAGGCGGCGCGCTCCTCAGCCAGCAGCGCCTGCATCGCCGCGGGGCCTTCGGTCATGGCCTCGCCGCCAAGCTCGGCCAGGCGCCCGCGCACCAGGGGCATGCGCAGCGCCGCCTGCAGCGCCCCGGCCAGCGGCGCCGCCACGGCGTCGGGCGTGGCGGCGGGCAGCACCAGCGCCTGCCAGGCGGCGAAGGCGAAGCCACGCTCGCCCAGCGCCTCGCGCAGGGTCGGTACCCCGGGCAGGGCCGGCAGGCGGTCGGCGGAAAACACCGCCAGCGGCCGGGCCAGCCCGTCGCGCAGCGCAGCGCCGGCAGTGGCATAGTCGGTCACCGCCAGCCCCACCGTTCCCGCCATCAGGTCGTTCAGCGCCGGCGCCGCGCCGCGATAGGGCACGTGATGGAAGGACAGCCCGTTCAGCCGCGCCAGCCGCTCCATCGCCAGATGATGCGGCGAGCCCAGCCCGGGCGAGGCGCAGTCCAGCCGCCCCGGCGCCGCGACCGCCTGCTCCAGCGCCTGCCGCACCGAGGCCAGCCCCGAGCGCCGGCTGGCCGCCAGCACCAGGCCGAAGCGCGCCAGCCCGCCCAGCGGCCGGAAGTCGCGTCGCGGGTCGTAGGGCAGCCGGCGGAACAGCCCGGCATTGAAGACCAGCGTGCCGGCATCCGCGGTGAACAGCGTCTGCCCGTCCGGGGCAGCGCGCGCCACCGCCTCGGCGGCGATCAGCGTGGCGCCGCCGGGCCGGTTCTCCACCACCACGCCGCGGCCCAGCACCGCGCCCATCGCCTGGCCGACCAGCCGCGCCACCAGGTCGGTGCCGCCGCCGGGCGGATAGGCCACGACCCAGCGCAGCGGCGGCTCTGCCGCGCGGCCCTGGGCGCAGGTGGGGGATCCGGCCCCGGCGACGCCCAGCAGGGCGCCAGCGGCGGGGAGAAGGTGGCGGCGGGACAGGGTCGGGCACGGCATGGGCGCGGCTTCCAGGAGGGCGGCGGGACCATGCCACTGCAGAAATCGCTTGTCATCGCCTGGCAAAGGACCAAGCCCGGCGCTTCGTCCTTGCCGACAGGCCCCACCGGAACGGAGCATCGCGACGCGCGCCGATCACCTCCACGCCGCCGACCAGGCGCAGGTCGTCCACCAGCAGACCGGTCTGGAGGCCTTCGCCAAGGATGGCCCGCCGCGGATGGCGCAGGGTGACGGCGTCCCTATGGTCGATACCGACGGCAAGCGGTAGATCGAGGGCATGGCCGGCCTCTGGTGCTCCAGCCTCGGCTTCAGCGAGAAGCGCCTGGCCGAGGCCCTCCCAGCAGATGCTGAAGCTGCCCTACTACCACACCTCCTCCGGCCGCGGGCACGAGCCCTCCGCCAAGTTCGCCGAGAAGCTGGCGGCGCTCGCCCCGGAGGGACTGAACCACATGCTGTTCCAGTGCTCCGGTTCCGAGAGCAACGACGCCGCCATCAGGCTGATCTGGTCACAGCGCGACCTTCAAGGTCGCGCTGCTTCCGTATTCTGCGCCCCGCCGTGATGCCCTGATGCCAGTCCCGGTAAGGCGCATGCCTGCGAACGGCCGGTGATCAGAAAGAAGATGGGGGTTCGGGGGAATTCATTCCCCCGACCTGCCCATACCTTCTCTGAGTATCCTTACTTCAGCTCCGCCTTCACGATCGCCTCGAAGCATGCCACCCCGATCGGCGAGAGGTCGTCGTTGAAGTCGTAGCGTCCGTTATGGACGTTGGTGCGGCTGGTCTCGCTCTCGGCGGCCTGGCCGATCAGCAGGAAGGCGCCGGGGGCGTTCTGCAGCATGTAGGAGAAGTCCTCGCCGGCGGTCAGCGACGGGAAGTCGCCCTTGATGGCCGCCTCGCCCACGACGGTCGCGGCGGCCTCGGCGGCCAGCGCCGCCTGGTCGGGCGTGTTGATGGTGGGCGGGTAGGAGCGGCGGTAGTCCAGTTCCACCTCCACCCCATGCGCGGCGGCGGTGCCGGCGACCGCCTGGTGGAACAGGCGGTCCATCTCGGCGCGCACCTCCGGCAGCAAGGTGCGGATGGTGCCGCGCATTTCCACGACTTCAGGGATGACAATGTCCGAGGTGCCGGCATGGAACTGCCCGACGCTGATCACCGCGGTGCCATGCGGATCGACGCGGCGGCTGACCAGGGATTGCAGCGCGGCGTAGAGCTGCGTCGCGGCGGGCAGCGGGTCGAGGCCACGATGCGGCTCGGCGCCATGGCTGCTCCTGCCCTTCAGGCGGATGGAAAAATAGTCGACGGCGGCCAACACGGTGCCGGGACGCACGGCGACCGTGCCCAGCGGCAGGGTCGGCAGGTTGTGGATGCCGTAGACGGCGTCGCAGGGGAAGCGCTGGAACAGACCGTCCTCGACCATGGCGAGCGCGCCGGTCAGGCCTTCCTCGGCCGGCTGGAAGATGAAGTGGACGGTGCCGGCGAAGTCGCGGGTGGCGGCCAGGTGCTTGGCGGTGCCCAGCAGCATCGCCGTGTGGCCGTCATGGCCGCAGGCATGCATCTTCCCGGGGTTCTGGCTGCGGTGGGGGATGTCGTTCAGCTCCGGCATCGGCAGCGCGTCCATGTCGGCGCGCAGCCCGATGCTGCGGTTGCCGGGGCGGCTGCCGCGCAGCACGCCCACCACGCCGGTGCGGCCGATGCCGCGATGCACCTCGATGCCCCAGGATTCCAGCTTCTCGGCGACGATGCCGCTGGTGCGCACCTCCTCGAAGCCGATCTCCGGATGCGCGTGGAAGTCGCGCCGCCAGGTGGTGATCTCTTCCTTCAGCGCTTCGATCGGGGCGGGGACGGGCATGGCGCGGCTTCCTCTCGTGGCGATAACGGCGAGCCTATTTTTCTTTCGGTTGCGGTGTCAATCCGTGATGTTCTAGTGTCACCGCATGACACTCGATGCCGCCCCGCCCGGGGTCCCTCTGGTGCGTGCCCTGGACCGTGGCCTGGCGCTGCTCGCCGCCTTCACGCCGGAGCAGCCGCGCCGCAGCCTGACCGAGCTCGCCGCCGCCGCCGGCCTCGACAAGGGCACCGCGCGCCGCCTGCTGCACACGCTGCTGCAGGCCGGCTTCCTGCGGCTGGAGGATGGGCGCTATGCCCTGGCCACCCGCATCCTGGCGCTGGCCGCCGCGGTGGAGACGGGAGGCAGGCTGCGCGCCGCGGCGGCGGGGCAGCTGCGGGCGCTGGCCGCCGAATGCCGCGCCACCGCCTTCATCTGGGTCGCCGAGGAAGGCCGCGCCCTCTGCCTCGACCGCGCCCTGGTCGAATTGCCGGATGTCGAGGCGCTGTGGTTCGCCGTCGGCGCCCATGCCACGCTGAACGGCGGCGCCGGGCCGCGGGTGCTGCTGGCCTGGCTGGACCCGGCCGCGCAGCGCCAGGCGCTGGCCCTGCCGCTGACCCGCCGCACCCCGGCCGGCGAGACCGATCCCCCTGCCCTGCTGCGCGCCGCCGCCGCCATCCGCGCCCGCGGGCATGAGCTGGTGCAGGATGATTTCGTCATCGGCTTGGGCGGCCTCGGCGTGCCGATCCTGGGGCGGGACGGCGCGCTGCTGGGGGCGTTGAGCATCGCGACGCTGAGCAGCGCCTTCGCCCCGGACGCAACGGGCCAGCCGCCGCAGCTGGCCGCCCTGCGGCGCGCCGCGGGCGCCATCGCCGCGGCGCTGTAGCCCGCTCAGTCGACGCGAACGCCCGAGGCGCGGATCACCTCGCCCCACATGCGGCGGTCGGCGGCGATGCGGGTGGCGAAGGCGTCGGGGCCTTCATGCAGCGGGGTCAGCCCGTTGTCGCGCAGCCGCTTGCGCAGGGCCTCGTCCTGCAGCGCCTTCTCCACCGCCTCGGACCATTGCGTCACCGCGGCGGCGGGCATGCCGCGCGGGCCGCAGAGGCCGAACCAGCCCACCACCTGCAGCCCCGGCACCGTGTCGGAGAGCAGCGGCGTGCCGGGGAAGGCGTCGCGCATCGAGGCATCGCCGAGGCCCACCAGCCGCAGCTCGCCGCCCTGGATCTGCCGCACCACGTCGCCCATGTTGGTGATCATGAAGTCCGCCCGCCCGGCCATGATGTCGAGCGCCGCCGGCGCCGCGCCACGATAGGGCACGTGCAGCAGCTTCAGGCCGGTCAGCCCCTGCAGCCGCTCGCCCATCAGGTGCTGCGCGGTGCCGCTGCCGGCGCTGGCGAAGCTGACCGCGTTGGGCTTGCCGCGCGCCGCCTGCAGCACCGCCGGCAGGTCGGCATAGGGCCCCTTCGCCTGCACCACGGCGCCATAGCTGGAGAGCGCGACATTGGCGACCGGGATCAGGTCGCGGCCGACATCGATGGGCATCACCATGCCCGGCAGCTCGGGGCTGATGGTCATGGTGCCCATCGGGCACTGGAACAGCACCGTGCCGTCGCTGGCGCCGCGCACCACCGCCTCGGCGGCGATGAAGCCGTTGGCGCCGGTGCGGTTCTCCACCACCACGCGGCGGCCGAGGATCGGCGCGACACCCTCGGCGATCAGCCGCGCCGTCAGGTCGGAGGTGCCGCCGGGGGCGAAGCCGCCGATGATGTGCAGCGTGCTGCGCTCAGGCAGTTGCTGCGCGGCGGCGGGCAGGCTGCCGGGCAGGCTCCAGGCCAGGCCGGCGCAGAGCAAGGCGGTGGCGTTCCGCATCGTCGTTCTCCTCCCTGCCCGGCTGTATTCCCGGGCTTGTTTCGGCACTCAGGGGCGCATGGCGAAGCGTCCCGGGGTCGGGGCCTGGCGCAGCGGCGCCGCCAGCTGCGCGAAGTCGCAGAGCAGCCGGCGGGTGGCGCGCGGATCGATGATCTCCTCCACCCAGAAGCTTTCGGCCGTGCGGAAGGGGGAGCGCAGCTGGTTCAGCCGCGCCTCGATCTCGGCCAGCTTGGCGGCAGGGTCGGGGGCGGCATCGATCTCGGCGCGGTAGGCGGCCTCGATGCCGCCTTCCAGCGGCAGCGAACCCCAGCGCGCCGAAAGCCAGGCATAGCGCAGCGCCAGCCGCCCGGCCGGGGTATGCGCCGCGCCGGCGACACCGAAGGCGTTGCGGATGATGACGCTGCACCAGGGCACGGTGGTCTGGTTCATCGCCGCCATGGCGCGCACGCCGTGGCGGATGGTCGCCGCCTTCTCGGCGTCGAGCCCGATCATGAAGCCGGGGCAGTCGACCAGATAGACCACGGGCAGGCGGAAGGTCTCGGCCAGGTCGAGGAAGCGCACCACCTTCTGGCAGGTATCCGCCGTCCAGGAGCCGCCATAGAAATAGGGATCGCTGGCCATCAGCGCGACTGCCCGGCCGCCGAGGCGCGCGAAGCCGGTGATCAGCGAGCGGCCGAACATCTTTCCCATTTCGAAGAAACTGCCGCGGTCAACGACGGCCTCGATGATCTGCCGCATCTGGTAGACCCGGCGGCGGTCGCGCGGGATGATGGAAAACAGCTTGTCCTCGGCCCGTTGCGGATCGTCGTCGCAGGGGGCGTCGGGCGGCAGCTCGTGCACGGAGCTCGGCAGGTAGGACAGGAAGCGCCGCGCGGCGGCGAAGGCCTCCTCCTCGGTGTCGACGGCATGGTCGACGGCGCCGCTCTTCGTCTGGATCTCCCAGCCGCCGAGCTCGGCTTTCGTCAGGTCCTGGCCCAGCCGCTTCACCACCGGCGGGCCGGCGACGAACATCGCCGCCGACTTCGTCATCACCGAGTAATGGCTGGCGGCCAGCCGCGCAGCACCCAGCCCGGCGACCGAGCCCAGCCCCAGCCCCACCACCGGCACCGCCGAGAGGTTCAG
>NZ_MLCO01000190.1 GCF_001982615.1 Teichococcus deserti | reverse complement strand
GTCGTTGCCGGCGCCGCCGACCAGGTAGTCGTCGCCCTCGCCGCCTTCCAGGCGGTCGTCGCTGTCAAGGCCGGAGAGAGTGTCATTGCCAATGCCGCCATAGAGCTTGTCGACCAGGGCATTGCCGGTCAGGCGGTTGTTCAGCGCATTGCCGGTGCCGGAGAAGGCGGTGGCTGCGCGGTTGGTCAGGTTCTCGACGTTCGCCGCGAGGGTCAGGCTGGCCAGGCCCATGGACAAGACCGTGTCGATTCCGGCGTTCTCGGCCTCGACCACCAGGTCGGACGTGTGGTCGAGATAGTAGAGGTCGTTGCCGGCGCCGCCCTCCATCCGGTCGGCGCCGAGGCCGCCATCGAGGGTGTCGTTGCCATCCCCGCCCAGCAGCGTGTCGTTGCCTGCGCCGCCGAGCAGGCGGTCGTTGCCGAGGCCGCCGTCGAGGGTGTCGTTGCCGTCGCCGCCCATCAGGACATCGGCGCCGGCCTCGCCGAGCAGGGTGTCGTTGCCGAGGCCGCCATCGAGGCGGTCGTCGCCGGCGCTGCCTTCCAGCCGATCGGTGCCGGCCTCGCCACGCAGGGTGTCGATCCCGTCGCCGCCGAGCAGCACGTCGTCCCCCGCGCCGCCGCGCAGCAGGTCGTCGCCGCCCAGGCCCGACAGGCGGTCGGCGCCGGCATTGCCGGTCAGGGCATTGGCCAGGGCATTGCCGGTGCCGGAGAAAGCGGTGTTCCCGGCCCGGATCAGCTTCTCGACGTTGTCGCCAAGGGTATAGGCGGCGAGGCCCAGGACACGGACGGTGTCGATGCCCTCGCCGGGACTTTCGACCACCACGTCACCCGCCTGCTCGACGCTGAAAAAATCATCGCCGGGGCCGCCGATCATGCGGTCGTCGCCGGCATTGCCGCTGAGGATGTCGTTGCCCTCGCCGCCTTCGAGGAAGTCGTCGCCGCCGCCGCCCAGCAGGGTGTCGTCGCCGGCCATTCCCCGCAGCCGGTCGGCGAAGGCGCCGCCGGTCAGGCGGTTGCCCAGGGCATTGCCGGTGCCGGCGAAGGCGCCGTTGAAGGCGACCACCAGGCGCTCCAGGGTGTCGCCCAAGGTGTAGGCGGCCAGGCCGGTGACGCGGACGGTGTCGATGCCCTCGCCGGCCAGCTCCATCACCCCGTCGCCGGCCTGGTCGACCAGATAGAGGTCGTCGCCGGCGCCGCCGATCATGCGGTCGGCGCCGCCGCCGCCGTTGAGCTGGTCGTTGCCGGTGCCGCCCTCCAGCAGGTCGTTCCCGGAACCGCCGGAGAGGATGTCGTCGCCGGCGCCTCCCGAGAGGCTATCGGCCGCGGCCGTGCCGGTCAGGCGGTCGGCCAGGATCGAGCCGGTCAGCGTCACCATGGTCAGAGCTCCTGCCGGGCGCGGCGGCGCCCCCGGCTGGGTCCTTACACGATCACAACGACGCGATAAACCTGTAAGTTGATAAAGCTTAACGCGCCGTGCCGAAAATGCGCTGCTCGACCTTGTCGCCGACGCGGAGGTTCAGCCGGGCGGCGGTGCCGGCGGCGAGTTCCAGCGTGGCGCGGACCGGGCCGCGGCTGTCGACAGTGGCCAGGCTGAGCGGCACGGTGCGCTCGGCGATGCGATGGATGCGGCCGTCCTGGCTGATGAAGACCATGTCGAGCGAGGTGATGGTGTTGCGCATCCACATGGCGCTCTCGCGCGGCTGTCCCCAGTCGAAGAGCATGCCCTCGTCCGGCTTCACCTCGGGGCGGAACATCAGGCCCACGGTCTGCTGGTCGGGGCTGAGCGCCATTTCCACGGTGAAGGCATGGCGGGTGCCGTCGCGGGTGACGATGGTCAGCGGCTCGGTCGGCAGGCGGGGCTGCGGCCCGTCCTGGGCGAAAGCGGGGGTGGCGGCCTGGAAGGCGGTCATGGCGGCAAGCCCCATCAGGGCGAGCAGGGTGCGGCGGCGCATGGCGGGCATCATGGCATAACTCGGGTGGGGGTTGGCAGGTCCTGCAGCGTGACGGCTGCGAGATGGCGGATTTCGGTCCGCAGGGGGCCGGGACGCGGGGCGTCGCGCAGGGTGGTGAACCAGGTCTCGGGCGGGTTGCGCCCGGCGGCGCGGTGGAAGGTCAGGCCGCGGAGGATCCCTTCCGCGGCGTCCGGCAGGCGGTCCGGCGGAGAAAATCCGTTCAGCGCGCCCCAGGCGCCGGCCCAGCAGCGGGCGACGGTCCAGGGGTTGTAGCCGCCGCCGCCCAGCAGGATCAGCCGCGGCGCCTGGTCGCGCAGCGACGCCACGGCGCCGAAATGCGCGTTGTTGGACAGCGACAGGTGGGCGAGCGGGTCTTCCTCCAGGGCGTCGGCGCCGCATTGCAGCATGATGGCCTGCGGGCGCAGGTGCCGCAGCAGCGGCATCACCGCCTGCTGCCACAGATAGGAGAACTCGACATCGTTCAGCCCGGCGGGAACGGGGATGTTGCGGGCATGGCCGCCGGCGCGGTCGTCCAGCGCGCCGGTGAAGGGCCAGCGGCCGGCCTCGTGGATCGACAGGGTGAAGACGCGCGGATCATGCGCGAAGGCGTCCTGCACGCCGTCGCCGTGATGCGCGTCGATGTCGATGTAGAGGAGGTTCGTCAGCCCCTGGTCGAGCCAGGCACAAAGGCCGAGCACGGCATCGTTCAGGAAGCAGAAACCGCTGGCGCGGTCCGCCTTGGCA
Organism: Teichococcus deserti; assembly: GCF_001982615.1. Classification (GTDB taxonomy): domain Bacteria; phylum Pseudomonadota; class Alphaproteobacteria; order Acetobacterales; family Acetobacteraceae; genus Pseudoroseomonas; species Pseudoroseomonas deserti. The sequence continues at coordinate 24,609 of NZ_MLCO01000190.1, read as the reverse complement.
TGGTGCAGCCCGCCGCCGGGAACATGGGCGGCGCCACCTTCCGCGGTGAGCGACGCCGCCAGCAGCACGCCGCCGGCGCTGGTGGCCGGGCGGCGGAAGACCTCAGGGAAGATCGGATTGCCGCGGGCATTCAGGTCGAAGCGGTCGCGCACGGCGTCGGGCACCGCCTGCGCCGCCTCGGCCGCCTGCAGCGCGGCGATATAGTCCGGGTGGTGGAAGCGGGCGAGCTCGGCCGGCGTCGCCATCGGGCTGTCGCGGTAGCGCGCCGGGTCGAGCCAGCCCAGCGCCGCGATCAGGTCCAGCGTGGTGGAGACGCGCGGGATGGCCAGCGGATGGCCGGGCCCATAGCTGGAGTTCCGGTAGATCTCCGATCCGATCAGCCAGGGGCCGGGCCAGGCATGCTGCGTCATCGCCTGCCTGGAAGCGCAGCGCGGCGCCGCTGGCAAGCCATGACGGCATCACGAAACTTGCGTGACAGCGGGGGCCATGCCTAGAACCACCGCATCCGGGGGGAGCCTGACTTGAGAGGCTGAGAGGCAGGGATGGGCCCTGCGACCCCTTGAACCTGATCCGGGTCATGCCGGCGAAGGGATCGGAGGTTCCGCATGCCGCCTGCGCTCGGCCTTGCCTTGCCCGGACTCCGCCTTGGCGGCCGGGCGGTGCTGGGCTCCTTCTCGCTCGACGTCGCGCCGGGCGAGGTGACCGCCCTGCTCGGGCCGTCCGGCGTCGGCAAATCCACCCTGCTGCGGCTGCTGGCCGGGCTGCTGCCGGCGCCCCCCGGCATGGTCCTGACCCTGGGCGATGGCGGGACGCTGGCCGGGCGGATCGCCTGGATGGGCCAGCAGGACCTGCTGCTGCCCTGGCTGACCCTTGAAGACAATGTCTGCCTGGGCGCGCGGCTGCGCCATGCCCGCCCGGACCGCGACCGGGCCCGGGCGCTGATCGCCGCCGTCGGCCTGGCGGGGCGCGAGGCCGCCCGGCCCGACGCGCTGTCGGGGGGCATGCGGCAGCGGGCGGCGCTGGCGCGGACGCTGATGGAAGACCGTCCCTTCGTGCTGATGGACGAGCCCTTCTCGGCCGTGGACGCGCCGACCCGGCACCGGCTGCAGGACCTGGCCAGCGGACTGCTGAAAGGGCGCAGCGTGCTGCTGGTCACCCACGATCCGCTGGAGGCGCTGCGCCTCGCGCACCGCATCCTGGTGCTGCGCCCCGGCCCTGGCGGCGCCATCCCGGACGCGCTGCCGATGCCGCATCACCCGCCGCTGCGCGCCGCACACGACCCCGAGGTGCTGGCCGCCCAGGCCGCGCTGCTCGAGCGCCTTGCGGAGGCGGCATGAGGGCGCTGATCGCCCTGCTCGGCCTGCTGCTGCTCTGGGAGGGCTTCGTCCGCTGGACCGAGGTGCCGCCCTTCCTGCTGCCGGCGCCGCTGCGGGTGGCGGAAGTGCTGTGGACCCGCTTCGACATCCTCTACGGCCACGCCCTGACGACGCTGACGGAGATCCTGCTGGGGCTGCTGCTGGGAACGCTGCTGGGCTGCGCGGTGGCGCTGCTGCTCTCGGCCTGGCGCGGCGGGCGGCGCTGGCTGCTGCCGCTGCTGATCGCCAGCCAGGCCATCCCGGTCTTCGCCATCGCGCCGCTGCTGACGCTGTGGCTGGGCTTCGGCCTGGCCAGCAAGATCGCCATGGCCACCATCATCATTTTCTTTCCGGTCGCCACCGCCTTCTACGATGGCCTGCGGCGGACGGAGCCCGGGTGGCTGGACCTGGCCGCCACCATGGGCGCGTCGCGCGCCGCGGTGCTGTGGCGGATCCGGGTGCCGGCGGCCCTGCCCGGCCTGGCCTCCGGCCTGCGCGTCGCCGCCGCCGTCGCGCCGATCGGCGCGGTGGTGGGGGAATGGGTCGGCGCCTCGGCCGGGCTTGGCTATGTGATGCTGCAGGCCAATGGCCGCAGCCAGACCGACATGATGTTCGCCGCCCTCGTCATCCTGGCCGCCATGGCCATGACGCTGTGGTTCGCCACCGACCGGCTGCTGCGGGCGCTGCTGCCCTGGCAGCCCGACCAACTGTCCGAGAACGACGGAGAAACGCCATGACCTTGCTTCCCCGCCGGGCGCTGCCGGCGCTGGCCGCCCTTGCCCTGCCCGCCTCGGCCGCGATGGCGCAAACGCCTGCCCAGGCGCCTGCTCAGACGCCCGCGCCAGCGCCGCAGGGCACGACCAGGCTGACCCTGCTGCTGGACTGGTTCGTCAATCCGGACCACGCGCCGATCGTGGTGGCGCAGGAGGCCGGCTTCTTCGCCCGCGCCGGGCTGGAGGTGCGGACCATCGCCCCGGCCGACCCGAACGACCCGCCGCGGATGGTGGCGGCGAAGCAGGCGGATCTCGGCGTCTACTACCAGAAGAACCTGCATCTGGCGGTCGACCAGGGCCTGCCGCTGGCGCGCGTCGGCACGCTGGTGGCGACGCCGCTGTCGACGCTGTCGGTGCTGCGCGACGGGCCGGTCAAGTCACTGACCGACCTGCGCGGCAAGAAGATCGGCTTCAGCACGGCCGGCTTCGAGGAGGTGGCGGTCGACACCATCCTGGGCACCGTCGGGCTGTCGTCGAAGGACGTGACGCTGGTCAATGTCAATTTCGGCCTGTCCAGCGCGCTGATGTCGGGCCAGGTCGACGCCATCCTGGGCGGCTTCCGCAACTTCGAGCTGCACCAGATGGAGATCGAGAAGCGCCCCGGCCGCGCCTTCTACCCCGAGCAGCACGGCATGCCGATCTATGACGAGCTGATCTACGTCGCGCACACGGACCGCGTGCGCGACCCTTCGCTGCGCCGCTTCATGGACGCGCTCGAAGGCGCCACCACCTTCCTGGTGAACAACGCCGAAGAAAGCTGGAAGATGTTCATCGCCGGCCCGCGCCGCGAGCTGGACAACGAGCTGAACCGCCGCGCCTTCCGCGACACGCTGAACCGGTTCTCTCTCAGCCCGGCGGCGCTGGATGCCAACCGCTACCAGCGGTTTGCCAAGTTCCTCGCCGAGAAGAAGATGATTCGCAGCGTCCCGGAGGTTTCGAAATACGCGGTGGAGTTGCCGGTGGCGTGATGCCGGGGGCGTGGTGCCGGGGGGCCGGGACGGCTGCCCCGCCCCGGTGGCGCGTCAGGCGATGACGATGTCGGCGGCGGCGAGACCGTTGGCCAGCGTCTCGAAGCGCGCCAGCCGCACGGTGCCGATGCCGCCCAGCCCGTCGGCATCCCAGTAGAGCGAGTTGTCGGTGGTGTTCAGCATGAACTGGCCACGGCCGACGCCCTCCTCCGCCTCGCCGGTGGTGTTGGCGGTGAAGCGGCCGGTGGCCGCCAGCGACATGCCCGCCACCAGCCCGCCCCCGAAGCCCGTGGCCGAGATCAGGAGGCGGTCCTCGCCGCTGGCGAAGTCGGTGACCACATCGCCGCCTTCCAGCGCCGAGGCATAGTGGAAGAGGTCGTTGCCGGCGCCGCCGGTCAGGCGGTCGGCTTCCAGCCCGCCCTGCAGCCGGTCGTCGCCCGCGCGCCCCTCCAGGATGTCGTCGCCGGAGCTTCCTATGAGGATATTGTCCGCGGCATTGCCAAGCCCGGTTGCCGCCGCCAGCAGGCGCAGCTCCAGCACCGCCAGGCCGGTCAGGTCGATCACCCCGCTGCCCTCGACGAGGTCGCCCACGCGGTCGCCGGTGATCCGGTCGCCCGCCGAGTCGATCACGAAGACGATCGACGGGACGGCGCTGCCGCGGGTCTCGCCGTGCAGGATGTCGTCGCCGCTGCCGCCGTCGAGCCGCGTCGTGGCGGCATCGGCCTCGAGGATGTCGTCGCCCTCCTCGCCGAGCAGCAGGGCGCCACCGACCAGCCGGTCATGGCCCTCGCCGCCGCGCAAGGTGCCGCCGGCCGCGGCGATCAGCACATCGTCCCCCGCCAGGCCGGACAGGTCGGCGCTGCCGCTGCCGATGGCGGTCAGGACGTTGTTCCCCGCATTGCCGATCAGGTGGTTCGATCCCGCGGTGAGGATGAAGCCATCCTCGACATTGTCGGCCAGGCTCACCCTGCCGGCCGCATAGCGGAACTCCACAGTGTCATGGCCGGCATCGGCCAGCTCGACGACAACCGAATGATCCTGGAGGACATAGACGTCGTTGCCCGCCCCGCCCTGCAGCGTGGCCTCGACCTCCGTCACGAACCGGTCGTCGCCATCGAGCCCATAGGCCGTGACATCCCAGGACATGACGCGGATGAGGTCATCGCCGAGCGAGCCGGTCCCGGTGATCCCGGTCTCCTCGAGGATGAGCTCCTCGATCGAGCCGCCCAGCTCGCGCAGGTCGACATCGGCCCGTGCCCAGACGATGTCGTGGCCCTCGCCCTCCAGCTCGACGATCCGCTGCGTGCTGGCGGTGTAGAAATAGGTGTCATTGCCGGTGCCGCCGACCATGACATGGGCGTTCAGATCGTCGTCGCCGGCGCCACCCTCGACGCGGTCGTCGCCGCCATCGCCGTAGAGGCTGCCATCGCCGCCGAACAGCGCGTCATTGCCGTCGCCGCCGAGCAGCAGGTCGTCGCCGGCATCGCCATAGAGACTGTCGTCACCCAGGCCGCCCAGCATGGTGTCGTGGCCGGCACCGCCATGGACGATGTCGTTGCCCTCGCTGCCGGTGATCTGGTTGTCCAGGGCATTGCCGGACAGGCCCCACTGCTCCTCCAGAAGCACCAGGTTCTCGACATTGTCCCACAGGGTCCACTGCACCAGCGTTAGGGACGAATTGTAGGTGACGCCGTCAAAGAAATTGCCGTACTGCCAGATCAGCGTGTCGACGCCCTCGCCCGCCGCCTCGATGATCCAGGGCAGATGGGTGATCAGACGGTACTCCCCGCCGCGGCCTTCGATCCTCTCCTGCTCCTGCCAGGCCAGGCCGACATAGGTGTCGTTGCCGGCACCGCCCGCCAGGGTATAGCCCTCCAGCCGGTTGTTGCCGGCATTGCCCTGGACGAAGCGGCTGGTGCCGTCGAGATCGGCCTCGCCCATCAGGACCAGCCGCTCGAGCCAGATCGTCATGCTGCGCCAGGATTCCACCGTGTCGGTGCCCCAGGCGTCGTTGATCGTGACCGTGCCGCTGTCCAGCCCGATCCGGTAGGTGTCGTTGCCGCCGCCGCCCTCCAGCACGTCGTCACCGGCTCCGGCTTCCAGGATGTCGTCGCCGTCGCCGCCCTCCAGCCGGTCGTTGCCGGCCCCGCCCAGCAGCGTGTCGTTGCCGCGCCCGCCGATCAGCGTGTCGTCGCCCAGGCCGCCCTCGAGCCTGTCGTCGCCGTCGCGTCCTTCCAGCTGGTCATCGCCTTCCAACCCGTCGAGACGATTGCCCGCCGCGCTGCCGATGATGCTGTTGTCCAGCGCGTTGCCGGTGCCGCTGACCGCCGAGAGGGTCGCCATGACCAGGGCCTCCTGCCCGGTCCCCAGCGTCCAGGAGACGGTGCTGCGCACCGTGTCGTAGCCCTCGCCCACCTGCTCGGCGACCTGGTCGGTCACCTTGTTGACGGAGTAGGTGTCGTCGCCGAGCCCGCCCAGCAGGGTGTCGTCGCCCATGCCGCCGTCCAGCGTGTCATTGCCGGTGCCGCCCTCCAGCCGGTCGTTGCCGGCCCCGCCCTCCAGCGTGTCGTGACCGGCGCCGCCCTGCAGCAGGTCGTCGCCGCCCAGGCCCTGCAGGGTGTCGGACAGGCTGGAGCCGACGATCAGGTTCGCCAGCCCGTTGCCGATGCCGGTGGCGCGGCTGGTGCCGACCAGCAGCAGCGCCTCCAGATTGGCGCCGAGCGTCCAGGAGCCGCGGGTGACCACGGTGTCGTAGCCGCCATCGGCCAGCTCGATGATGCGGTCGCCGGGCAGCACGACATAGCGGTCGTTGCCGCTTCCGCCGAGCAGAAGGTCATCGCCCGCGCCGCCATCGAGCAGATCGTCGCCGGCGCCGCCTTCCAGCCGGTCGTCGCCCTCCATGCCGGAGAGGCTGTCATCGCCATCGCGACCGTAGAGGGTGTTGCCGGCGGCGCTGCCGGTGAGAAGATTGTCCAGCCCGTTGCCGCTGCCGGTCAGGGCATTGCCGCCGACCAGCCGCAGGTTCTCCACATTGCTGCCCAGCGCGAAGGAGACGGTCGCGATCACCTCGTCGATGCCCTGGTCGGCGAATTCGAAGGCGCGGTCGGTGACCTTGTTGACGATGTAGCGGTCGTTGCCGGCACCGCCCAGCATCAGGTCGTTGCCCATGCCGCCGTCGAGCAGGTCATCGCCGACGCCGCCCTCCAGCCGGTCGTCCCCGGCGGCGCCCTTCAGCGCATTGCCGGCGGCATTGCCGATGACGGTGTTGTCCAGCGCATTGCCGGTGCCGGTTGCCGCGCTGCCGGTCAGCACCAGCTTCTCGACATGATCGCCGAGCGTCCAGGCCACGCTGCTGCGGATGGTGTCGTAGCCCTCGTTCCTCAGCTCGACGGTGCGATCGGCGGCGCTGTCGACCACATAGGTGTCGTCGCCGAGCCCGCCATGCAGCACGTCCTGGCCGCTGCCGCCATCGAGCCAGTCATCGCCCTCGCCGCCCTGCAGCGCGTCATCGCCGTCGCGCCCCTCCAGCCGGTCGTCGCCCTCCAGCCCGCGCAGCAGGTTGTCGGCCAGGCTGCCGATGATGCTGTTGTCCAGCGCATTGCCGGTGCCGGCGACCGCCGAGAGGGTCGCCATGACCAGCGCCTCCTGCCCGGTGCCCAATGTCCAGGAGACGGTCGAGCGCACGGTGTCGTAGCCCTGGCCGGGCAGCTCGACGACCTGGTCGGTCTCCTTGTTGACGTAGTAGGTGTCGTTGCCGGCGCCGCCGAGCATCAGGTCATTGCCCATGCCGCCATCGAGCAGGTCGCCGCCGCCCAGGCCCTCCAGCCGGTCGTCGCCGGCGAGGCCGAGCAGGAGGTCATCCTCCGCGCTGCCGACCAGGAGATCGGGCCCATTGGTGCCGGTGCGGGTGATGGCCATGGTTCTTTCCGTGCTGCCAGGAGCGGTCCGGCAGGATCGCCGGACTCACGCGCCACGGAAAGATGGTTCGCCTTACGAAATTTTCCTGATTCCCGCGCGGGGCTCAGCCGGCCAGGGCCCAGCGCAGCCCGCGATCGGCGATCAGCGCCAGCCAGGCGGTGAAGATCGCCCCCTGCAGCACCCAGGCGGCATTGCCATTGGCCAGCCCCGTGACGATCGGCGTCCCCAGGCATTGCGCGCCGGCGACCGCGCCGACCGCCGTGGTGGCGATGGCGAGAACGAGGGCCACCCGCAGCCCGGCGCCGATCACCGGCAGGGCCAGCGGCAATTCGACCTCGGCCAGGATGCGCAGGCGCCCCATGCCGGTGCCGCGGGCGGCGTCCAGCACGGCCGGCGGCACCGCCTCCAGCCCGGCGATGGCGGCGCGCAGCACCGGCAGCACGGCATAGAGGACGAGCGCCAGCAGCGTCGGCGCCGCGCCGAAGCCGAGCAGCGGCAGGGCCAGCGCGATGACGGCGATCGGCGGCACCGCCTGGGCCAGGGCGAAAAGCGCGTCGAACAGCGGCCGCAGCCGCTGCCCGGCGCCGCGGGTGGCCAGCACGCCGGCGCCGATGCCGATCAGCCCGGCCAGCAGCGCGGCGCCAAGGGCGAGCGCCAGATGCTCGGCCAGCAGCGCGAACCAGGAGCGGCTGTCCCAGAGCGGCCGCTGCAAGTCGGGGAAGAGCCAGCGCCAGAGCGGCGCGGTGTAGGGGGCCACGGCCAGCGCGGCGACAAAGGCGGAGAGATTGAAGAAAAGCGGCGCCAGGCCCCGCCTCATCGGGCGCGCACCAGGTCGTCCCAGCGCAGCAGCGCATCGGGGGCGACGGCGACCGCGCGCGCGCCCTGCTCCAGCATCAGCAGCAGGGCGTCCTTCTGCGTGGCACCTTCGGGCAGGGCCGGCAGGGAGGCGGCATCGCCTGGCGTGGCCAGCGCGGCGGCCGCGCGGGTGGCCAGGCGGTGCAGCGCCAGGCCGCTCTCGCCGAAGAGGCGGCGGATTTCCGGGCCAGCGCCGTCGGCCAGCAGGTCGCGCGGTACGCCCTCGGCCAGCAGGCGGCCGTGGTCGAGGACGGCCAGGCGGTCGGCCAGGACCAGCGCCTCCTCCACGTCATGGGTGACGAAGAGGATGGTCTTGCCGGTCTCGGCATGGATGCGGCGCAGCTCGGCCTGCAGGTCGCGGCGGGTGCCGGGGTCGAGGGCGGAGAAGGGCTCGTCCATCAGCAGCAACGGCGGATCGGCCGCCAGCGCCCGGGCCAGGCCGATGCGCTGCGCCTGGCCGCCCGAGAGCTCTGCCGGCAGCCGGTCGCGGAACTCTTCGGGCGGCAGGTTGACCAGCCGCAGCAGGGCATCGACCCGGGCGGCGATCCGCGAAGCCTCCCAGCCGAGCAGCCGCGGCACGGTCGCGATGTTGCGCGCGACCGTCCAATGCGGGAACAGCCCGACCGACTGGATGACATAGCCGATGCCGCGGCGGAGCTCCTCCACCGGCTGCCCGGCGATGTCGCGGCCGGCGACCAGGACGCGGCCGGCATCCGGCTCGACCAGGCGGTTGGCCATGCGCAGCAGGGTCGACTTGCCGGAGCCGCTCTCGCCCAGCAGAACGCCGATCTGCCCCGCCGGCACTTCCAGGGTGACGCGGTCCACGGCCGGACGGCCCTGGCCGAAACGGCGGGAGACGGCCTCGAAGCGGATCATGCCCGCGCCCCCAGCGCCGTCTGGGCGCCGGCCAGCAGCGCGTCGGCGGCCAGCGACAGGGCGACCACCGGCAGCACGCCGAGCAGGATCAGGTCGGCCGCCAGCTGCCCGATGCCCTGGAAGATCAGCGCGCCCAGCCCGCCGCCGCCGATCAGCGCGGCCAGCGTCGCCAGCCCCACCGCCTGCACCGCCGCCAGCCGCAGCCCGCCGAGCATCACCCCGGCGCCCATCGGCAGCCGCACCGCGCGCAGGATTTGCCGGTCGGTCATCCCCTGCCCGGCCGCGGCTTCCAGCAGGGCCGGCGGCGCCAGGCGCAGCCCGGCCAGGAAGCTGGAGGCCAGCGGCAGCAGCAGATAGGCCGCGATCCCGAGCACCGCCGGGGCCGGGCCGATGCCGCCGATGCCCCAAGTGCGCAGCACGGGGAAGAACGCCACCAGCGCGCCGAGCGGCGCCATCAGCAACCCGAAGAGCGCGATGGAGGGCACCACCTGCACGGCATTGGCCACGCCCATCAGCACCGCCTCGGCGCGGGGATGGCGCAGTGCCAGCAGCGCGGCGGGGCCAGCCACCAGCAGAGCGAGAAGGAAAGCGCCGCCGGACAGGGCCAGGTGCTGCGCCAGCGCCGCACGGATCTCGGGGCCGCGGGCCGCGGCCTCCTTCAGCAACGACAGGGATTCCAGCCCGCCGCCCAGCAGCAGCGCGCTGCCGCCGAGCAGGCTGGCGGCCCAGAACAGGCTGGGCGCGGCGCCGCGTCCGGCCGCCGCCGCGCCGCCCGCCAGGCAGACCAGCAGGACAGACATCCAGAAGCCGGCGGCGGGCATGGCGCGGGCCGAGGCGGAGGCGTCGCGCAGCAGGGCCTCCGCCGCCATGCCCGCACTGGCCAGCAGCGCCAGCATCATGGCCACCGCAAGAAGCTCGGCCAGCCTCAGGCTGCGGGCGCGGCAGGCGGCCAGGGCCAGCCCAAGCCCCGCCAGCAGGAAGACGGCGATGGAAAGAAGAACCGGCGTGGTCAGCGGCAGGCCAGCCGGGCGCGGGCTGAGCAGCCGGTTCGGCGCCAGCGACAGCAGGCCGAGCAGGAAGGGCGCCGCCGCCGCGAGCCCGGCCAGCACCGCCGCCGCCGGCGCGCCGCGGCCCGGCCGGGCCGCGGGCTCGGCGGCCGCGCTGCCCAGCGCCAGGCTCAGCGGGGCAGGCCTTTCAGATGCGCGGCCGCCACGGCGCGCGGCGCCTCGCCATCGACCACGATGCGGGCGTTGAGCTTCTGCAGCACCTCGAGCGACAGCGAGGCGAAGAGCGGATCCAGCCAGTCGCCCAGCTTCGGCAGCCGCTCGGCCACCGCCTGCCGCACCACCGGGGCGGGCTGGTAGACCACCTGGGCATTCTTCGGATCGGCCAGCACCACCAGTTCCAGCGCCTGGATGGCGCCGTCGGTGCCATAGACCATGGCGGCGTTGACGCCGTTCAGTTTTTCGGCTGCGGCGCGCATGGTCACCGCGGTGTCGCCGCCGGCCAGCACCAGCAGCCGGTCGGGCGGCAGGGTGAAGCCATAGGTCTTCTGGAAGGCCGGCAGCGCCGCCGGGCTTTCGACGAATTCGGCCGAGGCCGCCAGCTTGAAGGCGCCGCCCTTGGCGATATGGCCGGCGAGGCCATCCAGCGAGGTCAGCCCCGCCGACTTTGCGACATCCTGGCGCAGCGCGATGGCCCAGGTGTTGTTGGCCGCCGCCGGGCGCAGCCAGACCAGCTTGTTGCGCTCCAGATCGAGGCTGCGGACCTTCTCGGCCGCCGCGGCGGGGTCATGCCAGGCCGGGTCGCTTTCCAGCTGGAAGAAGAAGGCGCCGTTGCCGGTGTATTCGGGATAGAGGTCGAGCTCGCCGGCCAGCAGCGCCTGGCGGACGATCCGCGTCGGTCCGAGCTGCAGGCGGCGGTTCACCGTGACGCCCTCCGCCTCCAGCCGCTGGGCGATCATCTCGCCCAGCAGCGCGCCCTCGGTGTCGAGCTTGGAGCCGACGGTGACGGCCTGGCCCTGGGCCCTGGCCCCGCCGGCCAGCGCCAGAGCGGGCATGGCCAGAAGGCCGGCACGGCGGGTGAGCCTCACCCCTTGCGATGGACGCTGGCGCATCGAAACCCCTCCCCTGCGGCGGCAGGCCTCAGTCTGGGCGGGGTCCGCCGCGAAATCCAGCCGCCTGCCGCGGGGTAACGCCGCTCAGCGCTTCCGGTAGCAGGCGATTTCCGGGGCCAGCACCTGGCGCCACTCGCGGAAGGTCTCGTTCTTGACCGCGTGGTGCTCATGCGGATGGGAGGGGAAGAAACGGCCGATCAAACTCCCGGCATCGTCCAGCATCGCATGGTCGATGCGGAAGAAGCGCAGCTTGGGGTGGCGCGGCAGCCCGGCCGCGAGCCGGTCGTTGAAATCGACGACCCGGGCGATGCGCGCCGCATGGCCGAGATCCACCCGGTCGCCGGCGGCCCGCAGGGAGTCGCGGCAGGCGCGGGTATGGCCCACCACCACGTCGATGAAATGCGCGTCGAGCAGCGGCGAGGGCTGCAGGCCGAGCACGCCGATGGTCTCGATCAGCCCCGCCCCGTCATCTTCCTCGAGCAGGGCGGTCAGGAACTGGCCGTAGATCCCGACCCGCTCGGCGGCGAAGGCGGCGGCGTCGTCGGTGCCGCCGCCGGCCAGGCCATGATAGTAGCCGAAGTCGGTATCGGCATTGCCCAGCATCAGGAACAGCTTCTTGCGCTGCGGCGCGCGGGCCAGGTGGCGGATGACCTCGCCATGGCCGACGGTGGAGCCGAGCCGCGGCAATCCCTTGATCGAGGCGCCCGAGAAGACGTTGTAGGAGAAGCGGCCCGGGAAATCCCGCTGGAATTGCCGGACGGTGGAGGAGCCGCAGAACATGAACACGGAGCAAGCCTCGGCACGAATCGAGTGACCTTTCGGTCATGATTTCGCCAGACGATCGGCAGCGTCAATCCGGCCCTGCAACGGAGTCCCCGCCTGGCCCCCTGGGCAGGCGGCGCCGCTCCTGTAAGCTCGGTCGCCATGGCCCTCGCTCTGTCGATCCTCGACCAGTCCACCATCGCCAGCGGCCGCGGCGCCGATGCGGCGATCCGAGAAAGCCTGGCCCTCGCCCAGCTGGCCGACGCGCTGGGCTATGCCCGCTACTGGCTGGCCGAGCACCACAACAGCGACAGCCATGCCGGCGCCGCCCCCGAGATCCTGATCGCCGCCATCGCCGCCACCACCCGCCGCATCCGCATCGGTTCGGCCGGCGTCATGCTGCCGCATTACGCGGCGCTGAAGGTGGCCGAGCAGTTCCGCGTGCTGGAGGCGATCGCGCCCGGGCGGATCGATCTCGGCCTGGGCCGGGCGCCGGGCAGCGACGGGCGCACCGCCTTCGCCCTCAACCCGGCCGCCGCCCAGGCGATGAACCAGGGCACCGACCGCTTCCCCGCCCAGGTGCAGGAGGTGCTGGGCTGGCTCGGCGACGGGCTGCCGGTGAACCACCCCTTCGCCAGCATCCGCGCCCAGCCCGAGGTGCCGACCCGGCCGGAGGTCTGGATGCTGGGCAGCTCGGAATACGGCGCGCAGCTCGCGGGCTATCTGGGCCTGCCCTACTGCTTCGCCCATTTCATCACCGATGGCGGCGGGGCGGAGGTCGCCATGGCCCAGTACCGCCAGAGCTTCCGGGCCCTGCCCGGCCGGCTGGAAGCGCCGCATGCGGCGCTCGCCGTCTTCGCCCTCTGCGCCGCGACGGAGGCGGAAGCCGCGCGGCTGTTCTCCTCCCGCGCGCTGTGGCGGCTGTCGCGCGACCGCGGCATCTACCCGCCGCTGCCCACCCCGGAAGAGGCCGCCGCCCACCCCTATACCGAGGCCGAGCGGCAGAAGATCGAGCGCCTGCAGGCGCGCGCCATCATCGGCACGCCCGAGGTGGTGCGCCGGCGGCTGGAGGCATTGGCGGAAGAGCTCGGCGCCCAGGAGGTCGCGGTGCTGACCCCGGTGCACGACCCGGCGGCGCGGCGCGACTCCGTCCGCCTGCTGGCCGGGGCCTTCGGCCTGGAGGGAGCCGCGGATGGGGCCGCAATCCCGGCATGACGGGCCTTTCCTTGACATCCGGGGCTGAGCCGCGCTCTACCCCCCCTCTGGGTCGCGGCGGCTGGCGCGGCGTACCGAAGCGGGGCCTCGCGCAAACCCTCCGATGACCAAGAAAACGGGCGGCTGGCTCGAAAGCATCAAGACCGTGGTTTATGCCGGGCTCATCGCCATCGGCATCCGCACCGTGGCCTTCGAGCCCTTCAACATCCCCTCGGGCAGCATGATCCCCACCCTGCTGGTGGGCGACTACCTGTTCGTCTCGAAATACGCCTATGGCTATTCGCGGCACTCGATGCCCTTCAGCCCGAACCTGTTCGAGGGCCGAGTGCTGGGCGCGCTGCCGGCGCGCGGCGACGTCGCCGTCTTCAAGTATCCGCGCGACAACAGCACCGACTACATCAAGCGCATCGTCGGCCTGCCCGGCGACCGCATCCAGATGCGCGGCGGCCGGCTGTTCCTGAACGGGACCGAGGTGCCGCGCGAGAGCCTCGGCCTCTACACGGTCGAGGGCGACGGCCCGCGCATGACCGTCCGCCGCTACCGCGAGGCGCTGCCGCCCGCCGGCACCGGCGCGATCGTCCGGCACGAGATCCTCGAGGCCTCGGATGACGGGCCCTACGACAACACCGCCGAATTCGTCGTCCCCCCCGACCATGTCTTCGCCATGGGCGACAACCGCGACAACAGCCTCGACAGCCGCGAGATGAACGCGGTGGGCTTTGTCCCGGTCGAGAACCTGGTCGGCCGCGCCGAGATGATTTTCTTCAGTGTCGACGGCACCGCCGCCTGGTGGGAGGTGTGGGCCTGGCCCTTCGCCATCCGCTGGAACCGCCTCTTCTCGGCGGTGCGGTGAGGACCCGGTTCGCATGAGCAACGCTGGTCCCGCGCTGCCGGCCGGGGCCGGCTTCATGTCCCGGCTGGGTCACCGCTTCAACGACCCTGGCCTGCTGTCGCAGGCGCTGACGCATCGCTCGGCCGCCGATCCGCGCCGCCAGATGCTCGATTCCAACGAACGGCTGGAATTCCTGGGCGACCGCGTGCTGGCGCTGGTGATGGCCGAATGGCTGTCCGAGCGCTTCCCGACCGAGCGCGAAGGGGCGCTCGGCAAGCGGCTTTCCGTGCTGGTCGCGGCGGAGACGCTGGCCAAGGTGGGCGAGGCGATCGGGTTGCCGGCGGCGCTGCGCATCCCCCCGGCCGAGGGCCGCACCGGCCTGCGCGGCCGCGCCACCGTCATCGCCGACGCCACCGAGGCGCTGATCGGCGCCCTCTATCTCGATGGCGGGCTGGAAGCGGCGCGCCGCTTCATCCGCGCCGAATGGCCCGGCTTCCTGGAAGCCGACCACACGCCCCCCATGTCGGCCAAGAGCCGGCTGCAGGAACACACGCTCGGCCGCGCCGAGGGACTTCCCGCCTATCGCCTGGTCTCCGCCTCCGGCCCCTCGCACCAGCCGCTCTTCGTGGTGGCGGTGCGGGCCGGCGGGCGCGAAACGGAAGGCCAGGGCGATTCCAAGCGTGCCGCCGAGCAGGCGGCCGCCGAGGCCTGGCTCGCGGGACTGGACAGCACAGCATCATGACCGACGAAACACCTCCTCCCTCCTCTCCCGCCGCCGAGGCGCCGATCCCGGGCCAGACCCGCTGCGGCCTGGTCGCCGTGGTCGGCGCGCCGAATGCCGGCAAGTCGACCCTGGTCAACCGCCTGGCCGGCACCAAGGTCAGCATCGTCTCGCCCAAGCCGCAGACCACGCGCTTCCGCATCCGCGCCGTGGTGATGCAGGGCCAGACGCAGATCGTGCTGACCGACACGCCCGGCATCTTCGCCCCGCGCCGGCGGCTCGACCGCGCCATGGTCGCCGCCGCCTGGGAAGGCGCCCAGGATGCCGATGTCGCGCTGCTGATCGTCGATGCCCGCGCCGGCATGACCGAGGCGGTGCAGTCGATCATTTCTGTACTTAAGCGCTCGCGCGTGCCGATCTGGCTGGTGCTGAACAAGTCGGACCTGATCGACACCAAGCGGCTGCTGCCGCTGACCGCCTCGCTGAACGAGCAGCTCTCCTTCGAGGAGACCTTCATGATCTCGGCCGAGACCGGCGACGGGCTCGACCGGCTGCTGCAGGCTCTGGCCGGCCGGCTGCCCTACGGCCCCTGGCTGTTCCCGGACGACGAGCTGTCCGACCTGCCGGAGCGCATGCTGGCGGCCGAGATCGTGCGCGAGCAGATCCTGCGCCAGACGCATGAAGAGGTGCCGCATCACGCGACGGTCGAGACCGAGCAGTGGCAGGAGCGGCGCGACGGCTCGGTGCGGATCGACTGCACCATCTATGTCGGCCGCGCCACCCAGAAGGCGATCCTGATCGGCGATGGCGGTGCCCGGGTGCGCGAGATCGGCAAGCGCGCCCGCTCGGAGCTCGAGAAGCTGCTGGAGCGCCGCGTCCACCTGTTCCTGAACGTCAAGGAACGCCAGGGCTGGGACGAGGAACGCGCGCGCCTCCGCGCCATCGGCCTGGACGATGCCGGCTAACAGCGTCCTGCTTCGCTGATGGAGTGGCAGGCCCCCGCCATCGTGCTGGAGGCCCGGCCGCATGGCGAGGGCGGCGCCATCGTCCAGGTGCTGACCGAGGAGCATGGCCGCCATGCGGGCCTCGCGCATGGCGGCGGCTCCCGCGCCCAGGCCGGGCTGTGGCAGCCGGGCAACCTGGTGGAGGTGCGCTGGACCGGGCGCGCCGCCGAGCATCTGGGCGCGATGCGCGGCGAGATGGTGCATCCGACCGCGGCGCTGGCGCTCGACGAGAAGCTGACCCTGGCCCTGCTCAACGCCGCCTGCGCCCTGTCGGCCGATGCCCTGCCGGAGCGCGAGGCGCAGCCCCGGGTCTTCGCCGGGCTGCTGACGCTGATGGCCAATCTCGGCCGCGGCGCGCCGGCGCTGCTGCCGGACTACGTGCGCTACGAGGCGCTGCTGCTGGAAAGCCTGGGCTTCTCCCTCGATCTTTCCGCCTGCGCCGTCACGGGCCGCCGCGATGACCTGACCCATGTCTCGCCGCGCAGCGGCCGCGCCGTCTGCCGGGAGGCGGCGGAACCCTATCGCGACCGGCTGCTGCCGCTGCCGCTGTTCCTGCAGGGCGGCCAGGACGAGCGCGACCCGGCCGAATGGCTGAAAGGTCTTTCCGTCACCGGCCATTTCCTGGCGCGCGACGTCTTCGGCGGGCGGCATCGGCCGGTGCCGGCGGCGCGGCAGCGGCTGGTCGACCGGGTTTCCGCGCTGCTGCCCCCTTCTGAGCGAACCGCCCATGCTGCCAGCTGATCCAGCCCACATCCTGCCGGACGTCCTCGAGAAGGGGCTTCGGCTCGTCTTCTGCGGCTCGGCACCCAGCAAGCGTGCCGCCGCCGTCGGCGCCTACTACGCGCATCCGGGCAACAAGTTCTGGCGCATCCTGGCCACGGCCGGTCTGACGGAACGACAGCTGCAGCCGGCGGAGTTCCGAACACTGCTGCAATACCGCATCGGGCTCACCGATATGGCGAAGCACAGCTTTGGCAACGACTCCGAGCTGCCGCCAGGCGCCTATGATCCGGAAGGCTTCGAGCGCCGGATCAAGGAAGTGCAGCCCGTGGCTGTCGCCTTCACGGCCAAGGCGCCCGCCGCTGCCTTTCTTCGCCAGCGCACCAGCAGCCTGACCTACGGCCGCCAGTCGAGACGTCCAGGCTTTCCCGAACTCTGGGTCCTGCCTTCGACCTCGGGCTTGGCGACGAGTTTCTGGGACGCCCGCCCTTGGCTTGAGCTCGGCACCTGGTTCCGCGGCGGGTCTGTTTCGGATACCCCCGAGGTGGCTCCATGAGCGACAATCCGCCCGACCCCGACAGCGCCGAATACCGCGCCCTGGCCGAGCGCTGGTTCGGCCGCGGCGCCACCATCGGCAAGGCGCAGCACCGCGCCCTCTGCCGCGCCCTGACCCGCCGGCCGCTGAGCCACGACACCAACGAGGCCTTCGCCGAGCGCCTGTCCTTCGGCGACCGCATCGCCGACCGCGTGGCCAGCTTCGGCGGCAGCTGGACCTTCATCCTGATCTGCATCGGCGTGCTGGTGGTCTGGGTGGGGGTGAACGTCCTGCTGCTGACGCGGCCCTTCGACCCCTACCCCTTCGTCTTCCTCAACTTGGTGCTGTCCATGGTCGCCGCCCTGCAGGCGCCGATCATCATGATGAGCCAGAACCGGCAGAGCGCGAAGGACCGGCTGGTCGCGGCGCATGACTACGAGGTCAACCTGAAGGCCGAGATCGAGATCATGGCGCTGCACGAGAAGCTCGACCGCATGCGGATCGAGGGGCTGCATGCCCAGCTGGAGGCGCAGCAGGCGATCCTGGCCGAGCTGAAGCAGGAGCTGGCGCGGCTGCACGCCCCACGCTGAGCCTCGCGCCGGATCCGGCGCCAGCCTGGCAATTCTCGCGTTGCCGACGGCTGGCAGCGCGGTCGGGCGACACCGCCGGAGTCCCGTTCCGTGATGCGGATTATCGCAGGAACACCGGAATAGGCGGACCGGTCGACGCGCCTTCCGCAATCATGAAGTTTTCTTCATGAACAAGGAATCTGCAGTTTTTTGCGCGGAAAGAAATAAATCCGTTCGATCAAAAAAGAAAAAAGAAAAATCACGGCTTGGTTAGAAAAATCGCCGCGAGAAAACGACTGAAAATCGCCGAAACGTCCCGGTTTTTAATTGGTTTCGGTTTCATCCCGGCAATATTCTCTCCTTGTCCGCCGACAAGGGATCCGAACCGCAATGGCCTATGGACGCCACGAAGCCGCCGCCCAGCCCTTCTTCGCTCCGACCGAGCCCATGGCGGGCCGCATCCTCTTCCCCCAGCCCCGCGCCGAGAGCCCGTCGCAGCTGCGCCAGTTCTGCCAGTTCCTGGCGGAACGCCAGGGCCGTTCCTTCGCTGACCAGGCGGCGCTGCAGGATTGGGCGATCGGTGACTTCCGCGGCTTCTGGACAGCCTTCCTCGCCTGGTCCGGGCTGCGCTGCAGCGGCGCGGCGCAGCCTGCCTGCGAGGGCGACGCCATCGAGATCGCCCGCTTCTTCCCCAACCTCCGGCTGAACTTCGCCGACAACCTGCTGTCGCCGGCCTTCGACGATGCCAGCCTGGCGCTGGTCGCGGTCCAGCATGGCCGCGCCACGCAGCGGCTGACGCGGGCCGAGCTGCGCGACCGGGTGGAGCGGGTGGCGGGCGCGCTGAAGCGCCTGGGCATCGGCCCCGGCGACCGCCTGGGCATGGTCAGCCGCAACGGCGCCGAGGCGGTGGTGGTCTTCCTGGCCGCCGCCGCCATCGGCGCCAGCCTGTCCACCGCCGCGCCCGAGATGGGGGCGGAGGCGGTGATCGACCGCTTCAGCCAGATCGAGCCCAGCCTGCTTTTCGCCCATCTGGCGCCGCGCCCCTTCGACACCGGCATGCCGGTCCCGGAGCGCATCGCCCGCCTTGCCGCCGGCCTGCCCTCGCTGCGCGGCGTGGTCGCGCTGGACGAGGGCGACATCACCGGCTTCGCCGTCCCCGCCACCACGCTGGAAGAGATGCTGGAGGGTGCGCCGCTGCTGCAGGCGGACTGGCCGCAGCTGCCCTTCGACCAGCCGCTGGTGATCATGTTCACCTCCGGCACCACCGGCCGGCCGAAATGCATCCTGCACGGCGCCGGCGGCGCGCTGCTGGAGCATGCCAAGGAGCACCGGCTGCATGCCGACCTGCGGCCCGGCGACCGGCTGTTCTTCCAGACCTCCTGCTCCTGGATGATGTGGAACTGGCAGGTCTCGGCGATCGGCGCCGGCGCCGCCATCCTGGCCTATGACGGGCCGGTCGCCGCCCCCACCCTGTGGGACATCGTGGCGCAGGAAGACATCACGGTCTTCGGCACCAGCCCGCCCTATCTGCGGCTCTCGGCCAGCGCCGGGCTGGTGCCGGCGGCGAGCCATGCGCTGCGGCCGCTGCGGCTGGTGCTGTCCACCGGCTCGATCCTGCAGGACGACCAGTTCGCCTGGGTCTGGGACAACGTGAAGCCCGTGCCGCTGCATTCCATCTCCGGCGGCACCGACATCCTGGGCTGCTTCGTGCTCGGCGGACCTGATCTGCCGGTGCGCGCCGGCGAAAGCCCCTGCGCCAGCCTCGCCATGGACATCCGCGCCCATGGCGCGACACCGGACGCCCCGGTCGGCGAGCTGGTCTGCGCCACCCCCTTCCCTTCCCGCCCGCTCGGCTTCCTGAACGATCCGGGGGGCGCGCGCTTCCACAAGGCCTATTTCGCGCAGAATGCGGGGCTCTGGACCCAGGGCGACCGGGTGGCGATCGGCCCGACCGGCGGCGCCCGGCTGCATGGCCGCTCCGACGGGGTGCTGAACATCCGCGGCATCCGCGTGGGCCCGGCCGAGATCTACCGCCTGCTGGCCGGCTGGCCGGAGCTCGCCGGGGTCATGGCGGTGGAGCAGCGCGCGCCGGCCGAATTCGCGGATGGCCGCCTGGTGCTGCTGGTCGTGCTGCGGCCCGGCGCCGCGCTGACCTCGGCGCTCACGGGGCGCATCCGCCGCGTGCTGGCACGCGAGGCCTCGGCCGCGCATGTGCCGGAGCTGATCCTGCCGGTCGACGCCCTGCCGCTGACCAGCAGCGGCAAGCAGTCCGAGGCGGCGATGACCGACCTGGTCAACGGCCTGCCCCCGCGCAACCTGGGCGCCCTGGCCAATCCGGAATGCCTCGACGCGCTGCGCGCCCATCCGGCGCTGCTGTCCCGCCTCTTCGCCGACAGCGCCGCGCCGATGGGCAAGGACCCGGAGGAGGTGCTGCGCGCCGTCTGGACCGAGATCTTCGGCATGGCCGAGATCGACCCGGAGGACGACTTCTTCGAGCTTGGCGGCAGCTCGCTGATGGCGGCGCGGCTGTTCTCCGAGCTGCAGCGGCTGACCGGCATCGACCTGCCCGCCACCATCCTGCTGCAGGGCGCCCGCTTCCGCGACCTGGCCGAGGCGCTGGGCGCGCCGCTGCCTGAGGGGCCGCGCCAGGTGGTGCATCTGCAGCCCGGCGAGGGCCGGCCGCTGTTCATGATCCACAGCCTGTCGGGCGCGGTGCTCGACCTGGCGCCGCTGCAGAAGGCGCTGGCCAGCCGGCGTCCGCTGGTCGGCATCCAGGCGCGCGGGCTGGAGGCGGGGCAGCCGCCGCACAGCTGCATCATGGCCATGGCGCGCGACTACATCCCGCTGATCCGCCAGGTGCAGCCGGAGGGCCCCTATACGCTGGGCGGCCATTCCTTCGGCGGCATGGTGGCCTTCGAGATCGCCCGGCAGCTGCGCGCCGCCGGCCAGCAGGTCGACCAGGTGCTGATGATCGACACGCTGGTGCATGCCCGCTTCCTGCCCGGGCGGCAGTGGCTGCGCTACCGGGCGATGCGGCCGCTGCGCCACCTGCAGGGGCTGCTGACCCGGAGGCCAGAGGAGCGGCTGGGCTATCTGGCCGACAAGGGCCGGGTGATGCTGGACCGGCTCCGCATCAAGCTGGGCCGCGCGCCCCTGCGCCCCGACCTGGCCGGGGCGCAGATCGGCGACGCCCATATCCCGCCGGCGCTGCGCGCGGTGCGCGGCGCCGCGCTGACCGCCTTCACCCATTACAAGCCGGGCGCCTATGACGGGAAGCTGGTCTTCATCCGCGCCGGCGACGCCGGAGAATTCGACCCCGAGCCGGTCTGGCGCCGGGTCAGCGGCGGGCGGCTGGTGGTGCTGGAGGCGCCCGGCGACCATCTCAGCATGATCACCGAGCCGCATGTCCAGGCCGTGGCGAGGCATTTCGACGCCTGCCTGGCCTGACCGGATGGAGGGGGGCCTTGCCGGCCCCCCTCGGCCTCACACGACGCCGAAGACGCTCAGCCCCGTATAGGCCCCGAGCAGGACGATCGCGACGCTGCTGACCCCCAGCAGGGCGTTGAAGACCGTGCCGCCGCGGATCGCCGGGTCGGTCTCGGTCTGCCGCAGGTGCCAGACGGCGACGACGGCGGCCAGCAGGAAGACGCCGGTCGCCGCGCCCCCGATCTGGATCATCAGCACCGGTGAGCGCACGAACAGATACGCCACCCCCCAGACCAGCGGCAGGCCGATGGTGAAGCCGCGGATCCAGCGCAGCCGCTGCGCCGGGTCGTGCCAGTCCAGCATCCCCATCACCGCGAAGAGGTTGACGTACATCCGCGACCAGCTCGGCACCGCCGCCCAGAGGGTGGAGCCCAGCACCGCGATGGCGCCGATGAGGAAAAGAATGCCGGCCCATTCGCCCAGCGTGTCGGTGTACATGCGCGACAGCGAGGTGATCATCTCGTTGCCCTGCGGCACCAGCCCCTGCGGGTTCAGCACGGCAGCGCCCATGATGAAGAAGGCCAGCGTCCCGAAGGTGTAGATGCACCAGGAGACGAAGGCGTCCTTGTACATCACCCGGATCCAGCCGCGGGCGCGGCGCTTCCAGGCCTCCGACCCGTCATTCGGGCCGACATGCCGGGCATAGCCCTTCTCGACGCACCAATAGGTGTAGAAGGTCAGCTCGTCGGCGCCGACGCCGGTGATGCCGAACATGGCGATGGCCGCCCCGATCGCGCCGACTGGGATGGTCAGGGCCAGCCCCGTCGCCAGGTCGTCCATGCCATAGGCATAGGGGGTGAAGGGCAGGCCCAGCGCGATGGCGATGGTGACCAGCGAGAAGATGACGACCAGCGCCGTCGCCCCCTTCTCGATCAGGCTGTAGCTGTTCGACCAGAGCAGCGCGATGCTGCCCAGCGCCACGATCACCGTCCAGATGGTGATCGAGGTCGCCTCCATCGGCGGCCCGCCCAGCGGCAGCAGGATCGAGAAGGCGATGGCGGTGCCGCCGATCACGCCGCCCATCTGCAGCACCTTGCTCAGCGCCATCAGCGCCCAGAGCAGGTTGATCCAGCCGATCCCCGCCACATGCGGACCCAGCTTGTTGTAGCCGGTCAGCGCCGGCTGGCCGGTGGAGATGGTCCAGCGCGCCAGCTCCACCTGCACCGCGACCTTCACGAAGGTCGAGAAGATCACCATCCAGAGCAGCGCGAAGCCGGCCTTGGCGCCCAGCGTCGTCGTCGCGATCAGCTCGCCCGAGCCCACGATCGAGGCGCTGAGGATCAGCCCGGGCCCGAGATGCTTCAGCGACTGGCCCCAGCCGGTCGGCGCCTCCTGCACCGCGGCAGGGTCGAGGTGATAGGGGTCGTCCTGATGCGCGGCGCTGGCGCTCATGCGCGGCTCCTTCCTGGATGCGTGTTTCCGGTGGCAGCACCTTCCCGAAACGGTGGCGCGGCCTGATTGTCAGCCAAGCTTGGTATCGGCCGCCGGGCACGTCGATCCGTCCCGGCCCGGCCTGACGCCATCGTGTGGCCTGAGCGCGGCCGCTGGCGCCGGTCGCGGTTCATGCTATGTTCAGGGTCGTGGGGCGCGGCAACGCTGGTATTGGGGGCGCGGCTGCGCTAGCCCCGCAGGGCGCCGGCGATGCCTGGCGCCGACACCCTTCTGGTCGACTGCAGCGGAGTGCCCATGCCCGACGACATCAACACGCTTCCCGAGGGCGGCGCCGTCAAGCCGACCAACCTGTCGGCGGCGCTGTCGGAGCGCTACCTGGCCTATGCCATGTCGACCATCACGGCGCGCTCGCTGCCGGATGTGCGCGACGGGCTGAAGCCGGTGCATCGCCGCCTGCTCTGGGCCATGCACCAGCTGCGGCTCGACCCCTCCGCCGGCTTCAAGAAATGCGCCCGCATCGTCGGCGACGTGATGGGCAAGTATCACCCGCATGGCGATTCCTCGATCTACGAGGCCATGGTGCGGATGGCCCAGGAATTCGCCGCCCGCTACACGCTGGTCGAAGGCCAGGGCAATTTCGGCAATATCGACGGCGATAACGCGGCCGCCATGCGCTACACCGAGGCGCGGCTGACTGAGATCGCCAAGGCGATGCTGGAAGGCATCGACGAGGATGCCGTCGATTTCCGCGCCACCTATGACGGCGAGGAGCAGGAGCCGATCGTCCTGCCCGCCGCCTTCCCGAACCTTCTGGCCAATGGCGCGGCCGGCATCGCGGTGGGCATGGCGACCTCGATCCCGCCGCACAATGCGGGCGAGCTCTGCGCCGCCGCCCTCGAGCTGATCCGCAACCCGGCGGCCGAGGTCACCGACCTGCTGCGCCACGTCCCCGGCCCCGACTTCCCGACCGGGGGCCTGCTGGTCGAAAGCCCGGAGGCGGTGCGCGAGGCCTATGTCACCGGCCGCGGCGGCTTCCGCATCCGCGCCCGCTGGGAGCGCGAGGCGCTGAAGAACGGCGCCTGGCAGGTCGTCGTCACCGAGATCCCCTACCAGGTCGCCAAGTCGCGCCTGATCGAGCAGATCGCCCAGCTGATGGAGGAGAAGAAGCTTCCCCTCCTGGCCGATGTCCGCGACGAGAGCACCGACGTGGTCCGCATCGTGCTGGAGCCGAAGAGCCGCACCGTCGAGCCCGCCGTGCTGATGGAGACGCTGTTCCGCGCGACGCCGCTGGAATCGCGCTTCTCGCTCAACATGAACGTGCTGGATGCCAGCCGGACGCCGCGCGTCATGGGGCTGAAGGAGGTGCTGCGCAGCTGGCTGGACCACCGGCACGAGGTGATGGTCCGCCGCAGCAACCACCGCCTGGCCGCCATCGCCCGCCGCCTCGAGATCCTCGAGGGCTATCTGATCGTCTACCTCAACCTCGACGAGGTGATCCGCATCATCCGCGAGGAGGACCATCCGAAGCCGGCCCTGATCGCCGCCTTCTCGCTGACCGACACCCAGGCGGAAGCCATCCTCAACATGCGGCTGCGGGCGCTCCGCAAGCTCGAGGAGATGGAGATCCGCAAGGAGCACAAGAAGCTCACCGCCGAGCAGAAGTCGCTGCAGGCGCTGCTGGGCAGCGAGACCCGTCGCTGGAACCGCATCGCCGAGGAGGTCGAGGCCACCCGCGCCCGCTTCGGCGAGGAGACCGAGATCGGCCGCCGCCGCACCACCATCGACGCGGCCCCGGCCGCCGTGGTGATCGACGAGCGTGCCTTCCTCGAGCGCGAGCCGATCACCGTCATCCTGTCGGAGAAGGGCTGGATCCGCGCGGTGAAGGGCCACCAGCCGCCGGAGACCGAGCACAAGTTCAAGGAAGGCGACAAGCTGCGCATCGCGCTGCATGCCGAGACGACGGACCGCCTCTGCCTCTTCGCCACCAACGGCAAGTGCTTCACCCTGAAGGCCGACACCATCCCGCGCGGCCGCGGCGACGGCCAGCCGCTGCGCCTGATGGTCGACCTGACCAACGAGGACGAGGTCGTCACCCTCTTCGTCTGGAAAGACTCGAAGAAATTCCTCGTCGCCGCCACCGACGGCCGCGGCTTCATCGTCAAGTCCGACGACCTGGTCGCCGAGAAGCGCACCGGCAAGCAGGTCCTGCTGGTCGACAGCCCCACCGAGGCCGCCCGCCTGATCCCGGTCGACGGCGACAGCGTCGCCATCATCGGCGAGAACCGCAAGCTGCTGGTCTTCCCGCTGGAACAGGTGCCCGAGATGGTGCGCGGCCGTGGCGTCGCGCTGCAGGGCTACAAGGACGGCGGCATGGCCGACGTGAAGACCTTCACCGCGACCGAAGGCCTCAGCTGGAAGATCGGCGACCGCGTGCGGCTGGAAACCGACCTGACCACCTGGCGCGGCAACCGCGCCGGCGCGGGGAAGCAGCCGCCGAACGGGTTCCCGCGCT
>NZ_MLCO01000019.1 GCF_001982615.1 Teichococcus deserti | reverse complement strand
GCACCGGCCCCTCCGCGGTGCGGAAGGCGACCAGTCGGGAGTCGCCGCTGACCAGGCTGTCCGGCGGGGTGACAAAGCTGTCGCTGCCCAGCCCGACGACGATCGGCAGCAGCCCGAACCAGCGCCAGGGCAGCCGCCAGAGGCAGAGCCAGGCGAGGCCGAAGCTGGCCAGCCCCAGCCCCCAGCCCGGGATCGGCGGCGCCAGCAGCGCGGCCCCCGGCCAGGCGGCGACCGTCGCGGCGATCAGCAGGATACCCTCGATGCCCCAGCCCATGGCGGCAAGCGGCCAGGCCTCCAGCCCCAGCGGCAGCAGCAGGACGGCCACCAGCCCGGCCGGCATCACCCAGACGCTGGTCAGCGGCACCGCCAGCAGGTTGGCGGCGACGCCATAGAGCTGCAGCCGGCCAAAATGATGCAGCCCGGCCGGCATGGTCGCCAGCCCGGCCACCAGCGAGGTCAGCAGCAGCCCGCCCAGGATCAACGCCGGCCGCCGCCACCATTCGCGCCCCGACCGGAAGCCAGCCAGCCAGGCCGGCCGCGCTTCGGCCACCGCCAGCAGGGCCAGCACCGCGGAAAAGCTCATCTGGAAGGAGGGGCCGAGCAGCGCCGCCGGCTGCCAGGCCATCACCACCATGGCGGCCAGGCCCAGCGCCCGCAGCGACAGCGCCCGCCGTCCCAGCAGCAGCCCGGCGACCGCCAGCGCCGCCATGGCGAAGCTGCGCAGCATCGGCACCTGCAGCCCGGTCAGCAGCAGGTAGCCCGCCCCCAGCGCCAGGCCGAGCGGTGCGGCCAGCCGCTTGCCATCCACCCGCAGCGCCAGCCAGGGCCAGAGCGCGATCAGGAAGCGCAGCCCCGCGAAGCCCAGCCCGATGACGATCGCCATATGCAGCCCGGAGACGGAGAGCAGATGCGCCAGGCCGGAATCGCGCATCGCCGCCATCGGCGCCGGCGCGATGGCGCTCTGGCTACCGGTGATCAGCGCGGCGGCGATGGCGCCTTCCGGGCCCGGCAGCACGGCGCGCACCCTTTCCTCGATGGCACGGCGGGTGGCGGCGAAGGCGGGCGGATCGCCAGCGTCGCCGACCCGCTCGGCCGGGCCCAGCGCGAATCCCGATCCGCCGAGGCCACTGAAGAAGGCATCGCGCTGGAAGTCCCAGGCGCCCGGATAGGCCGGTGCCGAGGGCGGGCGCAGCAGGGCGCGGACCCGCAGCACCTCGCCGGGCGCTGGGCGGATCGGGTCCTGGTCGCGCAGCCGCAGCCGGATCGGCCGGGCGGCCGGCGGCATCCCGGCCGACCAGCGCGCCTCCTGCAGGGTCACCCGCAAGGCGCTGGGCAGTTGCTCGACCGCGGCGACCCGGCCGGTCACCTCCAGCGCGGTGCGCGGCAGGGCCAGCGGCGCCGGCATGCGGGCGGCCTGCCAGGCGCACCAGCCGAAGCCCAGCCAGGCGCAGGCAGCCAGGCTCACCGCCCAGCCGGTCAGCCCCCAGCCCTGCCAGGCCAGCAGCAGCGCCAGCCCCGCCAGCGCCAGGCCGAGCCACAGCGCCTGCCTCCCCGGCTCCTCCGACTGAGAAAAGTAGAACAGGACACCGCAGGCCATGGCGACCGGCCACCACAGCGGCAGGCGCGACCATTCCTCGGCCAGCAGCGCAGGCAGCTGCGCCAGGACGGCGCGCATGCGCCGCGCCGGCGAGGTCCGCGCCACCACTCCGCCCGAGGCGTCAAGGGTTTCTCCCATTCTTCAACTTATACGCGCACTCTACAGGCGGGCGCCACGGTGGTAGAAGCGACGGCTCGAAGGAATTGGCCGAGCAATGACCGTACGCACCCGTTTCGCCCCCTCCCCGACCGGGTATCTGCACATCGGGGGGGCGCGCACCGCCCTCTTCAACTTCCTCTTCGCGCGCCACCACGGTGGGCAGTACCTGCTGCGCATCGAGGACACCGACCGCCAGCGCTCGACGCCGGAAGCGGTGCAGCAGATCCTCGACAGCCTCGCCTGGCTCGGCCTCGACGCCGACGAGCCGCCGGTGATGCAGACCGCGCAGGAAGCCCGCCATGCCGCCGTGGCGCATGAGCTGCTGGCGGCCGGCCGCGCCTACCACTGCTACTGCACGCCGGAAGAGCTGACCGAAATGCGCGAGACGGCCATGAAGGAAGGCCGCCCGCCGCGCTATGACGGCCGCTGGCGCGACCGCGACCCCTCCGAGGCGCCGGCCGGCGTCAAGCCGGTGATCCGCATCAAGGCCCCGCGCGAGGGTGAGACCGTCATCCAGGACCTCGTCCAGGGCGAGGTCCGCGTGCAGAACACCGAGCTCGATGACATGATCATCCTGCGCTCGGACGGCACGCCGACCTACCTGCATGCGGTGGTGGTCGACGACCACGACATGGCGATCACCCACGTGATTCGCGGCGACGACCATTTAACAAATACCTTCCGGCAGGTGATGGTCTATGACGCCATGGGCTGGCGCCGGCCGCATTTCGCCCATATCCCGCTGATCCACGGCGCCGACGGCGCCAAGCTGTCGAAGCGCCACGGCGCCGTCGGCGCGCTGGAGTTCCGCGACCAGGGCTTCCTTCCGGAAGCCGTCTGCAACTACCTGCTGCGTCTCGGCTGGGGCCATGGCGACGAGGAGTTCGTCCCGCGCGACCGCGCCATCGAGCTCTTCGACCTCAAGGATGTCGGCCGCGCCGCCAGCCGCATGGACTATGCCAAGCTCACCCATCTGAACGCTCAGTATCTGCGCCAGATGGATCCGGACGTTCTGGCTCGCCGCGTCCTCGAGATCATGGCCAAGCGCCCCTCCATCGGCTTCGGCGCCGAGGGGGCCGAGCGCGTCCGCCTGCTGATGCCCGACATTATGCCGCGCGCCCGCACCCTGAACGAAGCCGCCGACATGGCCGGCTTCGCGGTGGCGACCCTGCCGCTGGCCTTCGAGCCCAAGGCGGAAGCCCAGCTGACCCCGGAAGCCAAGGAGCGGCTGAAGGATTTGGCGATCTTCCTGACCGACGCCCCCTGGGAGCGCGCCGACCTCGACAAGTGGCTGCGCGACTATGCCGAGGTGAAGGAGATCAAGCTCGGCGCCGTCGCCCAGCCGCTGCGCGCGGCGCTGACCGGCAGCACCCAGTCGCCGCCGATCGACGCGGTGCTCTTCGCGCTGGGGCGCGGCGAGGCGGTCTCCCGGATGCTGGCGGCGGCGGGCGAATAAGCAAAGCAAGCAGCGGGGGAAAGTATTCCCCCGCACCCCCCTTCTATTTCTGATCCACGGCGGCACGCGATGAACCAGGCCCTGCTCGATTCCTTGAAGTCTCTCCAGCCGGAACTCGCCAAGATCCGGCAGGACATCCACGCCCATCCGGAGATCGGCATGGAGGAGGAGCGCACCGCGGCGCTCGTCGCCAACAAGCTCAAGGAATGGGGCCTGGACGTGACCGAAGGCGTCGGGCGCTACGGCGTCGTCGGCACGCTGAAAGGAAAACTGGCCGGGCAGCGCGCCATCGGCCTGCGCGCCGACATGGACGCGCTGCTGATCAACGAGGCGACCGGCCTGCCCTATGCCTCGGTCAACGAAGGCAAGATGCATGCCTGCGGCCATGACGGCCACACCACCATGCTGCTGGGCGCGGCGCAGTACCTGGCGCAGCACCGCGACTTCGGCGGCACCATCCAGTTCATCTTCCAGCCGGCCGAGGAAGGCCGCGGCGGCGCCAAGGCCATGCTGGCCGACGGGCTGTTCGAGCGCTTCCCGGTCGACGCCGTCTACGGGTTGCACAACGAGCCCGGCCTGCCGCTCGGGCAGTTCGCCATCCGCCCGGGCCCCTTCATGGCCGCCCCCGACCGCTGGCTGGTCACCTTCCGCGGCACCGGCGGCCATGGCGGCGCGACGCCGCACCTGGCGACCGACGTCACCGTGCTGCAGGCCCAGTTCATCCTGGCGCTGCAGACCGTGGTCAGCCGCAACATCCCGGCCATCGACCCGGCGGTGATCAGCGTCGGCGCCATCGCCGGCGGCGCCTTCGGCTCCACCAACGTGATGCCGGCCGAGATCCGCATCGGCGGCACCGCCCGCTCCTTCACCCCCGAGGTGCGCGACACCATGGAGCGCCGCATGAAGGAGCTCGCCGAGGGCCTGGCCGCCACCTTCGGCTGCACCGCCGAGGTGACCTATATCCGCAACGGCACCCCCGTGGTGAACCACGAGGAGCAGACCGCCATCGCCGCCCGCGCCGCCGTGGCGCTAGTGGGGGCCGGGACGGTCGATGCCCGCGCGCCGCAGATCACCGGCGGCGAGGACTTCGCCTACATGCTGGAAGCCAAGCCCGGCGCCTTCATCTTCATGGGCCAGGGCGCCGGCGGCGCGACCTCGGAAGGGCTGCACACGCCGACCTACAACTTCAACGACGACGCCATTGCCTATGGCATCGGCTACTGGGTCTCGCTGGTCCAGGAAGAGCTGAAGCTCGCCTGAGGAAACACGCCTGAGGGAACAAGCCTGGGCCGCCGCCCTGACGGCCGAGTGTCTGGACCTTTGGCTGCAGACCCGCTTACCTGCCGCGGCCACAGCGAAGGGATTTCTCGCGCATGCGGATCGCGGCAGGACTACTGGGTATCGGATTGGCGCTGGGCCTGGGGCTGACCCCAGGCGCCGCGCAGGCGCCGCAGCCGCCGCATGCCTGGGTCTTCGGCAGCTGGACCGGCGGCTTCTTCCCGGCCACCGAGACCCGTGGCCCCGACTGCGCCGGCCAGCCCAGCGTGATCTTCACCCGCGACGTCATCATGCGCTCCACCCCGCTGGACGTGGCCTATCGCCAGCGGCTGATCGAGACCGCCCAGGCCGATCCCACCGGCCTGACCATCCGCCTGGCGCCGGTGGCGCCTGCCGGCGCACGCAACCTGCCGCCGGGTGTCGGCTTCGGCTGCGGCGGCGACCCCAACCTGCTGCGCATCGAGCGCCGCGGCCCCGACGAGATCGTCTTCCCGAACTGCGCCGATTTCCCGGCGCCGCTCAAGCGCTGCACCAACTGAGCGCTAACCGGCGGGGCGCTATCCTGCGGCCATGCCGCCACCCCGCCGCGCCGCCTTTCCCCTGACCGCCTACGCGCTGCCCGAGGCGCCGCTGCCGCCGATCCGCCCGGCCTCGCCCCGCCGCGGCTGGATGGACGCGACGCCCGGGGGCTTCGCCTATCGCTGCCTGCCGCTGACGATCGCCAATGCGCATGGCTGGGAGATCCAGACCCAATGCGGCGTCGAGGCCTGGTGGAACGGCGGCCCATCCCGCGAGGACGTCTCGGTGCGGGTCTTGCGGGCGGGCGGCGTGGCGCCGGTCAGCCATTTCGGCGCTGGCGTGCTGACCTTTCCGGTCCCGGCGCTGCTGCGCTGCGCCCCCGGCCAGGCGCTCTGGGTCGGCGGACCGCCCAATGCGGCGAAGGACGGCATCGCGCCGCTGACCGGCATCGTCGAGGCCGACTGGGCGCCGATGACCTTCACCATGAACTGGCGCTTCACCCGCCCCGACCATGTGGTGCGCTTTGCGCCCGGCGAGACGGTCTGCTTCTTCTTTCCGCTCGACCTGTCGCTGGCGCTCGACGCCCGGCCGGAGACCCGCCCGCTGGCTGCGGAGCCGTCGCTGGCGGCCAGCCATGCCGCCTGGCGCGACAGCCGCCGACGCTTCAACATCGACCTGCACGCGCCGCAGAGCGAGGCCCGCCGCCAGGGCTGGCAGCGCGACTACACCCGCGGCGAAGGCCCCGAAGGCGCCCGGGCCGAGGCGCATCTGACCAGGATCAGGCTGCGCCCCTTCCCCCCGCCGCCCGCTGGAGCGTGATGGCTCGAGGTGGCAGCACCGAAACGCCTGAGTCGCGCGAACAAACAAGGTCCCGGATCCGACTGGCTTCGTCTGTCCGCAGCCGGTCGGCTCTAGGCCGGAAGGGTGACCAGCGCCGTCAGCCCGGCCGTGCCCCGGTTGTGCAGCACCACGTCGCCGCCATGCGCGCGCAGGATGTTGCGGGCGATCGGCAGGCCGAGCCCGGTGCCGCCGGTCTCGCGGTTGCGGCTGGTCTCCAGGCGGCGGAAGGGCTGGAACACGGCTTCCAGCGATTCCTCCGGGATGCCCGGCCCGTCATCCTCGATCGCCAGCCGGACCAGCCCCTCGGGCCGGCCGCCGGCATCCTCCAGCCGGATCTTCGCCGACCCGCCATAATTCAGGGCATTGCCGACCAGGTTGGCCAGGGCCCGTTTCAGCGCGATCGGGCGCGCGCGGATGCGCAGCCGCTCGGGGCCTTCATAGGCGATCGCCTCCGGGTCCATGTCGGGGCGGGCATCGGCGGCCTCGTCGAGGACGGTGCGGCACAGGGCGGCCAGGTCGAGCGGCACCGAGGGCTCGGTCGCCGAATCGTCGCGGGCGAAGGCCAGCGTCGCATTGACCATCGCCTCCATCTCGTCGAGGTCGGCCAGCATCTTCCGCCGCTGCTCGTCATCGTCGAGGAATTCGGCGCGCAGCCGCAGCCGGGTGATCGGCGTGCGCAGGTCATGGCCGATGGCGGCCAGCATCTGGGTGCGGTCGCCGACGAAGCGGCGGATGCGCTCGGCCATGGTGTTGAAGGCGCGCGCCGCG
This sequence comes from Teichococcus deserti, assembly GCF_001982615.1. Lineage (GTDB taxonomy): Bacteria > Pseudomonadota > Alphaproteobacteria > Acetobacterales > Acetobacteraceae > Pseudoroseomonas > Pseudoroseomonas deserti. Next base: position 60,874 of record NZ_MLCO01000019.1, on the reverse strand, counting down.
GTCGCGACCTCCGACGGCCCGTTCTCCGGCAGCGGCGGGGTGTTGACGTCGCGCCCCAGCCGCTCGGCCGCGCGGGCCAGCGCCGCCACCGGACGCGTCAGGCGGCGGGTGGCCCAGAGGATCAGCGCCCAGGCCGCGCCGGTCATCAGCACGAAGGCGAACAGGAAGGTCTCGGAATGCCAGGGGCGCGGCGGCGGCACCGACAGCCACATGTTCAGCCAGGGTCCGTCGGGCAGCTGCATCGCCACCACCAGGATGCCCGGATGCGGCCCGCCGGCGACCAGCGCCTCCTTCGGGCGGAAGCGCGACAGCCCGCCACCGATCAGGTCCAGCCGGAACAGCCGGACAAGGGCCAGCGGCGCGCGCTGCATCCCCGGCCGCACCGCCGGCATCTCCGACAGGTCGACCACCAGCCCGGGCGGCAGGTCGATGTCGTAGAGCATGGATTCACGCCGGTCCGGCGGCGCCAGCAGCACGGTGCGCCAGACCCCGAAGGCGCGGGCGCTGATCTCGCGCGAGATCGCCAGCCGCTGCAGGTCGACGCGGTCCAGGGCATGGATGGTCAGCCCCGCCGCCTGCACCAGCATCAGCGCCAGGCTGAGGAACAGCGCGGTGCGCCAGGCGAGGCTGCGCGGCAGCAGGCGGCGAATCACCCCGCGGCCTTGCCGGCCACCTCCACGGTCCCCGGCAGCTCGTCCACCTCGAGCGCGTCGCCGGCGCCCGCCTCAGCCCCGGCCCCGGCATGCTTGTCGACGGTCGCCGCCAGCACATAGCCGCCGCCGCGCACCGTCTTGATCAGGCTGGGATTGCGCCCGTCATCCTCGAGCTTGCGCCGCAGCCGCGACACGGCGACGTCGATCGCCCGGTCGAAGGGCCCCGCCTGGCGGCCGCGCAGCAGGTCCATCAGCATGTCGCGGGTCAGCACCCGGTTCGGCCGCTCGACCAGCACCATCAGCAGCTCGTACTCGCCGCCGGTCAATGGCACCTCGACGCCGTCCATGTTCAGCAGGCGGCGGCGGGCGGGCTCCAGCGTCCAGCCGGCGAAGCGGATCGCCTTGGCCGGCGGCTCCTGGTTCGCCGTGCCCTCGCCATTGGCGCGGCGCAGCACCGCCCGGATGCGGGCCAGCAGCTCGCGCGGGTTGAAGGGCTTGGCCACGTAGTCGTCGGCGCCGAGCTCGAGCCCGACGATGCGGTCGGTCTCCTCGCTCATCGCCGTCAGCATGACGATCGGCACGTCGGACTGGCTGCGCAGCCAGCGGGCGAAGTCCAGGCCGGACTCCCCGGGCAGCATCAGGTCCAGCACCACCAGGTGGTAGCGCCCCAGCGGCCAGAGCCTCCGCGCCTCCCGCGCATCGCGCGCGGCGGTGACGCGGCAGGACTGCCGTTCGAGGAATTTCGACAGAAGATCGCGGATCTCCCGATCATCATCGACGACCAGGATATGCGGAGGCGGTTCCATGGGCTCGACCATAGCGGGGATATGGCAAGGGTGCCTGCCCGGCATGTTACAGGAATTTGCCGCTCCGCGCGCCGTCGCACTTCGTTTCATTCCGCCGGGAAATTCAATCCGCGCGGCGCGCCTGCTTGCGCCCGGCTGGCGCGTTTCCCGTGAATTTTGCGTCACACGAACGCCACCGTCACGCTTCCGCAAGGGGGCGGCGACAGCTAGGCTGCCGCCGTCATGCCCGTCCCGTCGCCGATGCCGCCGCTTGCCGCCGCCCCGCCGATGCGCGGTGCCGGGTTGCGCGACCGGCGGCCGACGCGGGGCGACTGGCTGCGCTTCAGCGCCTCGGTCGTCACCGCCCTGGCCCTGGCCGGCGGCGTCGCCCTGCTGGTCGAGCGTGAGCGCGAGCCGCCGGTGCTGGCCGCCCACCGCGCCTTCGCCGCCGGGCTGCGCTCCAGCACCATGCTGCCGGCGACCAGCCTGGCGCGCCTGCCGGACCTCGCCGGCGCCGGGCTGACCCTGGCGCAGAGCCAGCGCGTCGCCGGCGGCATCTATGCCGGATATCGCGGGCCGGGGCGCTGCCGGCTCGGCCTCTGGTCCGGGCCGCGCGACGGGCTGCCGCCGCGGCAGGTGCCGGGGTCGCGGGTGGCGCTGATCTCGCGCGGCGGCGACATGCTGTGGCTGGCCGCCGGCGGCGACGTCGATCCGCGCCGCTTCAGCCGCATGGCCATGGCGCTGCAGCTGGGCGGCTTGCCCGAGGATGCGCTCTGCCCTGAATAATGCGGGCATGACCGTCGTCATCGATTCGCCTGAGGTGCCCGCCTGGGCCCGCGCCGGCATGCTGGAACTGGCCGTGCTCGACCCCGCTTTCGCCGGCATCGAGGCCGCGGCCGGCCCGCTGCCCTGGCGCAGCCGGCCGCAGGGCTTCGGCGGGCTGGCGCGCACGGTGCTGGGCCAGCAGATCAGCAACCAGGCCGCCACCGCCATCTGGAAGCGCTTTTCGGCATTGCCCGGGGCGCTGGAGCCGGAAGGCATGCTGGCGCTGACCAACGAGCAGCTGCGCGCCGCCGGCCTGTCCCGCCCCAAGGTCGCGCATCTGCGCAGCCTGGCCGAGGCCTGCCGCGCCGGGGTGCTGGACTTCGCGGCGCTGCCGGGCATGGCCGATGAGGCCGCCATCGCGCATCTCTCGGCGCAGCGCGGGCTGGGGCCCTGGACGGCGCAGGTGCATCTGATGTTCGCCGAGGACCGGCCGGACATCTTCCCGCAGGGCGACGTGGCGCTGGCGGCCGGGCTGCAGCACCTGAAGTCGCTGCCCGCCCGGCCGACGCCGAAGGAGCTGTCCCGCCTGGCCGAGGCCTGGAGCCCCTGGCGGTCGCTGGCCGCCCGGCTGCTCTGGCATCACTGGCGGCACGCCACCGGGCGGCCGGCGGGGGAAGCGTCCTAGACGTCCCAGCGCTCGCAGAAGGCCGCGATGTCGTCCGACTGGAAGTCCGGCAGGCGCTCCATGATGGTGGCGAAGGGCCAGTCCCACCAGCGGATGCGCAGCAGCCGCCCGGCGATCGCCGGCGGGAAGCGGTCGCGGATCGGGCGGGCGGGGACGCCGCCGACGATGGTGTAGGGCGCCACGTCCCTGGTCACCACGGCGCCGGCGGCCAGCACGGCGCCGTGGCCCACGGTCACGCCGGGCAGCACGGTGACGCCATGGCCGATCCAGACGTCATGGCCGATGACCACGCGGTCGCCGCGGCGGTCGGCGAAGAAGCTGGCGTCGCGGCTCGCGCTGCCATCGTAGTATTCCGGGCAATAGGTGAAGCGGTGCTGCGCGGCGCGGCCGGTCGGGTGGTTGGGCGCGCCGATCCGCACCATGGCGGCGATGGCGCAGAAGCGGCCGATCTCGGCATCCGCCACCATGCAGTGCTGGCCCAGATAGCTGTAGTCGCCGAGCGTGCTGTATTCGATGGCGCTGTGCTCCAGCACCTCGCAGGACTGGCCGATGACGGTCTCGCGCTGGCGGACGGTCGGGTGCAGGAAGGTTTCGGCCAGCTTGGGCAAGGTCGGGTCCTCGGGGCGCGGTGGGGCCGGCGTCATAGCGCTGCACCATGACGCTTCGGCGACAGTGGCGAGAAACATCGGCGACGGAAAGCGCTTGCTTTCCCGCCGTCCCGCGGCATGAGAAGGGGCATGCCAAGCCTTCGCCTGTCGCCGCGCGTCGGCGCGACCTCTGCGCCCCCGATTCCCGCCGCCCGCGGCTGGGCCGCCCGCTATGCCGGGCAGGCCGGGCCGATGCTCGACCTGACCCAGGCGGTGCCGGGCTATCCGCCGCATCCCGGGATGCTGGCGCGGCTGGCCGAGGCCGCCGGCCATCGCGCCGCCGCCGGCTATGGTCCGATCGATGGCGACCTGGCGCTGCGCGAAGCCTTCGCCGCCGATGTCAGCGGCTTCTATGGCGCGGCGGTGTCGCCGGCGCAGGTGGCGATCACCGCCGGCTGCAACCTGGCCTTCACCATGACCATGACGGTGCTGGCCGGCAGCGGCGACGCGGTGCTGCTGCCGACGCCCTGGTACTTCAACCACCGCATGGCGCTGGAGCTGCTGGGCATCGAGGCCCTGCCCTTCGAGACCCGCGCCGAGGACGGCTTCGTGCCCGACGCCGGGCGGCTGGCGGCGGCGATCACCCCGAATGTCCGGGCGGTGGTGCTGGTGACGCCGAACAACCCGACGGGGGCGATCTATCCACCGGCCGTCATCGCCGCCATCGCCGAGACCTGCCGGCAGCGCGGCATCTGGCTGGTGCTGGACGAGACCTATCGCGATTTTCTTCCTGAAAGTGCGACACCACCGCATCCGCTGTTCTCGAATCCCGACTGGGGGGATGGGCTGGTGCAGCTCTATTCCTTCGCCAAGTCCTACTGCATCCCGGGGCACCGGGTGGGGGCGGTGGTCGGCGGCGGCGCCTTCCGGACCGAGCTGATGAAGCTGCTGGACACCATGCAGATCTGCGCGGCGCGGCCGGCCCAGGCGGCGCTGGTCTGGGCGGTGCCGGCGCTGGCCGAATGGCGCCGCGGCAACCGGGCGATCATGGCCGGGCGGGCCGAGGCCTTTCGCGCTGCCTTGGCCGCGGCGCCCGACTGGCAGATCGATGCCTTGGGGACGTATTTTGCGTATCTGCGCATCCCCTCTGACCGGGGCGACGCGCTTGGAGTGGCCGAAGCGCTGGCGGCGGAGCGTGGCTTGCTGACCTTGCCGGGCCCCTTCTTCGGCCCGGGGCAGGATCGCCATCTGCGGCTGGCCTTCGCGAATGCCGAGGTCGAGGCCTTGGCGGCGCTGCCTGGCCGCCTGGGGTGAAAGGCGGCGGTGCCCGGGAGTTCTTCGGCAATCTGATCGGCCTGATCAGGTCGCTGCGGCTGCCGGATCCTTGGTTCCATATATTCTCGGGCGTGATGCTGGTCCTGAGCGGGTGGAGCCTGCTTCGCTGGCTGAGATCGCGCCGCAGCTAGCGCCTTGGCCCGGGTCATTTGTCCTGCCGTCCCACCCTCGGCGGCAGCATCGGCAGAAAAAAGATGGGGGTCTGGGGGAATTCCTTCCCCCAGCCTTTCCTTGCCTTTCTTTCTGTCCGAAGGTCCGCCGGACTGGCGAAAGGTTGGTACGATGCTCCATGGTGTTGGCCGTCGTGGCCTGATGGCGGGTGTTGCGGTCGCGGCTTTGGCGCGGCCGGCGGTGTCGCGGGCGCAGGGTGGCCCCATCCGCATCGGCGAGATCAATTCCTATACCGCCCAGCCGGCCTTCCTCGGCCCTTACCGCAATGGCTGGCTCCTGGCGCAGGAGCAGGTCAACGCCGCGGGCGGCATCGATGGCCGCCCGCTGGAGACCGTCTTCCGCGACGATGCCGGCAAGCCCGAGGATGCCGTGCGCCTGGCGGGCGAGCTGGTCAATGCCGAGGGCGTGGCGCTGCTGGCGGGCGGCTATCTGTCCAATGTCGGCCTGGCGCTGGGTGATTTCGCCCGGCAGAACAAGAAGCTCTATGCCGCCAGCGAGCCGCTGACCGATGCGCTGGTCTGGTCGCGGGGCAACCGCTACACCTTCCGGCTGCGGCCCAGCACCTATATGCAGGCCGCCATGCTGGTCGAGGAGGCGGCGAAGCTGCCCGCCATGCGCTGGGCCACCGTCGCGCCCAACTACGAATACGGCCAGTCGGCGGTGAAGTGGTTCCGCGAGCTGCTGGCGAAGAAGCGCCCCGATGCCACCTTCGTCGGCGAGCAGTTCCCGGCGCTGGGGCGGATCGATGCCGGCGCCACGGTGCAGGCGCTGGAGCGGCTGCGTCCCGAGGGTATCTTCAACGTCACCTTCGGCACCGACCTCCTCAACTTTGTCCGCCAGGGCAACACCCGGGGCCTGTTCGAAGGCCGCACCGTCGCCTCGATGCTGTCGGGCGAGCCGGAATATCTCGAGCCTCTGGGCGAGGAATGCCCGGATGGCTGGATCGTCACCGGCTATCCGCGCGACGACCTGAACAACGAGACGCATGTGAAGCTGCGCGACGCCTATCGGCAGAAATTCGGCGAGCTGCCGCGCTGCGGCTCGATCGTCGGCTACGACAATGTCCAGGCGATCGCCGCGATGCTGCGGAAAGCGCGCAGCACCGAGACCGAGGCGATGGTGGAGGCCTTCCGCGGCATCCGCTTCCCGACCGGCTACGGCACCGGCGAGGTCACCTTCCGCGCCGCCGACCACCAGTCGACGCTGGGCGCCTTCGTCGGGCGCACCAAGCTCGAGGGCAAGCGCGGCAGGATGGTCGACTGGCGCTATGCCGACGGCGCCGACTACCTGCCCGGCGAGGCCGAGGTGCGCGCCTGGCGGCCGCAGGACTGAGGCTTTTGGCCTTCGATTGGCAGGGGCTGGTCGTCCAGGGGCTGAACGGGCTGGCCAGCGCCTCGTCGCTGTTCCTGGTGGCCTCGGGGCTGACGGTGATCTTCGGGGTCAGCCGGATCGTCAATTTCGCCCATGGCAGCCTCTACATGCTGGGCGCGTACCTCGCCTGGACGCTGACGGCGCATGGCCCCTTCGCCGAGCTCGGCGGTTTTTGGGGGTTTTGGGGCGCTATCCTTTCCGCTGCGCTGACCGTGGCGGCGCTGGGCGCGCTGGTCGAGATGCTGGTGCTGCGCCGGCTCTACCAGGCGCCCGAGCTGTTCCAGCTGCTGGCCACCTTCGCCCTGGTGCTGATCGTCCAGGACGTGGCGCTGCTGCTCTGGGGGCCCGACGACAAGTTCGGGCCGCGGGCGCCGCTGCTGCGCGGCGCCACCGAGATCTTCGGCGCGCGCTTTCCGCTCTACGAGCTGTTCCTGATCGCGGTCGGGCCGGTGGTGCTGGGGCTGCTCTGGCTGCTGCTTCACCGCAGCCGCTTCGGCATCCTGCTGCGCGCCGCGACGCATGACCGGGAGATGGTGGCAGCCCTGGGCGTCGACCAGAAGCGGCTCTTCACCGGGGTCTTCGCGCTGGGGGCGGGGCTGGCGGGCCTCGGCGGCGCGCTGCAGATCCCGCGCGAGGCCGTCACCCTGCACATGGACATGGCCGTCATCGTCGAGGCCTTTGTGGTCGTCGTCATCGGGGGCTTGGGCAGCCTCGGCGGTGCTGCGCTGGCGGCGCTGATCATCGGCGAGCTGCATGCCTTCGGCATCCTGGTCTTCCCGCGCATCACCCTGGTGCTGGTCTTCCTGGTGATGGCGGTGGTGCTGGTGCTGCGGCCGCAGGGGCTGCTGGGGCGTGGTGCGGCCACCGCCCCGGTCGCCGCCCCTGCCCCGCCGCTGCCCGGGCCGATGCCGGGGCCGCTGCGATGGGCGGCGATCGCGGCGGCGGTGGCGCTGGTCGGCGTGGCGCCATTTCTCGGCGACTATCCGCTGATCCTGCTGGCGGATTTCTCTGTCCTCGTCCTGTTCGCCGCCAGCCTGCACCTGATCATGGGCCCGGGCGGCATGGCGAGCTTCGGCCACGCCGCCTATTTCGGCGCCGGCGCCTATGCCGCGGCGCTGCTGTTCAAGCACCTCGCCGCGCCGATGGAGGTCGGGCTGATCGCAGCCCCCTTCGCGGCCGGGCTGGTCGGGCTGCTCTTCGGCTGGTTCTGCGTGCGGTTGTCGGGTGTCTATGCCGCCATGCTGACCCTGGCCTTCGCCCAGATCGCCTGGAGCATTTCTTTTCAGTGGGTCGAGGTGACGGGCGGCGACAACGGCATCCTGGGCGTCTGGCCGAGCGGCTGGGCGCGCGGCCGGCTGGTCTTCTTCTACCTGAGCCTGGCGCTGTCGGCGGCCGGCGTCCTGCTGCTGCGCCGGATCATCCGCGCGCCCTTCGGCCTGGCGCTGCGGGCGCAACGCGATTCTCCGCTGCGCGCCGAGGCCATCGGGCTGGACGGCTTTCTTCTCCGCTGGATCGCCTTCGCGGTCAGCGCGGCGCTGGCCGGGCTGGCGGGGGCGCTCTTCGCCTATGGCAAGGGCAGCGTGTTTCCCTCCTTCCTCGGCATCCCCCGCAGCGTCGATGCGCTGCTGATGGTGCTGCTGGGCGGGGTGCAGACGCTGACGGGCCCGATCGTCGGCGCCATCGCCTATGCCGGGCTGCAGGAGCAGCTGGCGCGGCTGACCGATTGCTGGCGGCTGGTGCTGGGCGTGGTGATCCTGGCGCTGGTCCTGTTCTTCCCGCGCGGCCTGGCCGGAGCCTTCCGGCGGCGCGACGCATGACCACGCCCGTGTTGCAGGCCGAGGGGCTGACCAAAACCTGGGGCGGGGTGCGGGCGGTGGATGGCGTCTCCTTCGCCCTGGCCCCCGGCGAGATGCTGGCGCTGATCGGCCCCAACGGCGCCGGGAAAAGCACTCTTTTCAACCTGCTCAACGGCCAGGTGCGCGCGGATGCCGGGCGGGTGCGGCTGGCGGGGGACGATGTCACCGGCCTGCCCCCGCGCAAGCTCTGGCGGCGGGGCGTCGGGCGGACCTTCCAGATCACCGCGACCTTCGCCTCGCTGAGCGTGGCGGAGAATGTGCGGCTGGCCCTGCTGTCGCACCACCGGCGGGTGTTTTCCTTCCTCCGGCCCTCCGGCGATCTCTTCGCCGAGGAAGCGAAGGAACTGCTCGACCGCGTCGGCATGGCGGCCCAACTGCAAAAAGCATGCGGCGTGCTGGCCTATGGCGACCTGAAGCGGGTGGAGCTGGCCATGGCGCTGGCCAACCGCCCGCGCCTGCTGCTGATGGACGAGCCCACCGCCGGCATGGCGCCCGAGGCCCGGCAGGCGCTGATGGCGCAGACCGCCGCCATCGCACAGGCGGAGAAGATCGCCGTGCTCTTCACCGAGCACGACATGGATGTCGTCTTCGGCCATGCCGCACGGGTCATGGTGCTGGACCGCGGCCGCCTGATCGCCGAGGGCGCGCCGGAAGCCGTCCGCGCCGATCCGCGGGTGCGCGAAAGCTATCTGGGGAAGCAGGGCTGATGCTGGCGGTGGACGGCCTGCAGGCGCATTACGGCCGCGCCCATATCCTACACGGGGTCAGCCTGGACGTCGCCGCCGGCGAGGTGGCCTGCCTGCTCGGCCGCAACGGCGCCGGGAAGAGCACCACGATGAAAGCCATCATGCGCCTGCTGCCGCCGACCGGTGGCAGCGTCCGCTTCGAGGGCCGCGACCTGGACGGGCTGGCGCCGCATGCGGTGGCGCGGATCGGCCTCGGCTATGTGCCCGAGGAGCGTCGGATCTTTCCGGATCTGACGGTCGAGGAGAATCTCGAGGTCGGCCGCCGCCCGCCCCGCCCGGGCCAGGCGCCCTGGACGGCAGAGCGCCTCTACGCCCTGTTCCCCAGCCTCGGCGCGATGAAGAAGCGCCCCGGCGGGCGGATGAGCGGCGGCGAGCAGCAGATGCTGGCCATCGCCCGGACGCTGATGGGCAATCCGCGGCTGCTGCTGCTGGACGAGCCCTCGGAAGGCCTGGCCCCGGTGGTGGTCGACCGCCTGGCCGAGGCGCTGCTGGGGCTGAAGGCGGAAGGCCTCGCCATCCTGCTCTCCGAGCAGAATCCCGGCTTCGCCGCCAGCATCGCCGACCGCGCCTATCTGCTGGAGACCGGCCAGATCCGCCATCACGGGCCGATGGCCGCGGTGATGGCGGATGCCGGGCTGCGGGCGCGCTACCTGTCGGTCTGAGGCGCGGCAGCGCCAGGGCGCAGCAGGTCGGCCAGGCCGATCCGCTCCAGCAGCTGGGCGCGCAGCCGGTCGGCCACCGCATTGACCACCTCGGCGCCGTCCTGGGCCGGGTCGACATGGCGGCGGAAGGGGCGCGTCCCGTGCGGCAGGGCAACCAGCGCGGCGATCGCCTCGGCGACGCTCTGCGGATCGGCATCCGCGGGCTCCAGCTTCGCCAGCCCCTCCAGCGCGGCGCGGTCGACCCCGGCATAGGGGCCCTGCCAATAGGCCTCGGCCCGGGCGGCATCCTCCGGCGCCATGGCATGGGCGAAATGCTCCGTGCCGCGGGTGAAGGCGCCGGGGACCAGGATGCTGCTCTCGATGCCGAAGCGGGCGAGCTCCAGCGCATAGCTCTGCGCCAGCGCGTCCATCCCGGCCTTGGCGGCGAAATAGGGCGCCAGGAAGGGCGGCGTGCCGCCCCGCGTGCTGCTGGAACCGACCCACAGAAGAAAACCTTGGCCGGCAGCGCGCATCGCCGGCAGCACGGCGCGGCACAGCCGGTGGGCGCCCACGACATTGACCTCGTAGAGCCGGGCCAGCTGCGCCGGCGAGAAGGCCTCGGCCGGGCCGAAGCCCATATGGCCGGCATTCTGCACCAGCACATCGATGCCGCCCGCCTGGTCCAGCAGCTGGCGCACCGCCGCCTCGACCGAGGCATCGTCGGTGACGTCCAGCGCCACCGGCAGCAGCGCCAGCTTTTCCTCGGCGGCCAGGGCGCGCATCTCGTCCGCCGGCTTGCCGCCATGGGCCGCGAGGTCGCGCATGCTGGCAAACACCCGGTGGCCGTCGCGCGCCAGCCGCCGCGCCGCCATGGCGCCGAAGCCGCTGGAGGCGCCGGTGATCAGGATCCGCTTCGGGGTGGCCATGCTGCCGCCCCCCTCAGACCACGCCGCCATTGGCGCGGATCACCTGGCCGCTGACCCAGCCGCCATCCGGCCCGGCCAGGAAGCTGACCACGCCCGCGATGTCCTGCGGCTGGCCGAGGCGGCCCTGCGGATGGCCGCGCCGGATGCTCTCGACCAGCTCGGCCGGCTTGCCGTCGAGGAACAGCGCCGTCTCCACCGGGCCGGGCGCCACGGCATTCACCGAGATCCGCCGCCCGCCGAGCTCCTTGGCCAGCACATGGGTCATCGCCTCGACCGCCGCCTTGGTGGCGGCATAGACGCCATAGCCCGGCTGCCACAGCCCGACCACGCTGGAGGAGAAGCTGACGATCCGCCCGCCGTCGCGCAGCCGCCGCGCCGCCTCGCGCAGCCCGCGGAAGACGCCGCCCAGATTGACCGCGACCTGCCGCTCGAAATCGGCATCGCCCACCTCGGCGAGCGGCGCCAGCTGCATGATGCCGGCATTGTTCACCAGCACGTCGGCGCCGCCCCAGGCGGCCCCGGCCGCGTCGAACAGCCGCGCCATGCCCCCGGGCGCCGCGATATCGGCCTGCACCGCCCGGGCCGCGCCGCCGCCGGCCTGGATGCGGGCGACCAGCGCCGCGGCCGGGGCCTGGCTGCGGGCGTAGTTGACGATCACCGCCATCCCGTCCTGCGCCAGCCGCTCGGCCAGCGCCGCGCCGATGCCCTGGCCGGCGCCGGTCACGATCGCCACCTTCCTGTCGGTCATGATCATTCTCCATGCTTGGGTGAGCGGAGAATGGCATTGGGGTCGCGCTGAATAATCGACCGGAACTTGCCATCACTTTTCAGGCTTGCTGAATAATGCCGGCATGGACCGCTTCGACCGCATGCGCCTCTTCGCCCGGCTGGTGGAGCGCCGCAGCTTCACCGCCGCCGCCGCCGATCTCGGCCTGCCGCGCTCCACCGCGACGGCGGCGCTGCAGCAGCTGGAGGCCAGCCTCGGCGTGCGGCTGCTGGAACGCTCGACCCGGCATGTCGCGCCGACGCTGGAGGGGCAGGCCTATTACGAGCGCTGCACCGCCATCCTGGCCGAGGTCGAGGAGGCCGAGGACATGCTGCGCGACACCCGGCCGCGCGGGCTGCTGCGGATCGACGCCCATCCCCGCCTGACCCAGAGCTTCCTGCTGCCGGCGCTGCCCGACTTCATGGCGCGGCATCCGCTGATCAGCCTGCAGCTCGGCCAGGGCGACCGGCTGGTCGACCTGCTGCGCGAGGGCGTCGACTGCGCCATCCGCGCCGGCGAGCCGGAGGAATCCGGGCTGATCCGCCGGCCGCTCGGCCAGATCCGCGAGGTGACCGTGGCGAGCCCCGGCTACCTGGCCGCGCAGGGAGCGCCGGAGAGCATCGAGGCGCTGGAAGGCCACCAGATGGTCGGCTTCCTCTCCTCGCGCAGCGGCGAGGTGATGCCGCTGGAATTCACCACCCCCGGCGGCGTCAAGCTGGTCCGGCTGCCCTGCCGGCTGACGGTGAACAATGCCGACAGCCTGGCCGAGCTGGCGCGGCTCGGCTTCGGCCTGGTGCAGGCGCCGCGCTACCGCTTCGCCGAGGATCTCGCGGCCGGCCGGCTGGTCGAGGTGCTGCCCGACCACCCGCCTCTGCCGATGCCGCTCTCCGCCCTATATCCGCAGCGCCGCCTGGTGCCGCCCAGGCTTCGCGTCTTCCTCGACTGGGTGGGCGCGGTGTTCGCCGGGGCGGCGCTGTGAGGGGGCCGCCTCACACGCCGATGGCGAAGACCGCCAGCCGGCCGACGAACCAGCCGCCGCCCATGCCCAGCACCACCGCCAGCATCACCTGCCGGCTGGCGCGGTGCCACCGCTTCCAGGGCAGCGCCGCCAGGGCCAGGCGCGCGGCGTCGCGCGACCGCAGGATCGGGGGAAGCGCGGGCAGGCCAGCTTCGCCCGCCCGCGCCCAGCCGGGACGCCGCCCGTTCCGCGGGGCGATCCGCCAGGAGGGGGGCGCCACAGGGGTGTGCGGCGGGGTCCAGGAGAATGGCGCAGGCGGGGAAAAGGAGGTGCTCGGCATGGGCAAATGGGAACAGAAAAAGAACATAGCCGCAAGCGCAGGCCCGCCACAGCCGCCCCAGAAAAAGAACAAAGCGGGAAACTTTTTGGTGAGGGGTTTCGTAACGACCCCTCCCCGGTTTGCGGTCCTCAGCCGCGCGGCAGGCTGGGCAGGACCGCCTCCATGGCGGCCAGGAAGTGGTCGGCATGCTCGGGGCGGAAGACCAGCGGCGGGCGGATCTTCAGCACGTTCGCATGCGGGCCGGAGGCGCTGATCAGCACCCGCCGCTCGCGCAGCCCATTCACCAGGGCCGCGGCCGCGGCGGTGCCGGGGGCCTTGCTGGCACGGTCGGCAACCAGCTCGACGCCGACCATCAGACCGGCGCCGCGGACATCGCCGATCACCTCGAAGCGCCCGGCCAGGCGGCGGATGCCGTCCATCAGATAGGCGCCGGTGGTCCGCGCGTTCTCGACCAGGCCTTCGCTCTCGATCACCTCGAGCACCGCCTGGCCGACGGCGCAGGAGACGGGGTTGCCGCCGAAGGTGTTGAAATAGCGGGTGCGCTCGCCGAAGCGGGCCAAAATCTCCGGACGCGCCACCATGCCGGCGATCGGATGGCCGTTGCCCATCGGCTTGCCCATGGTGACCATGTCGGGCACCAGACCATGCCGGGAAAAACCCCACATGGCATCGCCGGTGCGGCCGAAGCCGGGCTGCACCTCGTCGGCGATGAACAATCCGCCGGCCTCGCGGATGGCTTCGACGGCGGGGGCCAGGAAGCCGGCCGGGTCGGTGAAGACGCCATCGCTGGTGAAGGCGGTGTCGACCAGCAGCGCCGCGGGGGTGATGCCGGCGGCCTGCATCTCGGCGATGGCCGCGCGGACATCGGCGGCGAAGCGCTCGGCCACGCCCGGGCCGCCGCGATAGCCATCCGGCGCCGGCACCGTGCGGACGTTCTCACCGAGGGTGATGCCGTTGCCGAGCGAAGGCGACATCTCGGAGATGGCGACGGTGACGCCGTGATAGGCGAGCCTGGTCACGATGAAGCCGGTGCCGCCGGTGTAGGACCGCGCGACGCGATAGGCCAGGTCATTGGCCTCGCTGCCGGTGCAGGTGAACATCACGTGGCTGAGCTCGGGCGGGAAATACCCCAGCAGCTTCTCGGCGTAGTCGAGGATGCCCTCGCCCAGGTAGCGGGTGTGGGTGTTCAGCACCGAGGCCTGGCGGGCCAGCGCCGCCACGACATGCGGGTGGCAGTGGCCGACGGAAGCGACGTTGTTGTAGACGTCGAGATAGGGGTTGCCGTCGGGGTCGTAGAGCCAGACCCCCTCGCCGCGCACCAGATGCACCGGATTGGCGTAGAACAGCCGGTAGGCGGGCCCGAGCAGCCGCTCGCGCCGGGCGATCAGGGCGCGCTCGCGCTCCGCCACACCGTTGATGGCGCGCGAATCATAGGCGTTGATCATGGTCATCGGCCGAGTGCCTCCCGCAGATAGGTCCTTGCATCCTCGCGCCTCAGCGCCCCCAGGCGGCGCAGCCCGGACAGGCTGCGGGGGTAGTTGCGCAGGATGTACGCCGCATTCTCCGGCTGCCGCAGGGCGCGCCAGCCGCTGATGATGACCGAGACGGCCGTCCGTGTCGCGATCAGGTCGGCGAGCACCTCGAGCTCCTCCTCCCAGAGCGGGCAGGCGGCGTCGAAGGCAGCGATGATCTGGGCCGGGCCTTCCAGCGGATGGCCTTCCGGCGCCAGGGAATAGGCGGCGGCGGTCGCCAGGTCCTGCACCAGCGGCGCGCGCACCATGTCGCCGAAATCGATGATGCCGGTGATCCGCTGGTCGTCCACCGCATCGGCCAGGATGTTGTGCGGGTTGAAGTCGTTGTGGATGACCTGCGGGCGAAGGCCGGGCAGCAGCGGCAGGGCGTGCCGCTCCAGCCGGTCGAGGATGCCCAGCGCCAGCGCGCGGTCGGCGGGCTCCGGCAGCTGTTCCGCGAAGCCGCGCAGCTGCAGCGCGCGCTGGATGTCCCAGAGCAGCACATGGCTCTCGGCCGGGTGGCGGAAGCCGGACAATGCCCGGTCCAGCCGCGCCAGGCACTGGCCGATGGCGGTGCGCTGGGCGCGGTCCGGCGCGGTCAGGTGCAGCGGCCGGCCGGACAGATAGTCGAGCACCCGCACGCGGCAGGGCGGGCCGGCGTCGGCCGGCTGCCAGACCGCCTCGGCCGCGTCACCCGCCAGCGGAAGGTGCAGCCGCGGCACCGGCAGGGTCGGATCGGCGGCGGCGGCATGCATCAGCGCGCGGCTCTGGAAGTCGGAGACCGCCGGGTCCTCGGCCGCGTTGATCACCCGCATGGCGTATTCGCGCCCGTCGCGGGCGACGAGCAGGAAATTGCGGTCGCGTTCGGCGGTCAGCGGGCGGATGGCGCCGTCCAGGCCGAAGGCGTCGCGGGCGAAGGCCTCGGCCTCCGCCACGGTGATGGCCGGCACCGGGCTGTCCAGCACCGCCCCCAACTGTTCCGTCATGCGTCTGTCCAAGTCATTTTATACAATCTACACCGCGCGACCGGGGCCGGGAAGTCAGCCGCCGACCCGCTGCCCGCCATCGCGCAGCAGGGTGACCAGGGTGCTGCGCGGCGGCACGGCCGGGTCGAAGGCCGGCCAGCGGGTGCCGGGGCGGTCGAAGCTGGCGCCGGGCTCGGCGCCCGGGGTGCGCACCAGGGCGAAGAGCGCCAGCCCGTCGGGCGACATCGCCGCGCCGCCGATGGCGGCCCCCCGCGGCGCGCCATAGAGCGGCAGCGCGAAGCCCCGGCCCGGCCCCTCGGTGTCGCAGCCGAACAGGATGTCGGGCTCCGCGCCGACGCGGCCGTCATGGTCGGTGCCGATCCACAGCCGCCCGGCCGGGTCGACCGCCAGGGTGGACGGCGCCTCCGGCCAGGATCCGGCGCCCGGCCGCTTCTGGCCGCCCAGCAGCAGGATCGAGGCCGAGGCCGTCGCCGCGCCATGGTCGCCGCCGGCGGGGACGATCTCGAGGACCTGCCCGGCATTCGACCCGGCGCGCGGGTTCAGCGCATCGACCTGGTCGGGGCGGCGGGCGGAATTGCCCTTGCAGGCCAGGTAGAGCCGGCCGGAGCGCGGCTCGACCACCAGCCCGGCCGGCAGGTCGAAGGCCGTCGCCGCCGCCTGGCCCGCCGCGGCGATGGGATTGAGGGACGTCCCGGCGCCGGCCGGCAACGCTTCCCAGGCCAGCCCCTGGCGCGTCGCGCGGGCGACGGAGAGCGTGCCGCGGTCCAGCGCATCCCGCTCGGTCGCCGGTCCCGCCGAGACGAAGCGGAACAGGAAGCCGAAGGCGCGGTGGTCGGACAGATAGACCACGGCGCGGCCGTCGCGGGTCAGGGCCGCCGCCACGTCGCCGCGCGGGAAGCGGGCCAGCGCCGTGCGCTTGGCGGGCACCGCGGCCGGGTCGAGGGCGTCGAGCTCGGCCACCCAGCCGAAGCGGGTGCCATCGGCGAAGCGCGGGTCCAGGCGCGACAGGCGGGCGACCCAGGGGGCCGGGTCGTCCTCGGCCAGCAGCAACGTGCCCCAGGGCGTGGCGCAGCCGCCGGACAGGCCCAGCAGCCCCTGGATGGCGGTGCCGACCGCTTCCGCGGCCGGGCCGGTCAGGCGGCACAGCGTGTCGCCGGCCAGCCGCCGCGACTGGAAGCCGCCATCGACAACGACCCAGCGGCCGCCCTGCTTCTCGATGTTCAACAGGGAAGCACCCTGCAGCTGGGCCGAGACCGCCGGCCGGTCGCGCCCGTCGGGATAGACCATGGCCGGGTCGACGGTGGGATGGGCCACGGCCAGCACGCCGCGCGACAGACCGTCGGCGCCGGCGGGCGACAGGATCATGCCGCAGATCCGCCCGTCCCAGCCGAACTGGGTCGAGACCGCCTCGGCGGAGGGCCGGCGCGGGTCCCAGGGGCGGGCGTCGTAGGTGACGCGGTCGCCCCAGCGCACCAGCACCTCGCGGCGATAGCCGGGGGCCAGGCTGTCATCCAGCTTCACCGGGAAGCGAAGCGGCGGCATGTCCAGGCTGACCACCTGGGCCGCCGCGGCGCGCATCAGCAAGGGCAGGCCGGCGACGCCCGCCAGCAGGGCGCGGCGGCGGGTCACGACAGCGCCAAGGCCATGGGAGAGTCCGCGACCGGGCGCGGCGCGTCATGCACGGTCACCGGCGGCAGCGCCTCGGCAAAGGCCTCGATCTCGACCAGGCAGGATTGCGCGGCGCTGCCCTGGCCGAGGCGCGAAGTGCCGTAGTCATGCGTCAGCACATTCGGATTGCCGTGCACGTCGAGACGTCCCGGGCGCTGCTCCGGGTCCCACCAGGCGCCGGTGGCCATGGCGACGACGCCGCGGCGGATGCCGTCGGTCACCTGCAGCCCGGCCAGGCAGGCGCCGCGGTCGTTGAAGACGCGGATGATGGCGCCGTCCGCCAGGCCGCGGGCCGCGGCATCGGCCGGGTTCATCAGCAGCGGCTCGCGGCCCTGGATCTTGCTGGCGGCGGCGACGCGGCCGGTGTCGAGCTGGCCGTGCAGCCGGGTCGCCGGCTGGTAGGACAGCAGGTGCAGCGGGAAGCGCGCGGCGAGCTCGGCGCCGAGGAACTCGATCGGCGGCTGCCAGCGCGGATGGCCGCCGATCTCTTCGTAGCCGAAGCCGGCGATGGTGTCCGAGAACAGCTCGACCTTGCCCGAGGGCGTGTTCAGCGGATGGTTGGCCGGGTCGCGGGCAAAGTCCTCGAACAGGACAAAGTCCTGCTCGGGCGGCGGCACCTCGACATGGCCGGTCTCCCAGAATTCCTCGAAGCCGGGCGGCGCAAAATCGAAGTGGCGGCAGGCATTGCGCCAGCGCTCATACAGGTGGCGCAGCCAGGCGCCCTCGTCGCGCTGCTCGGTGAAGCGGTCGCGGAAGCCCAGATGCTCGGCCATGTCGGCCAGCATGTCGTGGTCGTGCCGCGCCTGGCCGACCGGCGCCACCGCCTGGTGCATGGCGCGGACGAAGCGGTCGCGCGAGGAGGAGGCGATGTCGTTGCGCTCCAGCGTCGTCGTCGCCGGCAGGACGATGTCGGCATGGCGCGCCGCGGCGGTCCACCACGGCTCCTGCACGATGATGGTCTCGGCCCGGTTCCAGGCGCGCAGCAGCCGGTTGAGGTCCTGGTGGTGGTGGAAGGGATTGCCGCCGGCCCACCAGATGATGCGGATATCCGGCAGGGTGATGTCGCGGCCGTTGTATTGCAGGATCTCGCCCGGGCGCTCCAGCAGCTCGGTGACGCGCGCGACCGGGATCGACAGGCCGCCGGCATTGCGGCTGGCCGGCATGGAGACGGAGGGGATCTCGCGCCGCGGCGTGCCCATGCCGTTCATCGAGCCATAGCCGAAGGTGACACCCTGCCCCGGCTTGCCGATGCCGCCCAGCGCCGCGGCCAGCGCGACCAGCGCCCACCAGGGCTGCTCGCCATGCTCGGCGCGCTGGATCGACCAGGTGGCGGTCAGCATGGTCGGCAGCCGCGCCGCCTCGAAGGCCAGGGCGCGGATTTTTTCCAGCGGCACCTCGGTGATGGCCGAAGCCCAAGCGGCGGTCTTCGGCTGGCCGTCCGCCTCGCCCATCACGTAAGGCCGCAGCCTGTCCCAGCCGGTGCAATGCGTGGCCAGGAAGCCGCGATCCTCCAGCCCTTCTTCCACCAGGGTGTGGATCATCGCCAGGATCAGCGCGGTGTCGGTGTTGGGCCGGATCGGCACCCATTCGGCGTCCAGGAAGTCCGGCGCATCGCCGCGGAAGGGCGAGATATTGACGAAGCGGACGCCCGCCTCGGCGATCTGCTTCAGCCAGGGGACATATTCATGCGCCCCCGCCCCGCCGGCGGTGACCAGCGCGTTCTTCAGCGGCAGGCCGCCGATGCAGAGCATCAGCCGCGTGTGCTTCAGGATGCTGGACCAGTCGGTCACCGGCCCCTGGATGACGTCGTTGGTGCCGAGGACATGCGGCATCAGCGTCATGCCGGCGCCGTAGGAATAGTTGGTCACCTGGGTGGTGTAGCCGCCGCCCAGGCCCAGGAAGCGCTGCAGCTGGCTCTTGGCGTGATGGAAGCGCCCCGCGGAGCTCCAGCCATAGGAGCCGCCCATGATCGAGGTGTGGCCGGATTCTGCCCGCACCTGCGCGCTGGCCTCAGCCGCGAAGCGGATGGCGCGATCCCAGGACACCGGAACAAAGTCGCGGTCGCCGCGCTCGGCGCCGCGGCGCTCGCCGCGCAGCCAGCCGGCGCGGATATAGGGCTGGTCGATGCGCGCCCTGGAATAGAGCGCGTCGGGCACCGCGCCGAGCAGCGCGCCGGGATTGGGGTCGCGCGCGAAGGGGCGGATGCCGGTGACGCGGCCGTCCTCGACCACGGCGTCGTAGCTGCCCCAATGCGCGGCATGCGGCTTGATGACGGCCATGGTGCGACACTCCTTCAACCCCGGCGGCGGCGGAGAATGCGCCGCGACGGCGGCGGAAGAAAGATGCGGCAGCGCGAAAGCGATGGGAAAAGCCGTGTTCCAGCCCGGTCGGCTGGAGCCCTGCCCCGCGGCAAGCGCGTCGGGCGGAGGGGGGCCGGACCGGCGGGCGAGAGGCCCGGTCCGGTCCGGAGCAGTCTGGCGTCGGGAGACGCCTTAGCGGGCGGCGTCGCGCGCCATGTTCTGGATGGCGCCGGCCAGGTGCTCGGCATGGGCGCGGGCCGGCGCCGGGGCCTCGGCGACCTCCTCGAAGCCATTCGCCGCGGCGGTGCGCACCGAGCCGACGGCGCGGTTGTGGATGAAGCCGTTGGTCGGATAGGCGCGGCCGTAATTGGCGTCGCTATAGCCGACCTGGACGCGGACCGAGGTCCAGTCGTTGTTCTCGGAGGCGTCGATCACCGAGACGCCGCGCATCACGGTGCCCTTGCGGATCCCCGGGCCTTCCCAGTTGGCGTGGTCGATCAGCACCTCGCGCGGGCCAAGCACGCGGGAGACCACGGCCACATGGCCCGAGCGCATGCCGCCCGAGGAGCGGAAGCTGAGCACCGAGCCGCGCTCCGGGCGCTGGCTGCGGGCATAGACGCCGGCGGCATTGGCCCACCAGGCATAAGCATTGCCGCTGATCTCCATGCCGGTGACCGAGCGGGCATAGGGAACGCAGGAGATGCCGGCGAAGCTCTGCGCCGGGATACCGGCGCGGCGGGCGACCTGCTGCGGCTTGGCGGTGGTCGGCTTGGCGCTGCGGCTGGCCGCCGCGGCATGCTGGGTCGAGGCGGCCCGCGGCTGCTGCTTCACCGTCTCCCGGGCGTTCCGACTGGTCGCGGCATCGGCCGAATGACCCGTGCAGAACGCACCCAACAGGACGGCGAATGCCACCGCTGTGCTCTTGCCTCGCATGAAACCCCCAACAACTGCCCCCATCACGACTTGCGTCGCGATGACCCTGGGCTACCAACTCGGCGCGAGGCCGGGCAACTGCTGGGTATGTTACAGCTCGAAATGCGGCGTGATTCGCGAATTCACCTGCTGTGAACCGCGCCTTAATGAGAAGTAAATCCTACGAAGCGGCTCAACCGCATGTGAAGCCACACTGTTGCGACAAATCCGCAACAGGGTCTGCAAGTGCTTCAATCCGTTAACAAAAACGGCGCCTCAAGGTTGCCCCCGAGACGCCGATTCGTCGCTGGCCAAGCCAGGAGCTCCTTCAGGAACCCCTGGAAAAACCAATCAGCGGCAGGCGGTGATCATGATCTCAACCAGATGGCGCGGGTCGGCCATGTTCGCCTGGACGCAGGCGCGGACCGGGGCGCCGCCTTCCGGCAGCCAGGCCGACCACAGCTTGTTCATCGCGTCGCGGTCGCGAATGTCCTTCAGCCAGATCTGCGCCTGCAGCAGGCGGGTCTTGTCGGTGCCATGACCCTCGAGGGCGGCATCGATCTTGGCCAGGACCTGCTTGGTCTGGCCCAGCACGTCCTGGGACAGGTCGTCGGCGGTCATGCCCGCCAGGAAGACGAAACCATGATACTCGACAGCGCCGGAAAGAACCGCGTTGCTGTCATGACGGGTGATCTTGCTCATCGTCGCGCTCCCTGCGGTGAAGCCGCCGGCGCAACGCCAGCGACACGAGACCCGCCGCTTCTAAGGCTGGGCCTGCCACGCGGCAAGGTGGGGGGCAGCGGGAAAAGACAAGGTGAAGTCAGCGACGATGGAAGCGGAGAGGCAGGCCAGGGAATGAATTCCCCTGGACCCCTTCGTTTTCCTGTCCATGCTGCCGCTGCCCAAACTCCGGGTGGGAGGCCGTACCCGGCGGCTGCGCAGGCTGCGCACATTATGAAAGGAGGCCCGCCGTGACGCCCTGGCGATGCGCAGGTCCTGCCACGGCCGGTGACCAGAAAAAAGATGGGGGTTTGGGGGAATTCATTCCCCCAACCTTTTCAAGGAACCGCGTGGCTCCCCCCCGAGGCCGCCGAGACGATCATCGTCTCGAAGACCGACACCCCGTGGATCGCCTGGTCCAGCGGCAGCGGGTAGGTCGCCCCCCCGGCGACGGCGCTGGCGAAGGCTTCCAGCTCGGCGCGCTCGATATCCACCTTGGGGAAGTCGCGCACCACCGTCTCGCCCTCGCGCGGGCGGTAGACGAGGTGCTCGTGGTCGGTGAGCTCCGCCCAGCCTTCGCTGCCATAGAGCGCCACGCGCCAGCAGCGCGGCGCATAGGCCAGCGTCGCGAAGGTGCCGGTGGCGCCGCAGGCGAAGCGGCACAGCATGGCGGTGGTGTCGTCTAGGCCGTTGGTCAGCACGCGGGCGGTGCTGGTCACCGCGACCTCGGCGATCGGGCCGGCCAGGTTCACCATCATGTCGATCATGTGGATGCCCATGCCGCCCATGCCGCCGAGCGGGCTTTCCGAGCGGTCGGCACGCCACATGCCCGGCTTGTAGGCCGCGGCACCCGGGCCGCTGAAATGGCCCTCGACATGCAGCAGCGTGCCGATGCGGCCATCGGCCAGCATGGCCTTCAGCTCGGCCACGGCGGGCAGGAAGCGGCGGTTGTGGCCGAGCGCCAGCACCACGCCGGCCTTGCGGCAGGCCTCGACGGCCGCGGCGGCGCTGGCCTTGTCGAGGGTGAAGGGCTTCTCCACGAAGACATGCTTGCCGGCGGCGGCGGCGGCCTCGACCTGGGCGGCGTGCAGCTTGTGCGGCGTCGCCAGCACGACGGCCTGCACCTCGGGGTCGGCCAGCGCCGCCTCGTAGCTGTCATGCAGGCGGATGCCCTGGCCAGCGGCCCAGTCGCGCGCCTTGTCCGGGGTGCCGGTGCTGCCGGCGACGAAGCGGATCCCTGCCTCGTTTCTTCCCTGGACGCTGTCCACCAGGGTGCGACCCCAGCGACCCATGCCGATGATGGCGGCCTGCAGGCTCATCTGTTCTCTCCGTCGTCAGGCGGGCCTTCCAGCACCGCTTCGATCCTGTGCTGCCGGGCATAGCCCCAGGCATAGATGGCCAGCGCCAGGGCGCAGAAGGCGAGCGTCGGCCAGCGCAGGCCGAAGACCTCGCCCGAGGCGCCCAGCAGCAGCGCCCCCAGCGCCGGGCAGGCCCGGGTGATCATCCCCCACAGCGCCAGCACCCGGCCGCGCATGGCCGGATCGGCCGCCGTCTGCGCCAGCTGCTGCACCGAGATGCCGTGCAGCGAGGCGCTGGCGCCGATCAGCGCGGCGCAGACCAGCCCGACCGGGAACCAGCCGGTGGCGACGAAGCCGATGGTGGCGACCGCCTGCAGCATGCCGGCGCGGATGGCGATGCGGGTGGCCCCCGCGGTGCGGCCGCGCGCGGCGAGCCAGAAGCCGGCGACCAGGGCGCCGATGCCGAAGCAGGCGGTCAACAAGGCCAGCGATTCGGCGCCGCGGCCGAAATTGCGCTCGACGAAGGGCGGCAGCAGCTCCTGCACGCAGCGCAGCATGACGCCGATGCTGGCGGCATAGGCCAGCAGCGGCCCGAGGCCGGGGTGGCGGGCGACGTAGAGAAAACCCTCGCGCACCTCACCGATGAAGCTGGCGGTGGCCGGATGGCCGCGGCGATGCGCCGGGTCGACGCGCAGCATCGGCATGGTCAGCACGGCGCTGCCATAGGCCAGCGCGTTGCAGGCGATGGCCGGCGCCACGCCGAAGACCGCGATCACCGGGCCGGCCAGCGCCGGGCCGATGAAGCGGGCGACGTT
The DNA here is from genome assembly GCF_001982615.1 of Teichococcus deserti. Classification (GTDB taxonomy): domain Bacteria; phylum Pseudomonadota; class Alphaproteobacteria; order Acetobacterales; family Acetobacteraceae; genus Pseudoroseomonas; species Pseudoroseomonas deserti. Next base: position 38,079 of record NZ_MLCO01000019.1, on the reverse strand, counting down.
GAAGACCAGCGAGTTGCAGGCGACGGCGGCGGGCAGGTCGGCGCGCGGCACGATGCCCGACATCAGCGTCTGCCGCGCCGGCTGGGCGAAGCTGGCCGCCGTACCGCTGCAGAGCTCGAGCGCCACCAGCAGGCCGATCGAAATGTTGTCGGTGGCGACCAGCGTGGCGACCGCCGCCGCCTCGATCCCGATCACCGCCTGGGAGATGGTGGCGAGCTTCAGCCGGTCGAGCCGGTCGGCGACCGCGCCGGCGATCGGGCTGATCACCGCGGCGGGGGCCAGGTCGCTGAAGGCGACCAGCCCGACCCACAACGCGCTGCGGGTCATCTCCCAGGCCAGCCAGGCGACCGCGATGCGGTGCATCCAGAGGCCGGTCCAGGAGGTCAGGCTGGCGCCGAAGAAGATCCGCGCATTCCGGGTCGCCAGCGCGCGGGACAGCGCGCCGAAGGGCGACCGGAACAGCGGCAGGTCAGCGGCCTCGCCGGCTCCGGGCCGGCGGGGTGGCGGCGGGCGTCGGCGCCGGCGCGGCCGGCGTGTCGACGATGGCGGCCGGGGCGGCCTGCTGCTGCGCATTGGCGCCGCGCAGGCACTCGGTGATCATCTGCTCCATCTCGAAGCGGGCGCCGAGCTGGCTGCGCTCCATCGGATTGCCGATATAGGCGCCGCTGCCCATGCGCGACTCGGCTTCGTCCACCCGCATGGTCTGGCCGCGCTCGCGATAGCGCATCTGCCGCTCGGCATCGGCGCGGCAGGCGGCGCGGGCGGCGTCGTTCTGCTGCTCCTCGGCGCTGCGCGGGGCCACGGCGCAGGCGCCCGTCAACAGCAGCAGGGGAAGGACAAGGCGTTTCATGGCGCGCTCCGGCGGAATAGGCGGTGTGATTCTGGCAGGGGCGCGGCCGGCGCGCAGCCCCCCAAATGGAAAAAGAAATCAGGGCGCAGCGATGCGCCCTGCCCCCTCCCCGGAGACCGCCGCGCCGGCCGTGCCGGCTATGCGGTTGGACAATAGCCGCTTCATGGCGGTTTCGTCGAACCGCCCCCCGGCATCGAGCGGCTGCACCGCGGCGGCCGAGAGCAGCGCCGGGTGCAGCTCGATCCCCTCGGCGCCGATGGCGAAGAGGCCGCGCAGCCAGCGGGCGCGGCCCATCAGCTCGACCAGCGCCAGCAGCCGCAGGCACAGCGCCAGGCCCTCGACCCGCTCCAGCCCGACGCTGCGATCCACCGCCTCGGCCCAGCAGGCGGCGTCGGCATCGGCCAGCGCCAGCACCACGCCGGAGGAGAAGGCCAGGCTGCGATGCGGCCCCCAGGCCTCGGCGGCGGCGGCGGCGCGCGCGGCGTCCCAGGCCAGGCTCAGGGCGCGGGGGGCGACGGCGGGCAGGGATTCGGGGCCGCCGGGCACGGCATAGAGCAGCGCCCCGTCGGCGCCGACTGCCACCCGGATGGCGCCCCCGGTGGCATCTCGCTGGCGGGCATCGGACATGGCGCCGAAAATGGGGGTTCGGCCGGCCCTTCGCCAGGGGGCGGCGTGTCAGCCCTCCGGCTGCCATTCCGGCGGGCGCGCCAGCAGCGCCTCGATCAGGGCGGCGGCGACGCGGTGCTGCGGGCCGGGGCCGATGACGACGAACTCGATCTCGCCGAGCGGCGGCAGGTGTCGCGACGGCGGCAGGGGGGCGAGCCCCGGCGGCAGCAGCCGGCGCGAATGCGGCGCGACGCCAAGCCCCGCCTGGGCTGCGGCGCGCAGCCCGCTGAGGCTGGCGCTGGAGCAGGCGACCCGCCAGGAACGCCCGGCCGCCTCCAGCGCGGCGAGCGCCAGCGCCCGGGTGATCGAGGGCGGCGGATAGAGCACCAGCGGCAGCGGCAGCGCCGGGTCCGGGCGCCAGCCGGGGCGGCCGACCCAGGCCAGCGCCTCGCGCCAGGCGAGCTGGCCGCGCGGGTCGCCGGCGCGGCGCTTGACCACGATGACGTCGAGCTCGCCCGCGTCATAGCGCTCGTAGAGGATGCCGCTGAGCCCGACGGTCAGCTCCAGGTCGACCGCGCTATGCGCCTGGGTGAACTCGGCCAGCACCTGGGCCAGCTGGGCGCTCACGAAATCCTCCGAGGCGCCGAGCCTGATTCGGCCGCGCAGCTGGCTGCCCTCGAAGAAGCGCTGCATCCGCGCATGGGCCTCCAGCACCTGCCGGGCGAAGTCGACCAGGGCGTCGCCATCCGGGGTCAGCCCGACCGCATGGGTGTCGCGGGCGAAGAGGGCGCGGCCCAGCTGCTCCTCCAGCTTGCGGATGTGCTGGCTGACGGTGGATTGGCGCAGCCCCAGCCGCCCGGCGGCGCGGGTGAAGCTGCGCGTCTCGGCGACGGCCAGGAAGGAGCGGAGCAGCAGCGGCGGGACCATACACCTCCGTTATCACGGATCGCGTTGACTGATATCAAAAACATTCCCTCGCGGAATGAGGGCGCGTGGGTCTAGTCCTGCTGCACCGCAACCGGCCTGATCGGGTTGCGCCGCAACCGGAGCCGCCGCGATGCCCGCCTTCCTGCGCCGCCTGCGCATCGACCCGTTCCTGATCCAGCTGGTGGCGACGGTCATCCTGGCGGCGCTGCTGCCGGCCCAGGGCCGGGCGGCGGAGGCCATGACCCATGTCGCCTCGCTGGCCGTCGCGCTGCTGTTCTTCCTGCACGGCGCCAAGCTGGCGCCCAAGGCGGTGCTGGACGGGCTGCTGCACTGGCGGCTGCAGGCGCTGGTGGCGGGCTCCACCTACCTGCTGTTCCCGATCCTGGGCCTGGCGCTGACCTTCGCTCTGAAGCCCTTCCTGCCGCCGATGCTCGCTTTGGGCATCCTGTTCATCTGCGTGCTGCCGTCGACGGTGCAGTCGTCGATCGCCTTCACCGCAGTCGCCCGCGGCAACGTGCCGGCCGCCCTGTGCGCGGCGACGCTGTCCAACCTGGTCGGCATGCTGCTGACGCCGCTGCTGGTGGCGCTGCTGATGCGGACCAGCGGCGCCGGCGGCTTCTCCACCGACATCGTCAAGGACATCGCGCTGCACCTGCTGCTGCCCTTCGCCCTCGGCCAGGCGGCGCGGCCCTGGATCGGCAATTTTCTGAAGCGCAACAAGCTGGTGGTCGGGCTGGTCGACCGTGGCTCGATCCTGATCTCGGTCTACACCGCCTTTTCCGAGGGCATGAATGCCGGCATCTGGCAGCAGATGGACCTGACCACCCTGGCGCTGATCGTGGCGCTGAACGCGGCGCTGCTGGCCGCCGTGCTGGGCGCCACCCGCCTGGTCAGCCGCCGCATGGGCCTGTCGCGCGCCGACGAGGTGGTCGCCGTCTTCTGCGGCTCGAAGAAGAGCATCGCCAGCGGCATCCCGATGGCCAACATCCTGTTCCCCGCGGCGAGCATCGGCCTGATCGTGCTGCCGCTGATCCTGTTCCACCAGCTGCAGCTCTTCGCCTGCGCGGCCCTGGCGCGTCGCTATGCCTCCCACGCCGAGCAGGAAGAAACGAAATCCGAGGCCCCTGCCCTTCACGCTGGACCTGCCCCGCATATGGCCTAGCATCGGCGGCATGACCCATCCCGCCGATCTCTCCGCCACCGAGGCCCTGCGGCGCATCGCCGCCGGGCAGCTGACCGCCGACGCCCTGTGGGAAGCCTGCCAGGAGCGCATCGCAGAGCGCGAGCCGGTGGTGCGCGCCTTCACCGCCCGCACCGCCGCGGTGCCGGCCGCGATCGCCGGCCCGCTCGGCGGCTTGCCTGTCGGCGTCAAGGATGTCCTCGACACCGGCGACCTGCCCACGGAATACGGCTCGCCGATCTGGACCGGCCACCAGCCGAAGGCCGATGCCTTCGCCGTCAGCCGCGCGCGCTCGGCCGGCGGCCGCGTCATCGGCAAGACGGTGACCACCGAATTCGCCACCCGCCGCGCCGGCCCGACGACGAATCCGCATGGCGCGACGCGCACCCCGGGCGGGTCGAGCTCCGGCTCCGCGGCCGGCGTCGCCGCCGGCTTCTTCCCGCTGGCCTTCGGCACCCAGACCGCCGGCTCGATCCTGCGCCCGGCCGCCTATTGCGGCGTCGCCGGCTTCAAGCCCAGCCATGGGCTGATCCACCGGGCGGGGATGAAGGTGATGGCCGAAAGCCTCGACACCATCGGCGTCTTCGGCAAGAGGGCCGCGGATTGCGCGCTCTTTGCCGGTGTCCTGACCAACCAGGATCTCTCTGGCGTCGCCGAGACCGCGCCGCGCATCGCGCTGTGCTCCGGTCCCGCCGAGGGCCGCCTGACGCCCGAGACCCGCACCCTGCTGGACGACACCGCCCATCGCCTTTCCGCCGCCGGCGCCAAGGTGACGACGCTGGTCTTGCCCGAGGCCGTCCTGGCCGTGGACCAGGCCCATCCCACCGTCATGCATGGCGAAACGCTGCAGGCCCTGGCCTGGGAACGCGCCCACCATCGCGGCCAGATGTCCGAAGTGCTGAACGAGCGCCTCGACTGGGCCGAGAAGATGACCGCCGCGACCCTTGCCCAGGGCCGCGCCACCTTTGCCGCCGGCCGCGCCGCCTTCGCCGATCTCATGGCGGATCACGACATCCTGCTGACCGCCTCGGCCCCCGGCGAAGCGCCCGAAGGCCTCGACTGGACCGGCGAGCCGGTCTGCAACGCGCTGTGGACCGCGCTGCATGGCCCCTGCATCACCCTGGACGCCGCCCGCGGCCCGGCGGGGATGCCGCTGGGCATCCAGCTGGTCGCGCCCTTCGGCTGGGATGCAGCACTTCTCGGGTGGGCGCAGTGGGTCGAGACGGTCATCGGAAAGTAAAGGGAACATCGGAAAGTAAAGGGAAGACAGGCCAGGGGAATGAATTCCCCTGGACCCCTTCTTTTTTCTCTCTAATTGCCATGTCCGCGTGGAGACGGACGCGCCACGGCCCGGCCGCAACGCCCTGGTGCTGCCGCAGAAAGGGCGCTGACCCCGCAACGGCCAACAGAACAGAAAAAAGATGGGGGCTCGGGGGAATTCATTCCCCCGACCTTTGGCTTGCCTTCGCGTCAGGCAGCCGTCAGCACGACCCGCCCGTTGATCTTCCCGTCCTTCAGCCGGTTGAGGACGTTGTTCACTTCCGAGGCCGGCGTGGTGCTGACCGGCAGCGGCGACAGCTTGCCCTGCTGGGCCAGGCCGACGACCTCGCGCAGTTCCTGCGGGTTGCCGACATAGCTGCCGCGGATGGTCAGGGCCTTGGTCGCCATCAGCGGCAGCGGCACGTTCATCTCGCCGCCGAACAGCCCGACCTGGATCAGCTTGCCGCCCTTGCCCAGCGCGTCGATGGCGAAGCGCGCGGTCTGGGTGCCGTTGACCAGGTCGATCACCGCCTCGACCGGGCCGCCGCAGAGGGCGACCAGGCGCGCGGTGGTGTCCTCGCCGCCGGCCTGCAGCGTGTCGGTGGCACCGGCCTTCTTGGCGCCGTCCAGCTTCTCGGCCGAGATGTCGACCGAGACGATGCGCTTATGGCCCAGCGCCTTCAGGATCTCGATGGCATTCAGCCCAAGGCCGCCGGCTCCGACGACGACGATCGGCGTCTCGGGCGGCAGCGGCAGCACCTTCTGGATGGCGGAGTAGACGGTGACGCCCGAGCAGGCATAGGTCGCCGCCACCGCCGGATCGATGCCGTCGAAAGCGATCAGGTGGTTCGGGCTGCGCGCCATGACATGGGTGGCATAGCCGCCGTTCTGGAACACGCCCATGCTGCGGGCGGCCACCTGGCACATATTGTCCTGGCCCGACTGGCAGCGGTTGCACTTGCCGCAGCCGAGCCAGGGGAAGACGATGCGCAGGTCGCCGACCTTCACGCCTTTCGCATCCGGGCCGAGCTTGGCGACACGGCCGACGATCTCATGCCCCATCGCCAGCGGCAGGACCACGCCGCGGTCCTTCAGCGACATCTTGCCGCGGCTGCCCATGTCGTAGCTGCCTTCCCAGATATGCAGGTCGGAATGGCAGACGCCGCAATGCGTCACCTCGACCAGCACTTCCTCGCCGACCGGCTCGGCCAGCGGCAGCTCGATATTCTGCAGCGGTTCCCCGCATTCGACCACGGCCCAGCCACGCATGGTTCCTACTCCCTTCTTGGACTCAAGGGATGGGAAACCCTGGCGCGCGGCGGGTCAAGCCCCCGCCGGCAGGATCATGCCCGGCGCGGCGGCGCGCCGGCGGCGCTCAGCGCGCGACGGATCTCGGCTTCCGCCTTGGCCAGCTCGGTGGTGGCCTGGCGGCGGGCGGCGCGGCCTTCCTCGGCGATGCGCAGGCTGTCCTCCAGCGTCGCCACCAGCGCGGCATTGGCCTGCTGCACAGCGGCCAGGTCGAAGACGCCGCGCTCGACCTCGATGCGCGCCTCGGCATTGCCCTGGCGCAGCGTCTCGGCATTGGCGGTCAGCAGCTTGTTGGTCAGGTCGGTCGCGGCGCGCACGGCGCCGCTGGCCTCGCGCATGTTCTGGATGGCCAGCGCCTGGGCCAGCTGGGTGCGCCACAGCGGCACCGTGTTGGCCAGCACCGAATGGATCTTGGACGCCAGCGCCTTGTCGTTCTCCTGGATCAGCCGCATGCCGGGCAGCGACTGCATCGCCACCTGCCGCGTCAGCCGCAGGTCGTGCACCCGCCGGTCGAGCTCGTCCCGCGCCGCGCGCAGGTCGCGCAGCCGCTGCGGGCCCAGCGGGTTGGTCGCGTCGGCGGCCGAGACCTCGGCGCGCGGGATGACCTCCGCGTCGGTGCGGGCCAGCACCGTCTCGCCGGCGGCGATATGCTCGGCCAGCGCATGGAACCAGTCGAGCGTCGCGCCGTAGAGGCGCTCCAGCCGCTCGACATCCTCCATCAGCCGGGTGCGGTGGTTGTCCAGCTTGTCGCCGATGGTCTCGATCTGGCCGCGCACCGTCTCGTAGCGCTGCAGCACCACTGCCGCCTCGGCGCCCGCCCTGCGGAAGACGCGGGCGAAGAAGCTCGGCTTCTCGCCCAGCGCGGTGACGTCAAAGCCGCGCAGCGTGGTCAGCAGGCCGGACAGCGCCTCGCCCGCCTCGCCGGTCGACTGGTTGCGCACGGCGCCCAGCATGGCATCCGCCGCCGTGGCCGCGCGGGTCTGTGCCTCGGCGCCGAAGCGCAGGATGGTGGAGGGGTCGCGCAGGTCGATCTCGGCGGCCAGCGCGGTCACCCGCTCCGGCGCGATGGTCTCGCGGCTCAGCGTCTCGGTGGTCTTCACCCCGGCGGATTGGCTCATGCGTAACCCTCCTCTCGCAGTCGGTCGGCCAGCACCTTGACCTGGATCTCCAGCGCCTCGGTCTCGGCGGCGCGCAGCCGGTCGCGCAGCTGGATGCTGCCGCGCGCCATGTCCTCGACCAGGGTGTCGAGCCGCGGCGGCGGCTCGGCGCCGCGGCCCAGCGTGGTGTCGATCCGCTCCAGCCCGTCGAGCTGCAGGTTCATGAAGCGCCGCGCCTCGCCGAGGCCGGACGGGCGCAGCGCCAGCTCTGCCATCAGCTCGCGCAGCGCGGCAACCGCCGGGCGCAGCCGGGCGTCGCTGGCGGCCAGGGCGGCCAGGCGGGCGCGCGGCACCTCCAGCAGGTCGGGCGCGGGCGGCGGTGGCGGCGCCGGTGGCTCGACCACGGCGGGCGGCGCCTCGGCATAGAGCAGCTTGGCGCCGAAGAAGCCCATCAGGCCGAAGACCACGGCGCCGAGCGGCGGGACGCCGGCTGCCATGCCGGCGATCAGCCCGGTGGCGACGCCGGCCAGCAGCGCCGCCCGGGCGATCCTGCCGCGGCGCAGCCGGTGCAGGGCCAGCCCCAGCAGACCCAGCCCCAGCAGCAGGCCGAGCAGCGGCCGCTGCGCCCCGGAGATCAGGTTGACCAGCAGCGCCGGCGCCAGCGGCAGCGCCACCAGCACCAGCATGGTGCCGCGAAACTGCCGGAACATCAGGAAAACACCCCGATGATGGCGCGGAACAGCGCCATCAGCGAGACCAGCCAGAGCGACAGCCCCAGCAGGACGAAGCCGGCGGCACGGCCGAGCGGGCTCTCCCGCCGCAGCCGTTCCGGCAGCAGGGCCACGAGGCGGCTTTCCAGCCGATCGGCAAGGGGAAGTCCGGCGGAGGGCGCCGCGGACCGGGCATGGCGTCGCATGCAGAACAGATTGCCCTGGCGGGCAGCGGCTTCAAGCGACCCGTGGCGCTTCAGCCACCCCGGCTGCGGAAGAAACGCGCGATCGTGGCCGCCGCCTGGTCCAGATGGCGCTCCAGCACGGCGACCGCAGCCTCGACATCGCCACGGTCGGCGGCGTCCAGCATGGCGCGGTGGTCGTGCTGCGCCATCTCCCCCCGTCCATGCGCCGCGAGGTGGAACCTCAGATAGCGGTCAAACGCCGACAGTTCCTGCTCGACCAGTTGCAGCATGCGGGCATGGCCGGCCGCGGCATAGAGCGCCATGTGGAAGCGCCGGTTCAGCTGGCCCATCCGCGCCGGGTCGGATTCGGCGTCCATCGCCGCGATCAGCGTCGCCGCCTCGGCCCGCTGCGCCGCGGTCAGGTTGGGGATGGAGCGGCGCAGCGCCGCCACCTCCAGCGCGCGGCGGATGGCATAGCCGTCGGCGGCGTCCGAGGCCGAGATGGCGGTGACCACCGCGCCCCGATGCGGCAGCACGTCGACCAGCGCCTGCGCCTCGAGCTGGCGCAGCGCCTCGCGCACCGGCATGCGGCTGACGCCGAAGCGGGTGGCCAGCTCCTCCTGCCGCAGCGCGGTGCCGCCGGGCAGGCGGCCATCCAGGATGGCGGCCTTCAGGATGCCTTCGACATATTCCGTCGCGGTGCGCCAGCCGCCGGCCAGCTCCGGCGCCAGGCAGTCCAGGGGAGAGATCTCTGCAGCAGTCACAGGGCGGGCATCCACGATCCGGCCGTTGATTGGATCCAACATTACGCTACCCTGCCGCCCCGAAGCCAGAGGGAGCTCCAGGCCCGTGTCCGCATCCACCCCCCGCGCCGGCCTGGTGCAGCCCCTGGTCGCCGGCATGCTGGCCGCCATCGTCGGCTTCGCCAGTTCCTTCACCATCGTGCTGCAGGGCTTCCGTGCGGTCGGCGCGACGCCGGCCCAGGCGGCCTCGGGGCTGCTGGCGCTCTGCGTCATGCAGGGCGTGCTGGCGATCTGGATGAGCTGGCGGCTGAAGCTGCCGATCATCATCGCCTGGTCGACCCCGGGCGCCGCGCTGCTGGTCGCGACCGGCATGCCCGAGGGCGGCTTCCCCGTGGCGGCCGGCGCCTTCCTGATGGCCGGGCTGCTGATCCTGCTGGCCGGGCTGTGGAAGCCCTTCGGCCGGGCGGTGGCCGCCATTCCGCCCAGCCTGGCCAATGCCATGATGGCCGGCATCCTGTTCGAGATCTGCCTGGCACCGATGCGCGCGGTCGGCGTCATGCCGCTGCTGGCCCTGCCGATCATCGCGGCCTGGGCCCTGGCCTGGCGCTTCGCCCGGCTCTATGCGGTGCCGATCGCGGTGGCCGTCGCCGCGGTGCTGATCGTCTTGGCCACCCCCCTGCCCCATGGCGCGCTCTCCGAGATCGCCCCCCATCTGGAATGGGTGACGCCGCAATTCTCGGCCGGTGCGGCCATCGGCATCGCCATGCCGCTGTTCCTGGTGACGATGGCCTCGCAGAACGTGCCGGGCCTCGCGGTGCTGAACGCCCATGGCTACCGCCCGGCGCCCGGGCCGATCTTCACCGCCACCGGCCTGGTCAGCGCGGCGATCGCGCCCTTCGGCGGCCATTCGCTGAACCTGGCCGCCATCACCGCCGCGCTCTGCGCCAGCCGCGACGCCCATCCCGACCCGCAGAAGCGCTGGATCGCGGCGCTGGCCTGCGGCGGCGCCTATATCCTGCTGGGCCTCGGCGCCAGCTTCGCGGTGGCCTTCATCGCCGCCTCGCCGCCGCTGCTGATCCAGACGGTGGCCGGCCTGGCGCTGCTGGCCAGCCTGGGCGGGGCGCTGACCTCGGCCCTCGCCGACGAACGCCAGCGGCTGCCGGCCGTCACCACCTTCGCCACCACCGCATCCGGATTGGCGATCTTCGGGATCGGGGCGGCCTTCTGGGGGCTCGTCGCGGGCGGGGCGTTGATGGCGCTGGATCGCCTGCGAAAGTAAGCCAGGCCAGGGGAAGGAATTCCCCTGGACCCCATCTTTTTTCTGTCAGAAAGCGGGCTTGCTGCAGACGATCACCTCGGTGAACTCCGCCACGATGCCATGCGTGCGGTCGCAGTGGCGCCGGATCTCGACGTCGAATCCCGTCCAGCGCGTGATCAGCTCGGGCAGGTCGTAGCCGTAATGGAAGGTCACCAGCGAGCCCTCGCCGCTGATCGGATTGCCGTGATACTCCGGCTCGGCCAGATGCGTGACCCGGCCGTCCGGCTCCAGCCGCGCCCGCTGCGCCGTCTCGGTGTTCCACTTGTAGATCGGCGTGGTGTGGATGTGGCAGCCGCCCGGGCGCAGCGTGCGGTAGATCTCCTGGTACGCCCGCTCGGGATGGAAGACATGCTCCATGACATCCTGGGTGACCACCAGGTCAAAGCTTTCATCGGCGAAGGTCTGCGCCTCCAGATCCTCGCAGCGCACCCCATCCTGCAGGCTGCCCAGCGGCAGGCCCGGGAAGAATTGCGTCGGCACGTAGCCGGGCGCCTCGGCGGCCAGCAGCCGCGACACGCCGCGCGAAGCCGGCGAGCTCTCATGGATGGCAAGCTGGGCGTAATGCGGCAGCAGCTGGCGGATCGCCAGCATCAGCGCCCGCTCCCGCGGGATCGACCCGCCATCGCAGCTTTCGCAGAACAGATGATCGCGGAACCAGGCGTCCCGGGCGGTGAAGCGGGTCTCCCGCAGGCAGATCGGACAGAAACCTGGCCAGCTCGCCACCGCGCTCTGAAGCTTCATCGGATTTCATCCGCCTCCCCTGTTGATCACCGATCATTCCATGACCGAGACCAGAGGGGTAGCGCGATGATCCGCCGGCTGGTGAATAGACCACCAGACGTCGTCGCCATGAAATTCATCGGATTGCGGCCGGAGGAAGAATTTCTTCTTCCTCCTGCTTCGGGACATGCCCGGTCAGACCACCGGGCTCTTGCCGCCATCCACGTTCAGCGCGGTGCCGGTGATGTACCCCCCGGCGTCGCTCGCCAGGAACAGCGCCGTCGCCGCGAATTCCTCGGGCCTGCCGAGGCGGCCCATCGGCACCGTGCGCCCCTGCTCGGCCTTCCACTCGTCGAAGCTCAGGCCACGCGGGTCGGCGGCGTGGCGGCGGACCCACTGGTCGCTCTCGATGATGCCAACCAGCAGGGCGTTGACCAGGATGCCATGCGGCGCGCCTTCATTGGCCAGGACCTTGGTCAGGGCCATGCCGGCGGCGCGGGTGACGGCGGTGGGGGCCCCCTCGGCCGGGGGCGCCTTGGCGCCGATGTTGAGGACGTTGATCACCCGGCCCCAGCGGCGCTGCTCCATGCCCCCCCAGGCCAGGCGGGTCAGGCGGATGGCGGCGAACAGCTTCAGGTCCAGGTCGTTCTGCCACAGCGCGTCGCTCACCTCAGCGAAGCGGCCGCGCTGGCTGGTGCCGGCATTGTTGACGACGATGTCGAGCTGGCCGAAGGCGGCGACGGCGCCGTCATAGGCGGCCTGGCAGCCTTCCGCGGTGCTGATGTCGGCGGCGACCGGGGTGGCGCCGGTCTCGGCGGCGGCTTTCTGCAGGGTGGCCTGGTCGCGCGCGACGATGGCGACGCGGGCGCCGGCCGCGATGAAGGCGCGCGCCATGGCAAGGCCAAGGCCCTTGGAACCGCCGGTGATCAGCGCGTGCCGGCCGGCCAGGGATAATTGCATTGTCGGGGAACCTCTTGGACGGGGGAAGAAGTGGGGCGACCTACGGGGCTCGAACCCGTGACATCCACGACCACAACGTGGCGCTCTACCAACTGAGCTAAGGCCGCCATAACCACCTTCCCCCCGGGCCCGCCGGCTGACCAGCGGGCTTCGAGGTGGCGCGGGAAATAAGCCGCGCGCGCGCTGGCGTCAACAGGCAGCGCGCGGCAAAAGCGTCAGAAGATCAGCTCGCCCGCCATCAGCGCCATCACCAGCACCAGGATGAACAGCAGCAGGAAGACGCCGAAGATGATCTTGGCGATTCGCCCGGCCACCGCCGAGACGCCGGTGAAGCCCAGCGCGCCGGCGACGATCGAGATGACGAGGCAGATCAGCGCCCATTTCAGCATGATGGTCCACTCCCCTGGTTGACCCTGGCGGGGCAACGCGGCGCGGGCGGCCCAGTTCCCGCTGGCGGCAAAAATTCAGCCGGCGCGGTTCTCCACCATGGCCATCAGCGTCTCCAGCCGGTCGGCCTCGGCGGCCGGCTTGTCGGCGCGCAGCCGGGCGATGCGGGGGAAGCGCATGGCGACGCCGGATTTGTGCCGCCCCGACAGCTGCGCGGCATCGAAGACGATCTCGAGGACCAGCGCCTTCTCCACCTCGCGCACCGGGCCGAATCGGCCGGTGGTGTGGTTGCGGATCCAGCGGTCGAGCCAGACCAGCTCCTGGTCGGTATAGCCGGAATAGGCCTTGCCCACCGGCACCAGCTCGCGGCCGCCCTGATCGTCCTCGCGCCACAGCCCGAAGGTATAGTCGGAATAGGTGCTGCTGCGCTTGCCATGGCCGCGCTGCGCATACATCAGCACGGCATCGACCGAGAGCGGCGCCCGCTTCCACTTCCACCACTGCCCCTTCGGCCGGCCGGCGACATAGGGCGCGTCGCCGCGCTTCAGCATCAGCCCCTCGATGCCGGCGGCACGCGCCCCTTCGCGCAGGGCTTCCAGCTGCTCCAGCGAGACGAAGGCGATCTGCGGCGACAGGTCCATGCGCGCCGGCCTGGTCGCGGCGAACCAGGCTTCCAGCCGCTCGCGGCGGGCGTCGAAAGGCAGCGGGCGCAGGTCCTCGCCCTGCTCGAACAGGATGTCGTAGACGCGCAGGCCCGTCGGGTAGTCGCGCAGCATCTTCGGGCCGACCACCTTGCGGTTGAGGCGCTGCTGCAGCTCGGCGAAGGGCGCGACCTCGCCGTCGCGCATCACCAGCAGCTCGCCGTCCAGCACGGCGTGGAACTCCATCGCCTCGAGGATCTCGGGGAAGGACTGCGAGATGTCCTCGCCGGTGCGCGACCACAGCCGCCGCCCGCCCGGGCCGGACGAGGCCTGCACCCGGATGCCGTCCCATTTCCACTCGGCGCGGAAGTCGCGGTGGTCGAGGGCGGCGATATCGGACGCCTCCAGCGGCTGCGCCAGCATCGGCGAGCGGAAGACCGGCGCGTCGCGCGGGTCGGGACGCGGGCCCCTGCCCTCCAGCCAGGCGAACATCGGCAGATAGGGCGGTGGCACCCCGTGCCAGATTTCCTCCAGCTCCTCGACCGGCTGGCCGGACCAATCGGCCAGCGCCTGCCGCGCCAGCCGGCCGGAGACGCCGACCCGAAGGCCACCGGTGACCAGCTTGATCAGTGCGATCCGCCCGCCGGGGTCGAGCGTGTCCAGCCAGTCCTCCAGCAGCCCCGGGATCCGGTCCTTGGGCGCGAGTTCCAGGGTTTCCACCACCTCCGACAGGTCGGGCGGCGGGCGGTTGGGACGGTTCGGCGGCTCGGGCCAGATCAGCGCCACCGTCTCGGCCAGGTCGCCGACATAGTCGTGGCTCATCGCCAGCAGCTCGGGGTCGACCCGGGTGCGCACCAGGTCGCGCACGATCGACGGCTTCGCCGCGGTGAACGAAAGCTCGCCGGCGATGGCGGCCAGGCCGATGCCGCGGTCGGTGTCCTTCTGCGTCGCGAACCAGCGCTTCAGCAAAGCCAGCTTGGCGTTGCGGCCGGGGGTGAAGATCAGCCGCTCCAGCAGCTCGGCGAAGGCGGGCAGGCTCATGCGCTGGCGCCTTCCGCCGGCTCGGGCTCGGGCTCGGGGGCGGCGTCCTCGTCCTCCTCGCGGCCGAGCAGGTGCAGCGCGCGGCCGCGCACGCCACGGCCGGCCAGCGCATGGATCAGCGCTTCCTCCCGCCCATGCGTCACCCAGACCTCCGGCGCGCCCACCTCGGCGATGGTGGCGAGGAGGTCGTCCCAGTCGGCATGGTCGCTGACGATCAGCGGCAGCTCGACGCCGCGCGCCTTGGCGCGCTGCCGCACCCGCATCCAGCCGCTGGCCACCGCCGTCACCGGATCGGCCAGCCGCCGCATCCAGGGGCTGGCCTCGGCCGAGGGGGGGGCGAGGACGATCTCGCCCGGCAGCACCGTCTCGCCGCGCTTCTGCGGCCGCGGCACCGGGCGCAGCTCGCCCAGCGCGATGCCGAAGCGGCCATAGAGCTCGCACATGCTGGCCTGGGCGCCGTGCAGGTGGATCGGCCGGTCCCAGCCGGCCTGGCGCAGCAGCGCGATGAGCCGCTGGCACTTGCCCAGCGCGTAGCAGCCGACCAGATGGGCGCGATCGGGGAACAGGGACACACTGTCGAGCAGGCGCCGCACCTCGCCGCTGGCCGGCGGGTGGCGGAACACCGGCAGGGCGAAGGTCGCCTCGGTGACGAAGACGTCGCAGGACACCGGCTCGAAGGGGGCGCAGGTCGGATCGGCCTCGCGCTTGTAGTCGCCGGAGACGACCAGACGGCTGCCCTGCCAGTCGAGCACCACCTGCGCCGAGCCCAGCACATGCCCCGCCGGCACCAGCGTCACGCGCACCCCGTTCTGCGTGACGCTCTGGCCATAGGCGAGCGGCTGCGGGCTGCGCGGGCCGCCCTCGCCCAGCCGCGCCGCCATGATGGCCAGCGTCTCCGGCGTCGCCAGCACGGCGTCATGGCCGGGACGGGCATGGTCGGAATGGCCATGGGTGATCACCGCCCGCGCCACCGGCAGGGCGGGATCGACGAAGAAATCCCCGGGCTCGCAATAGAGCCCCTGGGGGGTGACACGGATCCAGCTCTCGGGGTGCGGCGCGGCCATGGCCTGGTAACAGCTGGGCGCGGGCTTCGGCTGCACAAGCCCTTGTCATTCGCGCTTCACGGCGCCGGTCCCGGATGATGGAAGCGGTAGCAGAGGATGCAAGGCATGGATGACAGCTGGGAGGTGCGGCCGCGCACCGGCATCGGCCGGCTGCAGTTCGGCATGACCCGCGCCGAGGTTGCCTCCCTGGCCGGGCAGCTCGGCCCGATCACCTATGAGAACGACCTGGGCGCCGGCATGGGCGACATCGCCGCGCTGCTGCAGCCCTTCGGCGCCTGGATCTCCGACGAGGACGTCGCCGCCACCAAGGCCGCCATGGCGGAGGTCGCGCATGTCCAGCAGGGCATGGTCCAGGAGCACCGCGGCTGCGGGCTGATGCTGACCTTCCAGGACGATGCGCTGGCCGAGATCATGGCGCCCTGCGACGGGCCGCCGATCCATCTGGGCGGCGTCGCGCTGTTCGAGGCGCCGCGGATCGAGGCGGTGGCCGCCCTGTCCCGTGCGCTGGGCGATCAGCCCTTCACCGACGGCGAGAATGTCGCCTACCGCAACGCGCCTCTCTGGCTGCACGGCTTCATGCTGGGCGCGCCGGGCTTCGATCCGCATCCCGACCGGCAATCGGCAAGGGAGGTGAACATCCTGCTGCGGGCCGCGGCGATGCGCGGCACGGCGGCGGTCGAATGGGACCGCTTCCATGCCCTGGCCTTGCCGGCATGATCGCCTTCCGCGATGAGGCGCAGCTGCGCGCTGCCATCGCCGAGGCCGGGCTGGAAGCGATGGCCGGGCAGCTGCTCGCCACCGCCCGTCCGGCGCAGCTCTTCCTGCGCCGGCAGCGGCGCGACGACGACCTGCCTGTCGGCGCCAGCAAGATGGGCGGCCTGCCGGACTGGCCGCCCGGCCGCCCCTGGCCGAGCCGTCTGGCGCGGCCCGACGCGGCAGCCTGGGAAGACTCGGTGCGGCGGCAGCGGGCGAGGCTGGACGCCTTTCTCGATTCGCGCGGCCTGGCGCGGGAGCCGCGCCGCGCCGCCCATGACGCCCTGCTGATCGAAAGCTTCTCCCGCCCCTTCCCGTTGGCCTTCCGTGCCCAGCTGGACCTGCAGGCGCTGTCGGAGCTGCCGGGCTTCGATGCCGACCTGCCGCGGCACGGGCTGCTCAGCATCTTCGAGGACCTGACCGGCGACGGCTCCGGCCACGAGACCCGGCTGATCTGGCATGACGGGC
The DNA here is from genome assembly GCF_001982615.1 of Teichococcus deserti. GTDB lineage: Bacteria > Pseudomonadota > Alphaproteobacteria > Acetobacterales > Acetobacteraceae > Pseudoroseomonas > Pseudoroseomonas deserti. Next base: position 21,861 of record NZ_MLCO01000019.1, on the reverse strand, counting down.
CGATCGCCGCGCTGGAACGCCGCGCGGTGCCGGCCGAGATCATCGCCCTGTCCGACGCGCTGGAGCCGGCGATGCCCTGGGCGTCGATGGACCAGGCCGAGCTGCTGGAGCCCCAGGCCGCGCTGACCCTGCCGCATCGCTGGCTGACCGCCAGCGGCTGGCGCGACGAACGTCTGTTTCAGTTGCTGCGCCAGCCGAGCCAGCAACTGGTGCTGCAGGGCGAGCCCGGCCCGGGCGACGGCCAGGTCGGCTGGTTCGCCGACCGGCTGGGCGGCTGGCCTGACCCGATCCAGTCCGATCCGGAGGCCGAGCTGCCCGAGGCCGCCCCCGGCTTCGCGCCGGGCGACGACCGCATCCGCCATGTCTTCAGCTGGGGCGGCGAGTATTACGGCGGCACCCGCCTGCCCAATTCCGAGATCGGCGGCGACGGCACCACCCATGTGATGCTGCCGCGCGAGGCGCTGCTGGCCCGCCGCTTCGGCGCCGCCCGCGGCGTCTATCAGTGCGACTAGAGCCCATTGGCTTCGAACAGGCGAAGCCGGCCGGCTTCAGGACCCTGTTCCGTCGCGTCTGTCACGCTTTTCGAGGATTCGACCTCGAGCCACCATGCTCTAAGAACCGAGCAACCAGTCCGGCTCCGGCATCCGGCGGTAGGATTCGCGCAGCGCGGTCGACCAGTCGTCGCGCAGCGCCTTGAAATAGGGATCTTCCTCGGTGATGCGGCGCTGCAGCCGGATCTCCTGCGTGCCGGCCTGGTAGACCAGCAGGTCGAGCGGCAGGCCGACGGTCAGGTTGGAGCGCAGCGTGCTGTCCATGCTGACCAGGGTCAGCTTCACCCCATCCTCCAGGCTGGTCTGGTGCAGCAGGGCGCGGTCGAGGATCGGCTTGCCGTATTTGTGCTCGCCGATCTGCAGGAAGGGGGTCTCGGGTGTCGCCTCGATGAAATTGCCGGCGGCATAGACCAGGTAGAGCCGCACCGGCCCGCCGGCGATCTGCCCGCCCAGCATCACCGAGACGTCGAAGCCCACCCCTTGGGCCTTCAGCATCGGCCCGTCGATCTCGTAGACGGCGCGGATGGCGGCGCCGACCAGCTGCGCCGCGCGGAACATGCTGGGCACGGTCAGCAGGGTGTGGCGGTCGCCCTCCAGCAGCAGGCCTTCCTGCAGCCGGTTCCACACCGCCTGGGTGATGGCCAGGTTGCCGGCGGCCAGCATGCAGAGCATCCGCTCACCCGGCGCGATCGCCGTGTACATCTTGGAAAAGGTCGAGATGTTGTCGACGCCGGCATTGGTGCGGGTGTCGGAGAGCATGACCAGCCCCCGCTCCAGCCAGAGCCCGACGCAATAGGTCACGGCTGCCGCCCGTTCAGGTAGAACTGGCCGATCTCCTGGCCCAGCAGCATGTTCTGGTCGATGATGCCGGTCAGGAAGTCATGCAGCCCGGCCTCGAGGATGCCGTCGACATCACCCTGGCGCAGCCGGCCATGCAGCGCCCCGGCCAGGCGGTGGCATTCGCCGCGCTGGCCGCCATTGGCCTCGGCGATGGCGTCCAGCGTCTGCTCGACCCGGCGGTAGCAGGCCAGCAGCGAGCGCGGCAGCTCCGGCCGCAGCAGCAGCAGCTCGGCGACGCGGGCCGGGCTCAGGCGCGCGTGATAGACATGCTGGAAGGCGCGCAAAGCTGAGACCGAGCGCAGCACCGCCTGCCACTGCGCGTAATTGGCGGCATCCTCGGCGGCCTCGGCGGCGAAGGCCGGGTGGCGCACGTCGAGCAGGCGCGCGGTGTTGTCGGCGCGCTCCAGGATGGTGCCCAGGTGGCAGAAGCGCCAGGCATCGTTGCGCAGCATGGTGTCGGCCGCGGCGCCGTTGAACAGCAGCGTCCGCGAGCGCACCCAGTCGAGGAAGCCCGGCAGCCGGTCGCCGCGGATGGCGCTGGAATCGAGCCGGCGGAACTCGATCCAGGTGTCGTTGATCGCCTCCCACATGTCGACGGTCAGCGCGGTGCGCACGGTGCGGGCGTTGCGCCGCGCCGCCTCGATGCCGGCGGCGATGCCGCCCGGATTCCCGGAGTCGAGCGTCAGCCACTGCACCGCGGCATCCTGGGTCAGCCCCGCATGGCGCTCGCGGAAGCCGGGCTCGCAGCCGGTGGCGATCAGCAGGGCGCGCCATTCGTCATCGGCCGCGCTCAGCGGGTTGGCGAGCAGCGCCATGCGCAGCGTGGCCGCGAGCCCGCGCGCCACATTGCCGGCACGCTCCGAATAGCGCCCCAGCCAGAAGAGGCAATCCGCCGTCCTGGACAGCATTTTTTCAGTCTTCTCCGGACGTGGCCGCGGGAGGAATCGTCGTCAGGGTCTGGGTCTGCGTCATGCCGCCCAGAGTCTGGCTCTGCTGCGCAAAGAAATCCTCAACGACCCAGGTGTCCTTGGTGCCGCCGCCCTGGCTGGAATTGACCACCAGCGAGCCGTCGCGCAGCGCGACGCGGGTCAGCCCGCCCGGCACCATGCGCACCGTCCTGCCGAACAGCACGAAGGGCCGCAGGTCGACATGGCGCGGCGCGAAGCCCTCCTCGCAGAGCGTCGGCACGGTCGACAGGGCGAGCGTCGGCTGCGCGATGTAGTCGCCCGGCCTGGCGCGGATGCGGGCGGCGAAGTCGGCGCGCTGCTCCTCGGTCGCATGCGGCCCGACCAGCATGCCATAGCCGCCGGAGCCGCGCGCCAGCTTCACCACCAGCTTGTCCAGGTTGGCCAGGACATGCTCGCGGTCGGCCTCGCGCTCGCACATGAAGGTCGGCACGTTGGAGAGGATCGGCTCCTCGCCGAGATAGAAGCGCACCATCTCGGGGACGTAAGGGTAGACCGCCTTGTCGTCGGCGATGCCGGCGCCGGGGGCATTGGCCAGGGCGACGTTGCCCGCCTTGTAGGCCGCCATCAGCCCGGGCACGCCGAGCGCGCTGTCGGCGCGGAAGGCCTCGGGGTCGAGATAGTCGTCGTCGATGCGGCGGTAGATGACGTCGACCTTCTGCGGCCCGGCCGTGGTGCGCATGAAGACCTGGAGGTCGCGCACGAAAAGGTCGGCGCCCTCTACCAGCTCGACGCCCATCTCGTCGGCCAGGAAGGAATGCTCGTAATAGGCGCTGTTGTAGGGGCCCGGGGTCAGCACGACGACCTTGGGCTCGGCGCCGGCGCCGGCGGGCGCGATGCTCTTCAGCGTCTCCAGCAGCTCTTCCGGATAATGGCTGACGGGCGCGATGCGGTGCCGGGTGAAAAGCTCCGGGAAGAGCCGCAGCATCGCCTCGCGATTTTCCAGCATGTAGCTGACGCCGGACGGCGTGCGGCAATTGTCCTCGAGCACGTAGAACTCGTCCGCGCCGGTGCGCACCAGGTCGATGCCGCTGATCACGGTGTAGACGCCGCCCGGCGGGGTGAAGCCCTCCATCTGCTTCAGGTAGCCCTCGTTCTCCAGCACCAGCTCGGCCGGGATGCGGCCGGCCTTGATGATCTCCTTCGGGCCATAGACATCGGCCAGGAAGGCGTTCAGCGCGCGCACCCGCTGCTCCAGCCCCTGGCCCAGCCGGTCCCATTCGGCGCGCGACAGGATGCGCGGGATGACGTCGAAGGGGATCAGCCGCTCCGGGTCGCCGCCCTCGGTATAGACGGCGAAGGTCACGCCGATGCGACGGAACAGCACCTCGGCCTCCCGCCGCTTCTGGTCGAGGGCCTCCTGCCCGGTGGCGTCGAGGAAGCGCGCCATCTCGGCATAGGGCGGGCGGATGACGCCTTCGGCGTTCATCTCGTCGAAGGCAGCGGCAGGGCGATCGGCCACGTGGTTCCGGCGTCCTCATCAGGGGTCAGGCGCGGCGGCGCCCTGGCCGCCATTGAGCAAGCCGGGCCGGCTTCGCGCAAGCCGCCATCGACACGTCGCGGCCGGTCCTGGCGCCGCAGCGGCCGCGGTTTGCCCAAGCCGGCGGCAAGCCTGCCTGCCGCGGCGGCGATGGCGGCTTGCGCTTGACCTGCCGCGCCGCAGCGTTGGACGGTCTCTCCCGTTCAGCCGGAGACCGAAGCGATGCGCCGCCGCCATCTGCTCGCCGTGCCTGGCCTGTTCTCGGCCGCCGCCGTCCAGGCCGCCGAGCCCGCCGTCGATGTCGCTCTGGTGCTGGCGGTTGATGCCTCCGGCAGCATCGGCGAGGACGAGTTCCGCCTGCAGCGCGAAGGCTGCGCCGAGGCCGTCACCCATCCCGCCGTGCTGGCCGCCATCCGCGGCGGGCCGCTGGGACGCGTCGCCCTGGCCATGGTCGAATGGGGCGCGCCGGGCGCCGCCGCGACCGTGGTCGGCTGGCAGGCGGTGGGGGATGCCGCCGACGCCGCGGCGCTGGCCGCGCGGTTCCGCGACGCGCCGCGCTCGGCGCAGAGCTGGAACGCCATCGGCGACGCCATCGACCATGCCCGCGCCCTGCTGGAGGCCTGCCCCTTCGAGGCGACGCGGCAGGTGATCGACGTCTCCGGCGACGGGCCGGACATGCGCGGATACCGGCGCGCGCCGCTGGCCCGCGACGTGGCGGTGGCGGCCGGGATCACCGTCAACGCCCTGGCCATCCTGCGCAGCCGCCCGGGGCTGGTGGAGAGCTACCGCGCCGAGGTGATCGGCGGTCCCGGCGCCTTCGTGCTGAGCGCCGATGGCCGCGCCGACTTTTCCCGCGCCCTGCGCGCGAAGCTGGTGCGGGAAATCGCGTGAACGGCGAAATCGCTGCCATTTTTGCCGTCCTGGCAGGAAGTTGCATCAAGACATGCTGATATCTTGATGAGGTGATCGATGTTTTCTCGCGGCAAGTTTTTCCTTTGGAGCGGGAACCGCCTGTGGTAGCGACAGTTGCATGACGTCCGCGATCCGCCGGAAGGTGCCCCCGCACCATCCACGCTCCGCGGCGTTCCCGGTCCATTCGGCACGGAGCGCCTTCACGCCTCGCCAGAGAGGCACCACGCGACCCCGCAAGGCACCACCAAGAAGGTGGTTGGGGATGTTCTTTCTGGGAGCCGCCTTGCTCGCTGCTCCCGTCGCTTTCAGCAAGCCGGCCGAGGCCGGTCCCCGCAATGCATGCCTCGAGGCGGTGCGTGCGGCTGAAGTGAAATACGACCTGCCCGAGGGGCTGCTGGTCTCCGTCGCTCTGGCGGAATCCGGCCTTCACGCGCATGCGCTGAGCATCGGTGGCCGGGCCTATTATCCCGACAGCCGGTCGGAAGCGCGGGCCCTGCTGGTGCGCGCGCCGGCGCGGGCCTCGGTGATGGCGGGCTGCGTCCAGGTCAATGCCCGGGTGCATGCCCGCAACGGCAGCGACTGGCCGCTGGATCCGGAGCGTTCGGCCGATTGGGCCGCGCGGTACCTGCGGATGCATTACGAGACCACCGGCAACTGGACCGACGCGCTGCGGCGCTGGAATGGTGGCGGGGCGGCCTCGATGAAGCTGGTCTGCCGGGTCGATGCCAAGCTGCAGGTGGTCAACCCTGCCTCCGACGTGCTGGGCTCGCCCGATTGCGGCCGCACCCAGGTGGCGCGCGCGCGCCGCGATGGCCGCGCGCTGCTGGAGCTGGCCGAAGCCAACTAGGCGTTTTTCGCGGACGCCGACTGACAGAAAAAAGATGGGGGTCCGGGGGAATTCCTTCCCCCGGCCTTTCTTTTTCTCCAGCCTTTCTTTTTCTTAAGCCTCTCAGTCTCCCTCCCCACCACTGCATCATCCCGCTAAGAGTGTTGGCAAAGCCGCCGCCACGGGGATGCTTTTGGGCAATCGGCAGGCTCGCGCACCGGGAATCCGGGCCGGGCTGCCGCAACATGGAGACTGACCATGGTTTCACGTCGCATGATGGGCAGCGCGGCCGGCCTGGCCGTGGCGATGGCCGCGGCTTCCGCGGCGCCCGCCGTGGCGCAGGGCGCGCCGGGCGAATCGACCTTCGAGCGCATCCGCCGCACCAAGAAGCTGCGCAGCGCCGCGGTGCCGGGCGGCGCCCCTTACTACCACAAGGACTTGGCCAGCGGTCAGTGGCGCGGCTTCTACATCGACCTGCTGAAGATGCTGGCCGAGGAGCTGGAGTGCGAGCTCGAGCTGACCGAGACCACCTGGGGCAACGCGGTCCTCGACCTGCAGTCGAACAAGATCGACATCTTCTTCGGCCTGAACCCGACGCCGAAGCGGGCGCTGGTGGTGGACTTCTCCGTCCCCTGCTTCAGCAACGCCTTCTCCTTCCTGGTCAAGCGCGGCTTCCAGCCCAAGACCTGGGACGAGCTGAACAGGCCCGAGGTGAAGATCGCCGTCGACACCGGCTCCTCGCAGGACCAGGTGGTGACGCGGCTGCTGCCCAAGGCCACTGTCTCCCGCTTCAAGAGCGCCGACGAGGCCACCATGGCGGTGCAGTCCGGCCGCGCCGACGCGCAGTGCCTGGTGCTGATCCTCGCCATGGCGGCGGCGAAGAAGATCCCGTCGCTGGGCGGCGTCGCCGTGCCGACGCCGATCTTCGCCACGACGTCGAATGCCGGCTTCCGCCGCGAGGCCGACAAGACCTGGCGCGACTACGTCAACACCTGGATCGAGTTCAACAAGGGCCTGGGCGCGGTGCGCAGCGCCATCGTCACCAACATGGAGCTGGTCGGCATCTCCGAGGCCGATTTCCCGCCCGGCGTGACGCTCTGACCTTCGCCTGACGGACTGACTGCCACGCGCCGCCGGGGACCTCCGTCCCGGCGGCGCGCCTTTACGGGATCGACGTATGTACCAATGGGATTTCGCCGTCGTCTGGAGCTACCGCTGGCTCTTCGTGAACGGGCTCGGCGTGACGCTGGCCTTCACCTTGGCGATCGTGGTGCTCGGGCTGCTGGCGGGGCTGGTCTCGGGCCTGGCGCGGCTTTCTTCCTTCGCGCCGCTCCGCTGGCTGTCCCAGGGCTATGTCGAGGTGTTCCGCTGCACGCCCGTGCTGGTGCAGCTGGTCTGGTTCTACTACGCCCTGCCGATGCTGGCGGGCATCGAGATGACGGCGACGACCGCCGGCATCCTGGCGCTCTCGCTCTACGGCGGCGCCTTCTATTCGGAGATCGTGCGCGGCGGCATCGCCTCGATCGAGACCGGCCAGAGCGAGGCGGCGCTGGCGCTGGGCATGACGCCGGCCCAGTCGATGCGGCGCATCGTGCTGCCCCAGGCGCTGAAGCGCATGGTGCCGCCGCTGATGAACCAGTCGATCATCCAGCTGAAGAACACCTCGCTGGTCTCGGTGCTCGCCGTGCCCGACCTGCTCTACCAGGGCCAGGCGGCGGCGCATGACAGCTACCGCCCGCTCGAGATCTACACCGTGGTCGCCGTGATCTACTTCGTCGTGCTGTTCCCGCTGACGCTGCTGGTCAACCGTCTGGAGCGCCGCCTGGCGCGGGCCGACTGAGGGGAATGGCGATGAGCGAACAGCCCATGATCGAGGTCGCAGCCCTCAGCAAGACCTTCGGCGAGAACACCGTGCTGCGCAGCGTCGACCTGAAGGTCGCGCGCGGCGAGGTGGTGGCGCTGATCGGCCCCTCGGGCTCCGGCAAGTCGACGCTGCTGCGCTGCCTGAACCTGCTGGTGGTGCCCGATGGCGGCCGCGTGCGGGTCGGCGAGCTCAGCTTCGCCTTCGGCAGCAGCGCCAGGCTGCCGGGCACCCAGGCGCTCGCAAAGTTCCGTGCCGCCACCGGCATGGTCTTCCAGCAGTTCAACCTGTTCCCGCACATGACCGTCCTGGCCAATGTCATGGAAGGCCCGCTGACCGTCCGCCGCATGGCCCGCCCGGCGGCCGAGACCCTGGCGCGCAGCCTGCTGGCCAAGGTCGGCCTGTCCGACAAGGCCGAGCAGTATCCGTCGCGCCTGTCCGGCGGCCAGAAGCAGCGCGTCGCCATCGCGCGTGCGCTGGCGATGGAACCGGCGGTGATGCTGTTCGACGAGGCGACCAGCGCCCTCGACCCCGAGCTGGTCGGCGAGGTGCTGGGCGTCATGCAGGCGCTGGCGGCCGAGGGCATGACCATGGTCATTGTCACCCACGAGATCGCCTTCGCCCGCGAGGTCGCCGACCGCGTCGTCTTCCTGCGCGACGGCGTCATCCTGGAGGACGGCCCCGCCCGCCAGGTGATCGACTCCCCGCGGGAGGCCGCGACGCAGGCCTTCCTCTCCCATTTCCACCGCCAGCGCGAGGCCTGATCGCCCATGAATGCCGGTCCCACCATCGAGCGCATGCGTGTCTTCCTGGTCGAAAGCCCGATCAAGATGGCCCGCGCCCAGGGCGTTGGCTCGGTCAAGGGCAGCGTGCGTCGCGTGCTGCTGCAGCTGACCGCCAGCGACGGCACCGTCGGCTGGGGCGAGGCTGCGCCGTGGGAGGTCTTCACCGGGACGCCGGAAGCCGCCTTCCTGGGCCTCGACCTCTATCTGCGCCCGATCGTCATGGGCGCGCCGGTGCGCCGGCTGCGCAGCCTGATGGCGAAGATGGACCGCGCCCTGACCGGCCATCCGGAAGCCAAGGTCGCCGTCGAGATGGCGATGCTGGACATCCTCGGCTGGCAGACCGGGCTCGGCGTGTCGGAGCTTCTGGGCGGCCGCGTGCGCGACACCATCCCCCTCTCCTTCTCCATCGCCGATCCCGATTTCGACGCCGACCTGGCGCGGATGCACGCGATGGTCGCCGAGGGCCACCGCCTGTTCAAGGTGAAGACCGGCGTGAAGCCGCATGCCGAGGACATGGCGCATCTGGAAGCGATGCGCGACGCCTTCGGCGACCGCATCGACCTGCGCCTCGACTACAACCAGGCGCTGGAGCCGTTCCGCGCCATGACCGTGCTGCGCGACGTCGACCGCTTCCGCCCGACCTTCATCGAGCAGCCGGTGCCGCGCCGTCACCTCGACGCCATGGCCGGCTTCAGCGCGGCCCTCGACACGCCGGTGCTGGCCGATGAAAGCTGCTTCGACGCCACCGACCTGATGGAGATCATCCGCCGCCAGGCCGCCGACGCCATCAGCGTGAAGCTGATGAAGGTGGGCGGGATGCTGAAGGCGCAGGCGCTGATGGCCATCGCCGACACGGCCGGCCTGCCCGGCTATGGCGGCACGCTGTGGGAAGGCGGCATCGCGCTCGCCGCCGGCACCCAGCTGATCGCGGCGACGCCCGGCATCTCGCTGGGCTGCGAGTTCTACATGCCGCACCACGTGCTGACCGAGGACGTCCTCGAGGAGCGCATCCCGCAGGCCAACGGCGAAGTGGTGGTGCCGGACATGCCGGGGCTCGGCATCCGCATCAGCGATTACTCCCTGAAGCATGGGGCGAAGCATCTGGCGGAGGCGTAGAGGTTAGACAGGGAAAGAGAAGACAGGGGCAGGCCAGGGGAATGAATTCCCCTGGACCCCTTCTTCTTTCTGTCAGATTGCCATGTCCACGTGGCAACGGGACGTGAAACGGCCGGTTCACAGCACGACCTTTGCGGTCGTGCTGTTTTTTTATGCACGCGGCGTCCCGCCATGACGCCCTGATGTGAGTGCCGTTGAAGCGCAAGTCCGGCCAAGGCCGGTCATCAGAAAGAAGATGGGGGTTCGGGGGAATTCATTCCCCCGACCTGCCCTGCCTTCTCTTCCCGCCATCAAGGCACAAAAAACCGGGGGAGATTGCTCTCCCCCGGCTTCCGGCGCTGATCGTGGAACGATCAGACCGAGTAGTACATCTCGAACTCGACCGGGTGCGGGGTGTGCTCGAACTTGTACACATCCTGCCACTTCAGATCGATGTAGCTCTCGATCTGGTCCTTCGAGAAGACGTCGCCGGCCAGCAGGAACTCGTGGTCGGCGGCCAGCGCCTCGAGGGCTTCGCGCAGCGAGCCGCAGACCGTCGGGATGCCCTTCAGCTCTTCCGGCGGCAGGTCGTACAGATCCTTGTCCATGGCGTCGCCCGGATGGATCTTGTTCTTGATGCCGTCGAGGCCGGCCATCAGCATGGCGGCGAAGGCCAGGTAGGGGTTGGCGGTCGGATCCGGGAAGCGGACCTCGACGCGCTTGGCCTTCGGGTTGGTCGCATAGGGGATGCGGCAGGAGGCCGAGCGGTTGCGGGCCGAGTAGGCCAGCAGCACGGGGGCCTCGAAGCCCGGGATCAGGCGCTTGTAGGAGTTGGTCGACGGGTTGGTGAAGGCGTTCAGCGCCTTGGCATGCTTGATGATGCCGCCGATGTACCACAGCGCGTAGTCGGACAGGTCGGCATAGCCATTGCCCGCGAAGATCGGCTTGCCGGCCTTCCAGATCGACTGGTGCACATGCATGCCCGAGCCGTTGTCGCCGTAGATCGGCTTCGGCATGAAGGTGGCCGACTTGCCGTAGCTGTGGGCGACGTTGTGGATCACATACTTGTAGATCTGCATGTGATCGGCCTGCTGCACCAGCGGGCCGAACTTGGTGCCCAGCTCATGCTGCGACTGCGCCACCTCGTGGTGGTGCTTCTCGCCGGCGACGCCCATCTCGATCATGGTCGACAGCATCTCGGCGCGCAGGTCGACCTCGCTGTCGACCGGGTTCACCGGGAAGTAGCCACCCTTGACCACCGGGCGATGGCCCATGTTGCCTTCCGGGTAGTCCTTCATGCTGGCACCCGGGCCCTCGATGCTGTCGAGGGAGTAGTGGCCGAAGTTGCCGCCGGTGCCGAACTTGACGTTGTCGAAGATGAAGAACTCGGCTTCCGGGCCGAAGAAGGCCGTGTCGCCGATGCCGGTCGAGGCCAGGTAGGCCTCGGCCTTCTTCGCCGTCGAGCGCGGGTCACGCGAATAGGACTGGCCGGTCGAGGGCTCGATGATGTCGCAGAACAGGATCAGCTGCGGCTTGGCCGAGAACGGATCCATGCAGGCCGAGGCGGCGTCCGGCATCAGGATCATGTCAGACTCGTTGATCGCCTTCCAGCCGGCGATCGAGGAGCCGTCGAACATGATCCCGTCCGTGAACATCTCCTCTTCCATGGTGGAGACGTGCTGGGCGGTGTGATGCCACTTGCCCTTCGGGTCCGTGAACCGGAAGTCCACGTACTCGACGCTGTTCTCCTTGATCATGTCCATGACCTTGGAGACAGCGCTGGGCGCTACGGCAGCTGCGGGCTTCTTCGCCATCGTGTGTGGTCCTGTTCCCTAAGACACTCTCGGTAGTCACGCGGCGCGGGGTGTTCCCGGCCGCGGGGCAGCAGCGGCCGCGATCGGCGCTGTCCTGCCTCGACACTGGCCGGCCGGCCTGGCGCGGGGCGCCGGGGCGGCCGGAAAGCTGTCGCGCCGCGATGGCCGCGCCTCAGGCTCCCCCGAGCCCAGGGCGGCCGCCGCCTGGCGCGCGCGCGGTCAGACCGCGTCCTCGCCGCGCTCGCCGGTGCGGATGCGGATGACTTCCTGCACGTCGGAGACGAAAATCTTGCCGTCGCCGATGCGGCCGGTGCGGGCCGCGGCCTGGATGGCCTCGATGGCGCGCTCGGCCAGGTCGTCGGAGCAGACCACCTCGATCTTCACCTTCGGCAGGAAGTCGACGACGTATTCGGCGCCGCGATACAGCTCGGTATGCCCCTTCTGGCGGCCGAACCCCTTCGCCTCCACCACGGTCAGGCCCTGCAGCCCGATCTCGTGCAGCGCGTCCTTCACCTCGTCGAGCTTGAAGGGCTTGATGATCGCCTCGATCTTTTTCATCGGCTCCGTCCACGGCACAGCCCGGAAAGGCTGGCACCGTCCTTCCTTCCTCCCGGGTCTTCCGCGCTGTCCGGAGGCTGGTGTCCGGCCCGGCGCGGCTTGAGTGGTGTGTTGCATGCCATGGCCTTGCCCGGCAATGCCGGGCAGCGGCTTTTTCCACCCCCTGCAAGCCCCTCCAGGCCCTGCTTCGCCCGGAGTTGAGGCAGGCTGCCTGCAGAAGTGGCAGGCATGCACGCAGCAAGGTTGCGTCCCCTGCGCCGCGCCAGCATTATCCTCCCGCGCCCGGGGCCGGGGCGGGGGGCGGTGCCCCTGAAGCAGCGGGCCGCCTTGTTCCCCTGCGCTCCCCGCGTCGGGGCCGTGCTGGACAGACATCCGCCCATGAAGCCGCAGAACGACCTGCTCTCCGCCACCGGGACCACCGTCTTCACCGTGATGTCGGCGCTGGCCGTGCAGCACGGCGCGATCAATCTCGGCCAGGGCTTCCCCGACTACGAGGGGCCCGAGGATGTGGTGCGCGCCGCCGCCGAGGCGCTGCTCGACAACCGCAACCAGTATCCGCCACTGACCGGCCTGCCCGAGCTGCGCCAGGCGGTGGCGGCGGCGAATCGGCGCTTCTACGGGCTGGAGATCGACCCCAACGCGGAGGTGGTGGTGACCTCCGGCGCGACCGAGGCGCTGGCCGCCTCGCTGATGGCGGTGATCAACCCGGGCGACGAGGTGGTGCTGCTCGAGCCGCTCTACGACACCTACCTGCCGGTGGTGAAGCTGCTGGGCGCGGTGCCGCGGGTGGTGCGCCTCAGCCCGCCGAAATGGGAGCTGCCGCGGGCGGAGCTCGCCGCCGCCTTCGGGCCGAAGACCAAGGCCATCCTGCTGAACTCGCCGATGAACCCGGCCGGCAAGGTCTTCACCGCCGCCGAGCTGGCCTATGTCGCCGAGCTCTGCCAGCGGCACGACGCCTATGCCGTCTGCGACGAGGTCTATGAGCACCTGACCTTCGATGGCTGGAAGCACATCCCGCTGATGACGCTGCCGGGCATGCGGGAGCGCTGCATGCGCATCGGCTCGGCCGGCAAGACCTTCAGCCTGACCGGCTGGAAGGTCGGCTACATCACCGCCGACCGCAGCCTGGCGGCCAATGTCGCCAAGGCGCACCAGATGCTGACCTTCACCACCGCGCCGAACCTGCAGCGCGCGGTGGCGGTGGGCCTGGCCAAGGACGATGCCTACTTCGAAAGCCTGTCGACCGAGCTGCAGGCGCGGCGCGACCTGCTGGCGGCCGGGCTGGTCGAGCTCGGCTTCGGCGTGCTGCCGACCCAGGGCAGCTACTTCATCACCTGCGACTTCACGCCGCTGGGCTTCGCCGGCGACGACATCGCCTTCTGCCGCCACCTGACGGAGACCGCCAAGGTCACCGCCATCCCGGTCTCCGCCTTCTATGCCGGGGCCGACGCGCCGAAGCACTTCGTCCGCTTCGCCTTCTGCAAGCGGGAGGCGGTGCTGGAGGAGGCGCTGCAGCGGATGCGGGCCTGGAAGGCAGCCAGCCCGCTGGCCCAGGCGATCTGACTTTCTGTCCGGGCCGGCGGCCTCTGGTCGCCGGCCTGCCGCGTAAACTTCGGCTTCCGCCTCGCCGAAGTTGCAGTCTGGTCCTAGAAATGCGCGCAAAGGGTTGCTAAGCACCGCAACCGTTACTTGCCGTCTTCCGACAAAAAAACATCAATCAACTCGCCAGACACACGCCAGACAGAACGAAAGTCACAACCAGCATGTCCAAAGCCTTCATCTCCCAGGTCCTGCAGGATTCCACGGGCTGCACGGGCGTTGCCGCCAACCGCGCGGCCGGCGACCTGATCGCTGCCATCGTCAAGGAAATGAAGAAGTCGGGCGGCTTCACCCTGCCGAGCTTCGGCACCTTCACGGTGCGCAAGACCAAGGCGCGCAAGGGCATGAATCCGCGCACCGGCGAGGCGGTGAAGATCAAGGCCGGCAAGACGGTGCGCTTCAAGGCCTCGCCGAACCTGCGCAAGGCCGTCTGAGACCCGCATGGGGCAGCGGCGTCGCCGCTGCCCCATCCCGGAAGGTTACTGATCCTTCCAGGGCTTGCGGGACCACATCTCCTGCAGCCGGTTGGCCAGGCTCAGCACCTGCCGACGATAATCCTCGCCCACCGCGCCCTTGACCGGCAGCGCCAGGCGCTGCGCATCGGCCAGGAACGCCGGATCGGCCAGCGCCTTGCCGCAGGCGTCGGCCAGGCGAGACGAAACCTCGGGCGGCAGGCCCGGGGGCGCCACCAACCCGCGCTGGGCGCCGGCCACCACCTTCACCCCCTGCTCGGTCAGGGTCGCGATCTCCGGCAGCGCCGGGTCGCGTGCCGCGCCGGCCTGGGCCAGGCAGCGGAAGCGGCCGTCGCGGAAGCCCGGATTGCCCTCGCTGACATTGAAGCAGCCGACATCGATATGGCCGCCCAGCACAGCCGTCTGCAGCGGGGCGGCGCCATTGAAGGGCACGTGGCTGAACTCGACGCCGGGCAGCGCCTGCTCCAGCTCCAGCATCACCAGATGGTCGTCGGAGCCGATGCCGGTGGTGCCGAAGCTGAGCGCGCCGCGGTCCTTCTTGGCGCGCGCGATCAGGTCGTTCAGGTCCTTGATCGGCGAGTCCGCCTTGACCCAGAGCCCGCCCGGATCGTCGACGACATTGGCGAGGTAGGAGAAGTCGGCGACGCGGTAGCGCACCTGGCGCTCATAGGGAATGGTCATCATCGCCGGCGAGGTGACCGCGCCGATGACATAGCCGTCCGGCTTGGCGTTGAAGGTCGCCTCCATGCCGATCTGGCTGCCGGCGCCGGGACGGTTCTCGACGATGAAGGTGGCGCCGGGCAGATGCCGCTGCACATGCGGCAGGAAGACGCGCGCCATCTGGTCGACGCCACCGCCCGGCGGGAAGGGCACGTAGCAGACGATGGGGCGCTCGGCCGGCCAGGCGGCGGCGGAGGCGATGCGCGGCGCGAGCAGGCTCGCGGCGCCCAGCGCAGCCAGGCTGCGGCGGGTGACAGTCATGAACGGTTTTCCTTTTCCCGGTCCCGGCAGCGGGCCAGCCCCTCATCGGCGGGAGCCGTGCCTGCTTCCAGGTGTTCTTTCAGCGCAGGGGAAATGGCCCCCTGCCCCATTCGCGCCGCTCCGCCCGGCAGCGCCGGGCGGAGCGGACAGACATTACTTCTTACGAGAAGCCTCGTAGCGGGCCTTGTTCTCCGCGTTGGGCGGATACAGGCCGGGCAGCGACGCACCCTTTTCGACTTCGCCCATGATCCAGCTTTCCTGGGCTTCCTGCTCGGCGGCCAGCGCCGTGATCTCCTCCAGGATCGCCTGCGGGATCAGCACGGCGCCGTCGTCATCGACCACCACGACGTCGTTCGGGAAGACGGCGACGCCGCCGCAGCCGACCGGCTCCTGCCAGTTGATGAAGGTCAGCGCGGCCACCGACGGCGGCGCGGCATTGCCCTGGCACCAGACCGGCAGGCCGGTGCCGATGACGCCGGCGCCATCGCGCACCACGCCGTCGGTGACCAGGCCAGCGACGTTCTTCTTCGCCATGCGGGCGCAGAGGATGTCGCCGAAGATGCCGGCATCGGTGCTGCCCATGGCGTCGGCGACGACGATGACGCCCTCCGGCATCGCCTCGATGGCGCTGCGGGTGGAGATCGGGTTGGACCAGCTGGCGGGCGTCGCCAGGTCCTCGCGGGCGGGGACGAAGCGCAGGGTGAAGGCGCGGCCGACCAGGCGCGGCTGGCCCGGCTTCAGCGGCTTCGTCCCGCGCATCCAGACGTTGCGCAGGCCCTTCTTCAGCAGCACCGTGGTCAGGGTGGCGGTGGAGATGCCGGAAAGGGTGTCGATGATCTTCTGGTCGAGCGGAGCGACTTCGACGGACATGCTTTTTAACCCTTAGATGCTGGCGATCAGCCCGCCATCCACGCGGATGACCGAGCCGTTGATGTAGGAGGCGCGGGTCGAGGCCAGGAAGGCGACGGTGTCGCCGTATTCCTCGGGGCGGCCGTAGCGGCCGGCGGGGATGGTGGCGGTGCTCTCGGCCGAGACCTGCTCGACGGGGCGGCCTTCGCGCTTGGCCTTCTGCTCGTCGAGGAACTTGATGCGGTCGGTGGCGACGCGGCCGGGCAGGATGATGTTGGCGGTGATGCCGTGGCCGCCGACCTCGCGCGCCAGGGTCTTCGACCAGCCGAGCAGGGTCGAGCGCAGCGCGTTGGACAGGCCGAGATTGGGGATCGGCGCCACCACGCCGGAGGAGGTGCTGGTGATGATCCGACCCCAGCCGGCCTGCTTCATGCCCGGCAGGACGCGGTCGGTCAGGGCGATGACCGACAGCACCATGGCGTTGAAGTGCTTGGCCCAGACGGCCGGGTCCTGGCCGGAGACCGGGGTCGGCGGCGGGCCGCCGGTGTTGTTGACCAGGATGGCGACCGGGCCGAGCTCGGCCTCGATGCGGGCGACGCTGGTCTCGACGCCGGCGAGGTCGGCCAGGTCCCAGACCAGGCTGATGGCCTCGGCGCCGGCGGCCTTCGCCGCGGCTTCGGTGCGGGCCAGGCTGTCGGCGCTGACATCGGCGAGCGCCAGCCTGGCGCCTTCGGCCGCCAGGCTGGCCGCGATGGCGCTGCCCAGGCCGCCGCCGGCGCCCAGCACCAGGGCGACCTTCCCCTTCAATCCGAGATCCATGTTTCTGCCCTGTCCGTCCTGAGGCGGCCGATGGCCGCGATGGGGCGCAGTGTGCGGGCTGCGTCCCCATCAGAAAACCCTTCCTTTCCTGCTTTCGGAAGATAGTTTTCCTTTACGATGGACACGCGATTCCTGGACAGCTTCGTCACCGTGGTCGAGGAGGGCTCGATCGCCGCCGCCGCCCGCCGCCTCAACCTCACCCCCGCCGCCCTGGCCCAGCGGATCCGCGCGCTGGAGGAGGAGCTGGGGGCGCGGCTGCTGCTGCGCGCCGGGCGGGCGGTCGCACCCTCTGAGGCTGGCCTCGCGATCCTCGATCGGTCGCGCGCGCTGCTGCGCGAGGTGCGGGACCTGCGGGATTCCGCCACCGGCGAGGGGCTGGCGGGCGAGCTGCGGCTGGGCGCCATCGCCACCGGGCTGACCGGGTTGCTGCCGGGGCTGCTGGCGCGGATGGCGGCACGCTATCCGGGGATGGAGGCGCATATCTCGCCCGGCATCTCGGCCGAGCTGTATCGCCGCGTGCTGGTGGGGGAGCTGGATGCGGCGCTGATCGTGCAGCCCGATTTTTCTCCCCCCAAGAGCTGCGCCTGGCACCTTTTACGAGAAGAACCGCTGGTGCTGCTGGCGCCGGAGGCGATGGCGGGCGCCGAGCCGCATGGGCTGCTGGCGACGCAGCCCTTCATCCGATACGACCGCGACCAATGGGGCGGGCGGATCGCCGACCGCTATCTGCGCGAGGCGCGGATCCGGCCGCGGGAGCGCTATGAGCTGGACGCGCTGGATGCGATCGCGGTGATGGTCGACCGGGGGCTGGGGGTGGCGCTGGTGCCGGATTGGGCGCCGCCCTGGCCGGCGGGGCTGAAGCTGGCGCGGATCGCCCTGCCCCGGCCCTGCCCGCCGCGGCGCATCGGCGTGCTGTGGCAGCGGAGCAGCGCGCGGGCCCGGCTGGTGCGGGCCTTCCTGGAGGCCTGAGCTACTTCTTCCGCACGAATTCGGTGCGCAGGACCAGGCCCTTGATGGTGTCGTGGCGGCAGTCGATCAGCTCCGGGTCGTCGGTCAGGCGGATGGAGCGGATGACGGTGCCCTGCTTCACGGTCTGGCTGGTGCCCTTGACCTTGAGGTCCTTGATCAGGGTGACGGCGTCGCCGTCGGCGAGCAGGTTGCCCGAGGCGTCCCTGGCCTGAGGCTTCGCGGCTTCGGCCGCGGCGGCGACCTCGCTGGCGGGGCGCCATTCGCCGGTGGCTTCGTCGTAGATGTATTCATCGCTCATTGGGTTTTTCCTGCCGCGTCCCGCCTATTCGGGAGACTGCGGCAGCCTTGCAGAAAAAGATGATGGGGGGTTCCGGGGGGAAGAATTCATTCTCCCCCCCGGCTCTTACGCTGCCTTCGGCAGCTGTTCGCCCGGCGCCTGCTGGAGGCGCGCCAGCAGCGCCTGGATCGGGTGCTGCAGAAGCTGCTTGTCCAGCCGCTTCACCTGGCTGCGGCAGGAATAGCCGGAGGCCAGCAGGCGGTCGCCGTGCTTGGCCACGTGCTTCTGCCAGCTGAGGGCGTAGAGCTGGGCGGAGGTTTCCTGGTGGTCGGCCTCATGGCCGTAGGTGCCGGCCATGCCGCAGCAGCCGGAGGCCAGGATGGTGAGCGGCGTGCCCAGGCGCATGAAGACGGCCTGCCAGTCCTTCAGCGACGCCGTGGCGTTGGTCCGCTCGGTGCAGTGGGGCAGCAGGGAAAAACCTTCGCCGGGGGGCAGCTGGGGCAGCAGGGCCAGGCGGCGGGCCAGCCATTCCTGCGGCAGCAGCACCTCGGGCGCGTCGAGGCCGGCATAGTCGCTGCTGCGATAGGCCAGCGTCATCGAGGGGTCGAGGCCGATCAACCCGATGCCGGTGGCCGCCAGCTCGCGCAGCATGGCGGCGTTGGCGCCGGCCTGGCGGCGGAAAGCGCCGAGGAAGCCGTGGACATGCAGCGGCTTGCCGTTGGGGCGGAAGGGCGCCAGCCAGGGGGTGAAGCCCAGGCGGCTCAGGGCCTCGGCCAGGTCGAGCACCAGCCCGGTCTCGAAATGGCTGGTGAAGGCGTCCTGGACGATGACGACGTGGCGCTCGCGCTCGGCGGCGGGGATGGCGGCGAGGGCCTCGCGGGAGGCCAGCAGGACGCCGCGGCGGGCGGCCTGGCGCAGCAGGTCGATGCCGGTCAGCAGCGGGGCGTCCACCAGTCCCAGCTTCTTGCCGATCGCCTTCCCCAGCGGGCTGCCAAGGGCGAAGTTGGCCAAGGCGGGCATGCGGGCGGCGAAGGGCAGCGCGCGCTCCATCTGGCCAAGCAGGTGGTCCTTCAGCGGGCGTAGGTAGCGGCCGTGATAGAGCTCCAGGAACTTGGCCCGGAAGCTCGGCACGTCGACCTTGATCGGGCATTGCCCGGTGCAGGACTTGCAGGCCAGGCAGCCATCCATGGCTTCCTTGACCTGATGCGAGAAGTCTTCCTCGCCGCGCTTCAGCGCCAGGGTGGCGCGCAGGCGGGCCGGCCAGTCGCGCAGGCTGGCGCCGCGGTCCAGGCGGGCGGCCTCCTGCGTCGGGTCGATGCCGGCGGCGGAAAGCTGGCGCAGCCATTCGCGGAACAGGCTGGCGCGGCCTTTCGGCGAATGGCGGCGGTCGCCGGTGACCTTGAAGGACGGGCACATGGCGTCCTGCAGGTCGTAGTTGAAGCAGGCGCCGTTGCCGTTGCAGTGCAGCGCCTCGTCATAGGCGGCGCGCACCCCGGCCGGGATGGTGCGGTCCAGCTGGCCGCGCATGGGGACGCGGTCGATGGCCAGCAGCGCCTCGCCATCGGGGGCGGCGATCTTGCCGGGGTTGAGCTGGTTGCGCGGGTCGAAGGCGGCCTTGACCGCCTGCAGGCAGGGGTAGAGCGGGCCGAAGACCTCGGGCACGTATTCCGAGCGGACGCCCTTGCCGTGCTCGCCCCAGAGCAGGCCGCCGTATTTCCGCGTCAGGTGGAAGACTTCGTCGGAGACGGCGCGGATCAGCTGCTCGGCGCCTTCGGCCTTCATGTCGATGGCCGGGCGGACGTGCAGGACGCCGGCATCGACATGGCCGAACATGCCGTATTCCAGGCCGCGGCGGTCGAGGGCGGCGCGGAACTCGGCGATATAGTCGGCCAGGTTCTCCGGCGGGACGGCGGTGTCCTCGACGAAGGGGATCGGCCGCTTGTCGCCCTTCATGTTGCCGAGCAGGCCGACGCCGCGCTTGCGCATGCCCTGGATGCGCTCGCCGGCGGCATCCCAGGCGACGGTGTAGCCGCGGCGGCCGGCGGTGCCGATCTCGGCCTTCAGCTTTTCCTCGACCGGGTCGAGGGTGCGGCGGACCTCTTCCTCGGAATTGCCGACGAATTCGATCAGGTTGATGCCGGCGGCGGCGCCTTCCGGGTCGTCGGGGAAGAACTCGGCGATGCCGGACCAGACGATGTCGCCGCGGGCCAGGCCCAGCACCTTGGAATCGACGGTCTCGACCGAGGCGGCGCCGAGCGCCATCAGCAGCTGGGCGTCGCGCAGCGCGGCGTCGAAGCTGGCGTAGCGCAGGTTGACCAGGGCGCTGCGCTTCGGGATGGGCAGGACCTGGATGCGCGCCTCGGCGATCATCGCCAGGGTGCCTTCCGAGCCGCAGAGCAAAGAGTTCAGGTTGAAGCGGCCCTGCTCGTCGCGCAGATGCGCCAGGTCGTAGCCGGTCAGGCAGCGGTTCAGCGGCGGGAAGCGCTCGGCGATCAGGGCGGCGTGTTCACGGAAGATGCCGTCGGCGACGCGGTGGATGGCGCCGACCATGTCCTGGCGGCGGGCGATGGGGGCCAGCTCCGCATCGGTCAGCGGCCGGCTTTCCCACAGCGTCCCGTCCATCAGCACGACGGACAACGCCAAGACATGGTCCCGCGTCTTGCCATACAGACAAGAGCCCTGGCCGCAGGCATCGGTGGAAATCATGCCGCCCAGCGTCGCGCGGTTGCTGGTCGAGCACTCCGGCGCGAAGAACAGGCCCAGCGGCTTGATGGCGGCGTTCAGCGCATCCTTGACCAGGCCGGGCTCGACGCGGACCCAGCCTTCCTCGGCGTTGATCTCGAGGATGCGGTTCATGTGGCGGGAGACGTCGACGACGATGCCGTCGGTCAGCGACTGGCCATTGGTGCCGGTGCCGCCGCCGCGCGGGCCGACCGCCACGCCATGGAAGCGCGGATCGGCGCTGACGCGCGCGATCCGCTGCAGATCCTCGACCCCGCGCGGGAAGACCACCGCCTGCGGCTGGCGCTGGTAGATGGAATTGTCGGTGGCCATCATCAACCGGTCGTCGAAGCCGGCGGAAATGTCACCCGCGAAGCCGCGCAGACGCAGCTCGTCCAGGAAGGCCAGGGCGGGCGCGGCCGGGGCGGGCAGGTCTGCGAGGCGCGGGATCATGCGGTCGTTAAGCCTTACTCGCCCTTCCAGACGGGGGGGCGCTTGTTGAGGAAGGCATCCATGCCCTCGCGGAAATCCTGGCTCATATAGCACATCAGGATCAGGTCCTTGCCTTCCTCCGAGGAGATGGCAGGCCGCAGCCGGCTGATCGCCTCCTTGGTGGCGCGCAAGGTCAGGGGGGCGTTGGCGGCGACGGTGCGGGCCACCTCCAGCGCGCGGGCCTGCAGGTCGGCGCCCTCGGGCAGGACCTCGTGCAGCAGGCCGATGGCCTTGCCTTCCTCGGCCTCGACCAGGCGGGCGGTGAAGATCATCTCCTTGGCGCGCGACGGCCCGATCAGGGCGACCAGGCGGGAGAAGGCGCCCATCGACAGAATGTTGCCAAGCGTCTTGGCGATGGGGAAGCCGAAGCGGGCATTGGCGGCGCCGATGCGGATGTCGCAGGCGGCCGCCAGCGCCCCGCCGCCGCCGGTGCAGGCGCCGGCGATGGCGGCGATGGTCGGCTTGGGGCAGGATTCCAGCGTCGCGATGACGCGGCCGACCCGCTCCTCATAGGCGATGGCGTCCTCGGGGGACTTGAAGGCGCGGAACTGGTTGATGTCCGTGCCCGCGGCAAAGGCTTTTTCTCCGGCGCCGGTCAGGATGATGGCGCGGACCGACTTGTCCTCGGCCACCTGCTGGCAGAATTCGGCCAGGCGCTCATACATGGCGAAGGTGAAGGCGTTGCGCGCCTGCGGCCGGTTGAAGGTGACGCGGCTGATCCCGCCGTCCAGCCGGTCGAAGAGGATGTCGTTGTCCGTATCCATCGCCTGCAAGCCCTCCCGTTTGTGCATGGCCCGCCGGGCCCTTCTGGCGCCTCGACGGGGAGCTTCGTCATAAGATCGCACCCTGGCCCTGTAAACATGGGGGGACCGTCATGGAAACTTCACCCACCCCCCCTGCCCGACGGGCCCTGCCGGCGTTAGGGAGGCGGCTTGGGCCAGTGGAGGGTTCCCGATGATGCGGCGCGCAAGCGTCCTGAAGCTGGGACTCATAG
>NZ_MLCO01000189.1 GCF_001982615.1 Teichococcus deserti | reverse complement strand
GCCTTCGTGCGCGGGCTGGATGTGACGCTGGCCTTCGACCCGGCCGGCTGGCAGGCCGGCGGGCTGCATCTGCTGGCCGCCGTGCTGGAGCGCTTCCTGGCGCTGCAGGTGTCTGTGAACGCCTTTACCCGCTGCCAGGTGGTGCTGCGCGGCCGGGCCGGCATCGCCGCGCGCTGGACGCCGCGCAGCGGGACGCGCGTGCTGCTGTGACGCCCCTCGAACGTCTGGTCCGCACGCCGCAGCGCTTCGAGCTCGACCAGGCGATCGACATCGTCAGCGGCCAGGGCGATCCGCGGGGCTTGCGCTTCCGCTCCACCGCGCGGCTGTCGCACCCGACCGCCGCCGTCGTCGCGGCCGATCCGGCCAAGCGGCAGCTGACGCTGGGCGCCTTCGGGCTGATCGGCCCGGGCGGCGTGCTGCCGCGCCACCACACCGCGACGGTGGCCCAGGAGAAGCGCAAGCGCTCCGAGGCGCTGCATGCCTTCGTCGACCTGCTGGGTGGCCGTTTCGCCGGGCTCTGGGCGGCGGCCGGGCGAAAATACCGGCCGACGCGTGACCCGCTGCCGGCCGAGCGGGCGCTGGCGGCGGTGATCGGCTTCGGCACGCCGGGCCTGGCGCCGCGCGCCGGGGTGCCGGCCGCGGCGCTGCTCTTCCATGCCGGCAATCTGGCGCCGCGGATGCGCTCGGCCGAGCGGCTGCGCGCCCTGCTGCAGGAGGAGGTCGGCTTCCCGGTCGAACTGGAGGAATTCGCCGGCGGCTGGCTGCGGCTGCCGGACAGCGAGCGGTCCCGCCTCGGCGCCGGGCGGCAGCACAATGCGCTGGGGCTGAGCACGGCGCTCGGCGCCCAGGTCTGGGACGCGCAGTCACGCTTCGTGATTCGCATCGGACCGCTGCCGCGGCTTGAATTCGAGGCGCTGCTGCCGGGCACGCCGCGGCATCACCGTCTCGTGGCCTTGACCCGGCTGCATGTTGGGCTGGATACCGGCTTCGCCGTCAACCTGGTGCTGGCGGCGGCGGCCGTCCCCACCATGGCCCTGGGCGGCGGCGGCGGAAGGCTGGGATGGACCAGCTGGATGGGCCAGGCGGCGCCGCGGCAGCGCGATGCCGCCGAGGCGATCTTCGAGGCGGCCGATCAGGCCGGCGTGATGCAGGAGGAGTTCGGGCGATGACCCGTGGCGCGAGGATGATGCTGCTGGCTCCGCTGCTGGGGCTGCCGATGCTGCTGCCGCCGCTCACCGCCCCGCGCGCCGCCGACCCGGCGGAGGAGGGCAGCGCCGCCGCCCAGAGCCTGATCGAGCAGCTGCGCCCGCGCACCCGCGGCATCCGCATCCCCGGCGCCGAAGCCTCCGCCGAGGCGCCGCCCTTGGCCGAGCTGCCACCCGTCACCGCCGCGCCCTCGGCGCCGCCGCCGCTGCCGGTCACCCCGGGCGCCAGCCTGGCGAGCCAGGCGGTGCGCGAGACCGCGCCCGGGCCGCTGCCCTCCGCCGGCGGCCCGCCGGCCATGCTGGGCAAGGTCGCGGCGGGCCCGACGGTCGCCGCCGCCGCGCCGCCGCCGGTGCGGCTGACCAC
>NZ_MLCO01000188.1 GCF_001982615.1 Teichococcus deserti | reverse complement strand
CGCCTTGCCGGGCCTGCCCCGCACCGGCCGCGGCTTCGACCCGCTGGCCAGGGCGCTGGCCGCCGGGGGCCACCGCGCCCTCTGCCCCGACATGCCCGGCCGCGGGATGTCCTCCTGGCTGGCCGATCCGCGGCTCTATGCCGTGCCGACCTATGTGGCGCTGCTGCAGCCGCTGCTGCGCGGGCTGGGGCGGCCCTATGACCTGGTCGGCACCTCGATGGGCGGGCTGATCGGGCTGGGCCTGGCCAGCCTCCCCGGCCAGTCGCGCCGCCGCGCCAGCCTGCGGCGCCTGGTGCTGAACGATGTCGGCGCCGCCATCCCCGCCGCGGCGCTCGCCCATATCGGCGCCTACCTGGCCGCCACCCCGGATTTCGAGTCGCTCGACGCGGTCGAGGCGCATCTGCGCCGCATCCATGCCGGCTTCGGCGCGCTGACCGACGCGCAATGGCGCCACCTGGCGGCGCATTCCGCGCGCGCCCTGCCGGACGGCCGGCTCGGCCTGCACCACGACCCCGGCATCGGCCGCGCGCTGGGGCCGGCCATCGCCGATGTCAGCCTCTGGCCGCTCTGGGCCGCGCTGCGCCCGCCGGTCCTGCTGCTGCGCGGCGCCGACAGCCCGCTGCTGACCGCCGAGACCGCGGCGCGCATGGCGACGCGTCCCGACACCCGCCTGGTGACCTTCGACGGCTGCGGCCATGCCCCGGCGCTGATGGCGGAAGACCAGATCGCCACCGTGACGCGGTTCCTGCGGTAGCGCGCGATCGCCCGCTGCAAACCCGGAAACCCTTACCGCCAAGAGCACGTTTCCCCGGCACCGCCCGCCGCCTGATGCGGCCGGCCGAGGAGATTTCCATGATCAAGCTGACCCGCCGCGCCGGCCTGATGCTGCCGCTCGGCCTGATGGCCGCCTGCGCCGCCCAGCCCGAGATGCTGCCGCCCGCCGACCCGACCGGCCGCGCCGAGCCGGAGATGCGCGCCCTCCTCGACAGCCTGCAGTCGCTGCGCGGCAAGCCGATCGAGACGCTGAGCCCCGCCGAGGCCCGCCTGCAGCCTGGCATGGCCGATGCGGTGAAGGCGCGGCTGCGCCAGCTCGGCCGGCCGGTCGCGCCGCGCCCGGTGCCGGTGGTGCAGGACATCGAGATCCCGGGCAATGGCGGCCCGCTCGCCGCCCGCGTCTACATCCCCGCCGAGCCGCCGCGCGCCGGCCAGCCCGCCCGCCCGCTGATGCCGCTGATCGTCTACTATCACGGCGGCGGCTTCGTCATCGGCTCGCTCGACGCCTATGACGCCTCGGCCCGCGCCCTGGCGATGGAATCCCAGGCGGTGGTCATCGCCGTCCACTACCGCCAGGCCCCCGAGAACAAGTTCCCGGCGGCGCATGAGGACGCCTATGTCGCCTATCGCTGGGCGCTGCAGAACGCCGCCCAGTTCGGCGCCGACCTGACCCGCGTCGCCGTCGTCGGCGAGAGCGCCGGCGGCAACCTGGCGATCAACGTCGCCATGGCGGCGCGCGAATCCCGCGCCCCCCTGCCGGTCGCCATGGGGCTGATCTACCCGGTGGCGGGCACCGACATGACCACGCCCTCCTACCAGGCGAACGCCAACGCCAAGCCGCTGAACGCGGCGATGATGCGCTGGTTCATGGGCCACTACACCAGCCTGCCGGCCGAGGCGCAGGACACCCGCCTGAACGTCTACGGCCGCGCCGAGCTCACCGGGCTGCCGAAGGCGATCATCATCACCGCCGGCATCGACCCGCTGCAGTCGGACGGCATGCTGCTGGCCCAGCGCCTGCAGGCCAGCGGCGTCTCGGTGGTGGCGCAGGACTACCCGACGGTGACGCACGAGTTCTTCGGCGTCGATCCCACCCTGCTGGCGACCGCCGGCGCGGCGCAGCGCTTCATGGCGGGCGAGCTGCGCTCGGCCTTCGCCCTGCCGGCCCCGGCGGTGGTGGCGCCGGTGGCGACGCGGCGCGGGCGCTAAGCCCCGGCGGCAGGCGGGGGCAGGGGGAAGCGGTTCCCCCTGCGTCCCGGCGCTGTCCCGAGCGGCGGTTCGGCGCCAGGGTCGGCGCCAGGGTCAGCGCCAGGGTCAGCGCCAGTGGCCGGCGATCCAGGTCCAGCGGCCCTCGGCCCAGACCCAGCGGCCATGCTCCCAGACCTCGCCGCGCACCGGGCGCAGGATCCAGCGGCCGCCGATCCATTCATAGGCGCCGCCATGCCAGTGCCAGTGGCCGGGCTGCCAGACATAGCGCTCCGGCATCGGCGGCGGCGGCAGCGGCACCTCGCGGCGCAGCTCCGGCACCGGCGGATAGGGCGGCGGAACCGGCTGGGCGCAGGCGGTGGCGACGGTCAGCCCGGCCACGGCCAGGCCCTGCAGCAGCTTGCGACGGATCATCGGGCAGCTCCTCCTCAAGGCGGGCAATACCTGGTCCTGAAGCTGGGCTGCCGCCCCGCCAAGGCCAAGTGGAGGCCGGATGTCTTCGCCGCAAGCCGCGCCGTTCAGCCCGCCTTCAGCCGCCGCGCCGCCTCGACCGCGAAATAGGTCAGCACGCCGTCGGCGCCGGCCCGCTTGAAGCCCAGCAGGCTTTCCAGCATCGCCTTGTCGTGGTCCAGCCAGCCATTCTGCACGGCCGCCATGATCATCGCGTATTCGCCGCTGACCTGGTAGGCGAAGGTCGGCACGGCGAACTGCTCCTTCACCCGGCGGACGATGTCGAGATAGGGCATGCCCGGCTTGACCATCACCATGTCGGCGCCCTCGGCCAGGTCGAGCGCCACCTCGCGCAGCGCCTCGTCCGAATTGGCCGGGTCCATCTGGTAGGTCTTCTTGTCGCCCTTCAGCGCGCCGCCCGAGCCCACCGCGTCGCGGAACGGGCCGTAGAAGGCGGAGGCGTATTTGGCGGCATAGGACATGATCCGCGTGTGCAGCAGGCCCTGCGCATCCAGCGCGTGGCGGATGGCGCCGACGCGGCCGTCCATCATGTCCGACGGCGCGATCACGTCGATGCCGGCGGCGGCCTGGTTGACCGCCTGGGCCACCAGGATCTCAACGGACTCGTCATTGGCGACATAGCCGTCGCGGATCACCCCGTCATGGCCATGGTCGGTATAGGGGTCGAGCGCCACGTCGCCGACCAGCCCGAGTTCCGGGAACTCCTGCTTCAGGATCCGCGCGGCGCGGCACATCAGGTTCTCGGGGTTCTTCGCCTCGGTCCCTTCGGCGTCCTTCAGCGAGGGCGGCGTCATCGGGAACAGCGCGATCGCCGGGATGCCGAGCTGCGCCGCCGGCGCCACATGCGCCGCCAGCCGGTCCAGCGTCACCCGCTGCACGCCGGGCATCGAGCCGACATCCGTCGTGCTGGCGCTGCCCTCCATGATGAAGATCGGCCAGATCAGGTCGTCCACCGACAGGCGGTTCTCCGCCACCATCCGCCGGGTCCAGGCGTCGTGCCGGTTGCGGCGCGGGCGGATCGTCGGGAAGGCCCCCGTGACGAGGGGGAAGGGAGATTGCGGCATCGGCGGCTCCGGCGGTGGCGAAGCCTGGTCGGGATCGGCCAGGACGGATGCTCCGCGGCGGCCAAGGGCCGCGGAGGGCGCGACCACTCCTGCCACGCGTCCCCCGCCGGAGGGAAGAGGCGGTCTCCGCAAGCCAGCCGCCCATCCGTGGATTGCCGCGATTTCAGCAGCGTCCCGAGGGGCCGGGTGCCACCCTCGGCGCCATGCTGCTTCCCGCTCGCCTGGCGCTGCTGCTCGCCCTGATCCTCCCGGTCGCCGCGGCGCGTGCCGCCGAGCCGCGCCCCGTCACCCTGCCCGGGCCGGGCGGCTTGGCGCTGCAGGCGCTGCTGCTGACCCCCGAGGGCGGCGCCCCCGGCATCCCGGTCATCGCGCTGCACGGCTGTGGCGGCCTCGCCGGCCGCGACGGAAAGACGATCCGCCTCGGCGCGCGGGAGCGCGACTGGGCAGCGCGCCTGCTCGCCGCCGGCCATCCGGTGATCTTCCCGGAAAGCTTCGTCAGTCGCGGGCTGGGCCCGGCCTGCGGGCTGCGCGACTTCCCGGCCGGCGGGGAGGTCCGCGGCGGCGATGCCCTGGCGACGGCGGCCTGGGCCCAGGCGCAGCCCTGGGCGGCGCCGGGCGGGGCGCTGCTGCTCGGCTGGTCGCATGGCGGCAGCACCGTGCTGGCCGCGGCCGCCGCGGCGCCGCCTGGCCTGATCCGCGGCGGCGTCGCCTTCTACCCGGGCTGCGGCCCCTCCCGCCGCGCGCGGGCCGAGGCGCGGATGCCGCTGCTCCTGCTGCTGGGCGCCCGCGACGACTGGACCCCGCCGGCGGCCTGCCACGCCTGGGCGGCGATGCAGCCGGCAGGTCGGGTCGCGCTGCAGGACTTCGCGACCGCCGGCCATGGCTTCGACGCGCCAGGCGAGACGCTGCCGCGGGAGAGAAGCCTGGCGGATGGGCGGCGCGTCACCGTCGGACCCGACCCGGCCGCGCGGGCGGTGGCGATCCCGCGAGCGATGGACTTCCTGGCGACGCTGTCGCGCTGATGCGGCCAGGCCGCTCTCGCGGGATCCCCTTCGCGACGTTCGGGGTCTAGGATGCCGCCCGGGCGGCGCAGCACCGGGCTGATCCCCGCGGGGTGGGAGAGGCCGGCTTGGAGGCGCTGAACACGGAAAACCGGGCGCGGCAGGGCGCGACCGCCGCGGCCGCCATCGGCCTGACGGTGCTGGCGGGGCTGCTCTATGTCCTGGGCTATGCGCTGTCGAAAAGCCTGGTCTCGGACCATGGCCTGAGCCCGCTGCAGGTCACCTTCCTGCGCTGCGGCGTGATCCTGGCGGTGGTGCTGCCGGCGGCGGCCTGGCCGGGCGGCCGGCTGGGCTGGCACCGCCTGCTGCGGCCGGCGCTGGCCTGGCAGCAGCGGGCGGCGGCGGCCACGCTGGTGGTCTCCAACGCGCTGGCGGTGCTGGCCTACAGCCTGCTGCCGGTCACCGCCGCCTCGGCGCTCGGCTTCACCGCGCCGCTGCTGCTCGCCCTGCTCGGCGGGCTGTTCCTGCGCGAGCGGGTCTCGCTCGGCCGCTGGCTCGGCACGCTGACCGGCTTCCTCGGCATGCTGCTGATCGTGCGGCCGGGCGGCGAGGCCAGCCTGCCCGGCATCGCCGCCGCCTTCGCCGGCGCGCTGACCTATGCCGGCTACCAGATCCTGATCCGGCATCTGCGCGCCGTGGCCACCACGCTCGACACCATCATGCAGGTGGCGCTCGTCGGCGTCGTGCTGCTGGCGGTGCCGGTGGCGCTGCACTGGCGCCCGCTCGGCCTGGCGCAGGCCGGGCTGGTGGTGCTGGTGACGGCGATCCAGACCGCGGCGCTGGCCAGCATCGCGGCGGCGCTGCGCCGGGGCGAGGCCTCGCGGCTGGCGCCCTGGCAGTTCTCCGGCCTGCTCTGGGCGATGGCGCTGGATGCGCTGCTGCTGCAGGTGACGCCGGCGCCGGGCAGCCTGCTGGGCGCACTGCTGGTCATCGGCGGCGGCGTTCTGGCCCAGACGCTCAAGCCGCGACGCTGAAGCCGGGCGTCGGCCGGACTGCCGCGACCTGTGGCCGAGGTCACGCTCAGTTCAATGCCCTGACCGGCAACCATTCCGCCCTCGCGGGCCCGGGTTGCGCCCAAGCCGTGGGGGTCCGAGTTCCACCGATCAACAAGGCGTGGTAACGGGGGCGCCATGAACCCGGCCGAAACCCCCATCGCCCTCGGCGCCGACCATGCCGGCGTCGCCCTCAAGGACAGCCTGCGCGCCGCGCTCGAGGCGGCCGGGCATCCCGTCGTCGATTTCGGCACCCATGCCGGCGACAGCTGCGACTATGCCGACTTCGCCCATCCGGTGGCCGAGGCGGTGACCACCGGCCAGGCCCGCTTCGGCGTGCTGGTCTGCGGCAGCGGCATCGGCATGGCGATCACCGCCAACCGGCATCCGGCGGTCCGCGCCGTGGTGGTCCACAACACCACCGAGGCCCGGCTGACCCGCGCGCACAACGACGCCAACATCGCCTGCTTCGGCGCGCGCACCATCGGCGCCGAGGTCGTGCTGGACGCGCTGTCCACCTTCCTCGCGACCCCTTATGAAGGCGGCCGGCACGATCGCCGCATCGCCAAGATGACGCCGCCCGCCCTGGCCGGCGCCCGGCCCCAGGAGGTCTGATCCGATGAACGAGCTGTCCCCCGCGCAACTCGCCACCCGTTTCTTCTCGGCCCCCCTGGACGAGGCCGATGCCGACATCGCGAAGCTGATCGGCCAGGAGCTGGTCCGCCAGCAGGACGGCATCGAGCTGATCGCCTCGGAGAACATCGTCTCCCGCGCGGTGCTGGAGGCCCAAGGGTCCATCCTGACCAACAAGTATGCCGAGGGGCTGCCGGGCAAGCGCTACTACGGCGGCTGCGAGTTCGTCGACGAGATCGAGACGCTGGCCATCGAGCGCGCCAAGGCGCTGTTCGGCGCGGCCTATGCCAATGTGCAGCCGCATTCCGGCGCCCAGGCCAACCAGGCGGTGTTCTTCGCGCTGATGCAGCCGGGCGACACCTTCATGGGCCTGGACCTGGCCGCCGGCGGCCACCTGACGCATGGCTCGCCCGCCAACCAGTCGGGCAAGTGGTTCAAGGTCGCCCCCTACACGGTCGATCGCGAGACCGGCGTGATCGACATGGAGGAAGTGGCCCGCATCGCCCGCGAGAGCCGCCCCAAGGTCATCGTCGCCGGCGGTTCTGCCTACTCGCGCGCCTGGGACTTTGCCCGCTTCCGCGCCATCGCGGACGAGGTCGGCGCCTTCTTCATGGTCGACATGGCGCATTTCGCCGGCCTGGTGGCGGGCGGCGCGCATGAGAGCCCCGTCCCGCACGCCCACGTCACCACCACGACCACGCACAAGACGCTGCGCGGCCCCCGCGGCGGCATGATCCTCACCAACGACGAGGCGCTGGCCAAGAAGATCAACTCGGCGGTCTTCCCCGGCCTGCAGGGCGGTCCGCTGGAGCATGTCATCGCCGCCAAGGCCGTCGCCTTCGGCGAGGCGCTGCGCCCCGACTTCCGCGCCTATGCCCACCAGGTCGTGGCCAATGCCAAGGCGCTCGCCGAGGAGCTGATCGCCCAAGGTGCGGGCATCGTCACCGGCGGCACCGACAACCACCTGATGCTGGTCGACCTGCGCCCGCTGAACCTGACCGGCAAGGCGGCCGAGGCGGCGCTGGGCCGGGCCCACCTGACCTGCAACAAGAACGCCATCCCCTTCGACCCGGCCAAGCCCTTCGTCACCTCGGGCATCCGGCTCGGCACGCCGGCGGGCACCACCCGCGGCCTCGGCGAGGAAGAATTCGGCCAGATCGGCCGGATGATCGGCCGCGTCCTGCTCGGCCTGTCGCGCGCCAACGACCCCGAGGGCAATGCCGCCGTGGAGGCCGAGGTGGCCGCCGAGGTGCATGCCCTCTGCGACCGCTTCCCCGTCTACCGGGCCTGAACGGGCCAGGTCGGGGAAGCCCCGGATGCGCTGTCCCTTCTGCGGCAGCGAGGACACCCAGGTGAAGGACAGCCGCCCCGCCGATGACGGGGCGGCGATCCGCCGCCGGCGGTCCTGCCCCTCCTGCGGCGCGCGCTTCACCACCTTCGAGCGGGTCACCCTGCGCGAGCTGACGGTGGTCAAGTCCGACCAGCGCCGGGTGCCCTTCGACCGCGACAAGCTGTCCCGCTCGATCCGCATCGCGCTGCGCAAGCGCCCCGTCGACGAGGACCGGGTGGAGCGCATCGTCACCGGCATCCAGCGCCGCCTGGAAGCCGAGGGCGAGAGCGAGATCACCAGCCGCACCATCGGCGAGATGGTGATGGATACCTTGAAGGAACTGGACCAGGTGGCCTATGTGCGCTTCGCCTCGGTCTATCGGAACTTCGGTGAAGCCAGTGATTTCAAGGCTTTCCTGGGCTCCCTCGATTTCGGCAACGACCAGGACAAAGGCTGAGCTCAGCGTGGTCAAGCTTTCCCATCCGGCGGCGCTCTCCGCCGGGGTTTCTGCCGTGGCGCTCGCCTCGGTCCGGGCCGAGGCCGGTCTCGTCATCCGTGTCGCGGGCTTCGCCGACCGCCCGGCCCTGGCCGAGCTGTCGGCCGCCGCCTTCGCCCAGGGCGCGGCCGCGCTGCTGCCGGCCGGGCTGCGCCGCGCCGCCGACCCGGCCCGCTTCGCCGCCCTCTTCGCCGAGGCGGAAGGGCAGGGCGCCACCCTGCTGCTGGCCGAGCGCGACGGCCGCGCCCTGGGCTGCATCCTGGCCGAGCCGCCCCCCGCCGCACCCGGCGACGCCGCCCGCCTGACCGGCCTCTGGGTCTTCCCGGGCGCCGCCGGCCAGGGCGTCGGTTCTGCGCTGCTGCGGGAGTTGGAGACCCGGATGACGGCCGCCGGGGCGGGCTCGCTGCGCGTCCGCGTGCCCAGCGGGCATCTGCGCGCGCTCGGCCTGTTCCGCCGCCGCGGCTATGCCATGCAGGCCGCCGGCCGCCGCACCGAGCCGGTGCTGCAGGTCACCCTGCCGCACAGCGTGCTGGCCAAGCCGCTGCTGGCGCATCCGATCCTCGACGCGGCATGACGGCGGCGCCCGGAACCCACGACCCGCTCCAGGACGCGGCGCTGATGCGCGCCGCCCTGGCGCTGGCCGCGCGGGGCCTGGGCAACACCTGGCCGAACCCTTCGGTCGGCTGCGTCATCACCCGCGACGGCGCCGTGGTCGGCCGCGGCTGGACCGCCCCCGGCGGCCGCCCGCATGCCGAGACCGAGGCGCTGAAGCGCGCCGGCCATGCCGCTCGCGGCGCCACCGCCTATGTCACCCTCGAGCCCTGCTGTCATTGGGGCCGCACGCCGCCCTGCACCGATGCGCTGATCGCCGCCGGGGTGACCCGGGTGGTGGTGGCTATGCGCGACCCCGACCCCCGGGTCGATGGCGGCGGCATCGAGAAGCTGCGCGCCGCCGGAATCGAGGTCACCGTCGGCCTGCTGGAGGCCGAGGCGCGCGCGATCAATGCCGGCTTCGTCAAGGTGGCGACACGGAACCTGCCGCTGGTCACGCTGAAGCTGGCCTCGACGCTGGATGGCCGCATCGCCACCCGGACGGGCGAGAGCCAGTGGATCACCGGCCCTGCCGCCCGCCATGCGGCGCATGCGCTGCGCGGCCGGCATGACGCGGTGCTGGTCGGCAGCGGCACGGTGCTGGCCGACGATCCCGAGCTGTCCTGCCGCATTCCCGGCTTCGCCCGCATCCCCACGGTGCGCGTCGTCGCCGATGCCCGGCTGCGCATGCCGGCCACTGCCCGGATGCTCAGGGAAGGGCAGGGGCCGGTCTGGATCGCGACCCGCCCCGGCCATCCGCCGGAAGCCCTGGCCGCCCTGCAGGATGCCGGCGCCACCGTCTTCGAGGTCGCGCCCGACGCCTCTGGCCAGGGGCTCGACGCCGGCGCCCTGCTGCGCGCGCTGGCCGCCCGCGGCCTGACCCGGATCCTGGCCGAGGGCGGGGCGGGCCTGGCCGCCGCGCTGCTGCGCGGCGAAGGGCTGGTCGACCGGCTGGCCTGGTTCCACGCCCCCGCCGTGATCGGCGGCGACGGCCGGCCGGCGCTGGACGCCTTGCCGCTGGAGCTTTTGTCCGCCATGCCCAGATATCGCCGCACCAGCCTGGCGCAGCCGGGCCCCGACCTGCTCAGCGAATTCGAGGCTGCCTGACATGTTCACCGGGATCATCACCGCCACCGGCACCGTCGCCGCGATCGAACCGATCGGCGAGGGCCATGACATGCGCCTGGCGCTGGCCACCCCCCAGGGCTGGCTGCACGGGGCCGAGATCGGCGCCTCCATCGCCTGTTCCGGCTGCTGCCTGACCGTGGTCACGCTGGAGGAGAACCGCTTCACCGTCGAGGTCTCGGCCGAGACGCTGAGCAAGACCACGCTCGACCAGTGGCGCCAGGGCAGCGCCATCAACCTCGAGCGCGCGCTGAAGATGGGCGACGAGATGGGCGGCCATGTCGTCTCCGGCCATGTCGACGGCGTCGCGGAGGTGCTGTCGATCACCCACGAGAACGGCTCGCTTCGCTGCCGCTTCCGCTTGCCGACCGAGCTCGCGCGGTTTGTCGCGCAGAAGGGGTCGGTGACCATCGAAGGCGTCTCGCTGACGGTGAACGAGGTCGAAGGGCTGGATTTCGGCGTCAACCTGATCCCCCATACCGCCGCGGTGACCACCCTCGGCGCGCTGGCCCCCGGCCACCGGGTGAATATCGAGATCGACATGCTGGCGCGCTACGTCGCCCGGCTGCGGGAGTTCCAGGCATGACCATCCAGACGCAGCAGACCTCCTTCGCCGACTTCATCAGCCCCACCGAGGAGCTGCTGGAAGAAGCCCGCCGCGGCCGCATGTTCATCCTGGTCGATGACGAGGACCGCGAGAACGAGGGCGACCTGGTCATCCCGGCGCAGTTCGCGACGCCCGACGCCATCAACTTCATGGCCCGCCACGCGCGCGGCCTGATCTGCCTGGCCATGGCCCGCCCGCGTGTCGAGCAGCTGGGCCTGCCACTGATGGCGCAGAGCAACGGCACCCGGCACCAGACCGCCTTCACCGTCTCGATCGAGGCGCGGGAGGGGGTGACCACCGGCATCTCCGCCGCCGACCGCGCCCGCACCGTCGCCGTCGCCATCAACCCGGAAAGCCGCCGCGACGACATCGTCACCCCGGGCCATGTCTTCCCGCTGGTGGCGCGCGAGGGCGGCACCCTGGTCCGCGCCGGCCATACCGAGGCCGCCGTCGACTTCTCGCGCCTGGCCGGGCTGAACCCCGCCGGCGTGATCTGCGAGATCATGAACGACGACGGCACCATGGCCCGCATGCCGGACCTGGTCGCCTTCGCCCAGCATCACGGCCTGAAGCTCGGCACCATCGCCGACCTGATCGGCCACCGCCGCCGCACCGAGCGGCTGGTCAAGCGCGTCGAGGATTCGCGCCTGGGCGACCTGCCGGGCGGCGAATGGCGCGTCGTCGTCTATGCCAACACCCTCGAATACGGCGAGCATGTCGCGCTGGTGAAGGGCGACCTGGCCCGCCCCGGCCCCGTGCCGGTGCGCATGCATGCGGTGAACCTGTTCACCGACATCGTCGGCACCAGCGGCTCCAGCGAGCTGCACCGCGCCATGAACGCGATCAACGACCTCGGCCGCGGCGTCGTCGTGCTGATCCGCGACGTCAAGGCCACCTCGCTCTCCGAGCGGCTGCGCGCCAGCCGGGCCCGCGGCCCGGGCGCGGAGCTGCGCGACTACGGCATCGGCGCGCAGATCCTGGCCGATCTCGGCGTGCGCGAGATGCTGCTGCTGACCAACCACCCCAAGGCCATTGTCGGGCTGGAAGGCTACGGGCTGACCGTGGCCGAGACCCGCCCCATCGAGGAAGGCGCCGCATGAGCACCGCCGACGCGCCGGAACGCGCGATCCCCACCATCCCCGGCCGCCCGCCGCGCATCCTGCTGATCCAGGCCCCCTATTACGAGGCGGTCGTGGGCGGCATGCGCCGCGGCGCCGAGAAGATCCTGACCCAGATCGGCGCCAGCATGGACGTCGTCGACGTCGCCGGCGCCTATGAGCTGCCGGCCGCCCTGCGCATGGCGATCCGCCGCTCGGCCGAGGCCGGCACCATCACCTGGGACGGTTTTCTCCTTCTCGGCTGCGTGGTGAAGGGCGAGACCGACCACTACCAGTTCATCTGCGACGCCGTCTGCCAGGGCGTCATGGACATCAGCAGCGAGACCGGCGTGCCGCTGGGCTTCGGCCTGCTGACCGTCGAGAACCTGGCCCAGGCCGAGGCGCGCAGCGCCGACGACCACCACAACAAGGGCGGCGAGGCGGTGCAGGCCGTGCTGCAGCAGATCATCCTCGCGCGCCGCTGGGGCCTGGCATGAGCGACACTCCGAAGGGCGCGCCGAAGAAGCCCGCCCCCAAGCAGAACATGGCCGGCCGGCCGCGCACCGGGTCGCGCGTCGCCGCCATCCAGGCGCTGTTCCAGTCCGACATCAACGGCGAGGCCGCCGAGACCGTGCTGGACCAGTTCATCCGCTACCGCATCGGCCCCGATGCCGGCGGCTTCGAGGATGGCCGCGTCCCCCAGGCCGACGTGCCGCTCTTCACCAAGGTCGTCCGCGGCGTGGCCACCCAGGGCGACAGCCTGGACGCCATCCTGCAGGGCCACCTGCAGGGCGAATGGACGGTGGCGCGGCTCGACCCGGTGCTGCGCGCGCTGCTGCGGGCTGCGGCTTATGAGCTGTCCGCCGGCAGCGAGCCGCCGGCCCGCGTCGTCATCAACGAATACATGGACATCGCCCACGGCTTCTTCTCCGGGGAAGAGCCGCGCTTCGCCAACGGCGTGCTCGACGCCATGGCGCGGTCGCTGCGGGCGCCGGAGTTCCAGAAGTAAAGCAAGGCTGGGGGAATGAATTCCCCCAGACCCCCTTCTTTTTTCTGTCAGAAAGGGCAAGGAAGCGATGGCCATGACGCTTCCTGCCGAATTCTCCCTCATCGCACGACATTTCGCGCCACTCGCCGCCCCAGGCTCCCTCGGGCTGACTGACGACGCCGCGGTGCTGACGCCGCCCCCAGGGCGTGAGCTGGTCCTCGCGGCCGACGCCATGGTCGCGGGCGTGCATTTCCTGCTGGACGACCCGGCCGAGACCATCGGGCGCAAGCTGCTGCGCAGCAACCTGTCCGACCTGGCCGCCATGGGCGCCACCCCGCTTGCCTATCTCCTGACCGTCGGCCTGCCGCGCGGCACCCCCGACGCCTGGATTGCAGCCTTCGCCGCCGGCCTGGCGCTGGACCAGCAGGAATTCGGCCTCGGCGTGCTGGGCGGCGACACCGTCTCGACGCCCGGCCCCATCCACCTGTCGCTGACCATCCTGGGCCATGTCGCCCCCGGCACCGCGCTGACGCGCGGTGGTGCCCGGCCGGGCGACGAGATCTGGGTCTCGGGCAGCATCGGCGACGGCTATCTGGGCCTGGCCGTGCTGCAGGGGCGGCTGCCGATGGACGCCTATCTCGCCGACCGCTACCGGCTGCCGCAGCCGCGCCTGGCGCTGGGCCTCGGCCTGGTCGGGCTGGCGCGCGCCGCGATGGACGTGTCGGACGGGTTGCTGCAGGACCTCGGCCATCTCTGCCGCGCTAGCGGTTGCACCGCGCGGATCGAGGCTGCGGCCGTGCCGCTGTCGGCCCCTGCCACGGCGCTGGTCGCGGCGGATGTGTCGCTCCGGCAGAAGCTGATCACCGGCGGCGACGATTACGAGCTGCTGTTCGCCGCGCCGCCGGAGGCCGGGTCCGCCATCGAGGCGCGCGCCCTCGAGGCTGGTGTCGCGGTCACCCGCATCGGCCGCTTCGCCGCGGGCGAGCCGGCGGTCGTGGTGGTGGACGCGGCGGGTGTCGAGCGACCGGCCGGGCCGGGTGGCTGGAGCCACTTCTGATATGAAAACAGCGCGCCCTGGAAGGTCGCGCTGGGGCTGGGCTGGCTCGGGTGCAGTCCTTACCTGGGCACGGCATTCAGACAGGAAAAAGAAGGGGTCCAGGGGAATTCATTCCCTGGCCTTTACCGCCCCGGACCGCCGCCCGGACCGGCATCCTGGGCGGTGAGCCCGCCGGCGCCGACGCGGCCGATATTGCCGAACAGGGCCTGCAGCACGGTGCGCTCGGTGCCCGGCACCGGCGTGGTGCGGTCGACCATGCCGACATCGGTCCGCATGTCGCCCTCGCCGAGCTCGCGCACCTGGCGCAGGGTGCCGCCGTCGTCGAAGGTCATGACCACGACGCGCTGGTTCTCGACCGCGCCGTGGCTGCCGGGGCGCAGGCGGGTGGTCGAGCTGATATAGTACCAGTGGTTGCGGTCGAAGGTGCCGGTGGCGCTGGGCGGGCCCAGCAGCGCCTGCACGTCGGCCTGGGTCTGCACGCCGGGCGAGAGCTGGGCGAGCAGGTCGGCATCGGCCTTGTTGCCGCGCTGCACCGGCGGCGCCTCGAAGACCGAGCAGCCGGCGGCGGGCAGCGCCAGGGCGAGGGCGAGCAGCGCCGCCCGGGCGCGGCTGCGCGTCGGCCGGCGGTTCAGCTTGGCTCGGTTGGTGTCGCTGGTCACGGGCGCCCTGATTCCTCTTGGCCAGGCCCCGCGCGCCGTCGGATTGACCGGCGCGGGGATGCAGTCCATCTGCATGCCCGATTGCCACCGCCCCGCACCGGGGTCAACCGGCGCCTGCATGCGCCGCCATTGGGGAGCCGTTCCGACCATGGCCTTGTTCGGCCTGTTCCGCCGCCGGCCGCATGAACGGACGGGCTTCGAGCTTTATGGCGCCGCCGTGCGCGCCGCCCGCCACCCGGCCTTCTTCGCGCGGCTGGGCGTGCCCGACACGCTCGACGGGCGCTTCGACCTGATCGGGCTGCATGTGGCGCTGCTGATCCGCCGGCTGCACCGCGACCCGGATGCGCGCGGCGCGGCCCTGGCGCAGGCGGTGTTCGACGCCATGTTCGCCGACATGGATTTCAACCTGCGGGAGATGGGGGTGGGCGACATGTCCATCGCCCGCCGGGTGAAGACCATGTGGGAGGCGTTCCACGGCCGCGCCCAGGCCTATGAGGCGCCGCTCGCGGCGGGCGACCGCGCGGCGCTGGCCGATGCCCTGGCCCGCAACGTCTGGCGCGGCGCGCTGCCGGAGGGGGCGGCCGAGCCGGTCGCCCTGGCGGCGCTGGCCTTTTCCACGGATGCCCTGCTGGCGCAGCAGGGGATGCCCCAATTCCTGGCTGGCGAGGCCCGCTTTGCCGCCCCCGAGGACGCTTCGTCATGACGACCCCTGATCCGGTCCTGGAATTCTCCCGCACCCTGCCCTGGGGCGCCATCGGCCCCGAGGGGCGCCGCCAGGCCTGGACCGCGACGGCCGCCGAATGCGCGGCCCTGGCCCGGCGCTTCGACATCCCGGCGATCCACGACTTCGCCGTCGAGCTGCAGCTGGAGCATGAGCGCGGCGGCACCATCCGCTGCCGCGGCCGGCTGTTGGCGCATGTGGTGCAGAGCTGCGTGGTCACGCTGGAGCCGGTGGAGCAGGCGGTGGAGGAGGCGGTCGACCTGCGCATCCTGCCGCCCGGGCGCCTGCCGGCCGACGATCCGGAGGGTCCGGACGAGATCGAGACCGAGCGCGGCAGCATCGAGCTGGGCGAGCCGCTGGCCGAGCAGCTCTCGCTGGCGCTCGATCCGTATCCGCGCGCCCCCGGCGCCGTGCTGCCGGAGGCCGATCTCGAGGAGGATGAGGAGGCGCCCGAAGCGGAGGCGCCGGCCCGCCCCAATCCCTTCGCCGTGCTGAAGGGTGGCCGGAAGGACCCGTAGGCGTCAGCCCGGCCGGTTCCGCCGGCCGGGCTTTTTTGTGCGCCGCAGCATGAGCCTCTCGTCAAGCCTCCGTTGGCCGCCTCAGAAAGGCAACGTTAACCCTTTCAAGCCTGTCCACCGGCGCGTAACAACGGTGTATCAAGACTGGCGGGGGCGGACGGCCCCCTGTTATGGAGGCGTCATGCGCCGCAGAGACCTGTCCGCTTTGGTGATCGCCCTTGGCCTGCCGGCGCTGGGCCTGCCAGCTCTGAGCTCGCGGGCCCTGGCCGCGGCGCCGGTGCCGGCGACGACCGCCCAGCCGAACTGGGAGGCGCTGCTGCGGCTGGCCGCCCGGCTGCGGGCGCTGGATGCGGACGGGCTGACGCCGCGCTACTACGATATCCCCGAGGATGCCCGGGCCGCTTCCGATCCGAACGGCTATGTCGCCGCGCTCTACGCCTCGGCGATGGCGGCGATGACCGACCTGCTGCAGGGCCGGGTGCAGGAGGTGGCAGGCCGTCCCGACATCCGCCGCGACCTGACCGCCCAGCCGGTCGCGCAGTGGCAGGCCGCCCTCTATGGCAGCGCCGAGCCGGCCGAGGTGATCGAGCGCGCCGCCCTGCTGCCGGCCGACATGCCGGCGCTGCGCCTGGCGCTGCAGGCCGCCCGCGCCCGCGTCGAAGCCGGCGGCTGGCCCAGCATTCCCGCCGGCGTCGGCACGCTGGACCCCGGCATGGAGGATGCCCTCCGCATCCCCGCGCTGCGCGGCCGCATCGCCGCCGACGACCGGGAGCTCGCCGCCGCCATCGCCGCGGCGCCGGAGATGGCGCAGGCGCCGCTCTACGACGCGCCGCTGGAGGCCGCGGTGCGCCGCTGGCAGATGGCGAACGCGCTGGAGTCGGATGGCCGCGTCGGGCCGGCCACCCAGCGCCTGCTGAACCGCCCGGCCGAGGCCTGGCTGGGCCAGATCCGCGTGGCGATGGACCTGCGCCGCGGCCAGGGCGCCCCGGCCCCGGGCCGCCGCATCGAGGTCAATATCCCCGAATTCCGCCTGCGGGTGATGGAAGGCAGCCGCCAGACCATGAGCATGGCGGTGGTGGTGGGCAAGCAGGCCCGCGCCACCCCGCCGCTGGCCGTGCGCATGACGGCGGTGCAGTTCAACCCGCCTTGGGGCGTGCCCGAGCGCAATGCGCGCGAGGACCTGCTGCCGAAGTTCCGCCGCGACCCGCGCGCCATGATGGAGAAGGGCTTTCGCCTGTTCACCACCGTCGGCGGCGAGCGGGTGGAGGTCGATCCGACCACCATCGACTGGTCCAGCCTGAACGCCCGCAATTTTCCTTACTACGTCCGGCAGGATGCCAGCGACGTCAGCGCGCTGGGGCGGCTGAAATTCGTCATGCCGAATGGCGACGACATCTATCTGCACGACACGCCGGACCGGCATCTCTTCGGCCGCGCCGACCGCGCGCTGTCCTCCGGCTGCATCCGGCTGAGCCAGCCGATGGAGCTGCTGGAGCTGGTGCTGGACGGCGTCCCCGGCTGGGACCGGGCGCGGGCACAGCGCGCGCTGGACAGCCGGCAGACCAGCTTCGTCGGCCTGCCGCGCACCATCCCGGTGCGGCTGGCCTATAGTTCCGTCGTGGTGGAGCAGGGCAGGGTCCGTATCCACCAGGACATCTACGGGCTGGACGCGGCCTATCAGCGCCTGCTCGACCAGCGCCGCCCGGTGCCGGCGATGGCGCCCGCCGCGCCCGCCAGCGGCAACACGCCGGTGGCGCGCAGCACGTCCCGCCCCGACGCCGCCCGCACGCCGCAGCCGGCCCGCGCCGCGACGCCGGCCGCCAACCCCACGCCCGTGCGCGCCGAGGGCACCTCGGCCCGCGCCCAGGCGGCCCCCCTCGCCACACCGGGTACGACGATCGAGTGATGCTGTTCCGACGCTTCGCCGCTCCCCGCCACACCGCTGGCGACTGCCCCTGCTGCGACCCGGCCATGGCCGGGCGGCGGGAGGTGATCGCGGCGGGCCTCGGCCTGCTGGCCTGCGCCGCCGTGCCGGGATCGGCGCGCGCCGTCACCCTGCCGCCGGTGCGCAGCATCAAGGTGGAGCGCAGCTACACCGAGGACAGCTTCGACGGCGTCTATTTCCGCGACGGCCGCTACGACCGCGAGGCGCTGCACAAGCTGGACCTGGTGTTCCGCGATCTCTCGGCCTCCGAGGTGACGCCGATGGACCCGCGGCTGTTCGACGTGCTGAGCGCGGTGGCGACGCGGCTCGAGACCACCGAGGCCTTCGTCATCTCCAGCGGCTACCGCACGCCAGAGCACAATGCCCGCAACGTGCGGCGGCGCGGCGGCGCCTCCACCGTGTCGCTGCACATGTCGGGCAT
Source organism: Teichococcus deserti (assembly GCF_001982615.1). Lineage (GTDB taxonomy): Bacteria > Pseudomonadota > Alphaproteobacteria > Acetobacterales > Acetobacteraceae > Pseudoroseomonas > Pseudoroseomonas deserti. The sequence continues at coordinate 27,241 of NZ_MLCO01000188.1, read as the reverse complement.
GGCGGCCGATTTCCGCCTGCCCGGGCGCGACCCCTATGGCGTGGCGCGGACGGCGGCGCAGATGCAGGTGGGCGGTGTCGGCCTCTACCGCCGCGAGGGTTTCGTCCATCTCGACTGCGGGCCGCCGCGGCGCTGGTGACGGGAAGGGGCCGCGAGGCCCCTTTTTCAGGCCGCCAGCTCGAGCAGTGCCGCCGCCAGCACCCGCGTTCCCTTGGCCAGCTGCTCCGGCGTCGAATATTCTGACGGGTGGTGGCTGACCCCGTCGCGGCAGGGGACGAAGATCATGCCGCTGGGGCAGAGCGGCACCAGGAACTGCGCGTCGTGGAAGGCGCCCGAGGGCATGCGCAGCGGCTTCAGCCCCTGGGCCAGCGCCGCCCGCTCGACGGCGCCGGGCACCTCCGGCTGGAACTCCACGGGCAGGGCGAAGAAGCGCTCGGTCACGGTGGCGCGGCAGGAGGTCAGCGCCGCCTGGATGACGCCGGGGATGGCGGCGCCGCGGGCCAGCAGCACATCCTTGTCCGGGTGGCGGAAATCGATGGTGAAGCGGGCGCGGTCGGCCACCGTGTTCGAGGAATTGGGAAACACCTCGACCTTGCCCACGGTGAAGCGCAGCACGTCGGCCGGGTCCTGCATCAGCCGGTTCAGCGCAGTGATGGCGCGGACCATGTCCTGCACGGCGTCCTGCCGCTGCGACAGGGGGGTGGTGCCGGCATGGTCGGTCTTGCCCTCGATCTCGACCAGGAACCAGCGGCTGCCCTGGATGCCGGTGACCACGCCGATGTCGAGCCCGCCGGATTCGAGGCGCGGCCCCTGCTCGATATGCGCCTCGACATAGGCATGCGGGCGATAGGCGCCGAGCGGCCGGCGCGGCAGGTCGGCCTCGGCCGCCAGGTGTTCGTCCAGCGCCGCGCGGAAGGGGATGCCGTCAGGATCGACCACCGCATCCCAGCTGTCCGGTTTCGCGAAGCCGGACCAGGCCATGCTGCCCATGCAGCCAGGGGCGTAGCGGCCGCCTTCCTCGTTGGTCCAGGCGACGACCTCGATCGGGCGGCGGGTGGCGAGGCCGGCCTCGCGGATCGCCTGCACCGCCTCCAGCCCCGCCAGCACGCCCCAGATGCCGTCGAAGCGGCCGCCATTGGGCTGGCTGTCCATGTGGCTGCCGGTCAGCACCGGAGCGGCCTCGGGGTCGCTGCCCTCATGCCGCAGGAAGAGGTTGCCCAGCTCGTCGGTGGCGACGGCCAGGCCCAGGGCTTCGGCCCAGCCGATCAGCAGCCGGCGCGCTTCGCGGTCCAGCGGCGACAGGCAGGGGCGGTTGACGCCGTCGCCGGGGATGGCGCCGAGCTTCGCCATCTGCATCAGCCGGTCCCATTGCCGCGCCTCGTCCACCGCCGCGATCAGGTTGGGTGCCACGCTCTCGCTCATGATCCGCGCCTCGCCGTTTCTCCGCGGTATTCCTGACAGGCGCCCCGCGAAAGGCAACGGGGGACGCGGCTTGACCCCTGAACCCCCCGCATGCTGAGAGGGAGGGGCGAGGCCACGTCCTCCCCCCATCAGGGTCGAAGTCCGGGACGGCCCGGCGGTTCTTCTGCAAGGAGGCCGCCATGGCCTGGTTTCTGTTGATCGTCGCCGGGTTGTTCGAGGTCGTCTGGGCCTTCAGCATGAAGCAGTCCGAGGGCTTCACCCGGCTGTGGCCCACCGTCATCACCTTCGCCGCCATGCTGGTCAGCTTCGGCCTGCTCTCCTGGTCGATGCGGGTGCTGCCGCTGGGCACCGCCTACACCATCTGGACCGGCATCGGCGCGGTCGGCGCCTTCACCGTCGGCGTGCTGTTCCTGGGCGAGGCGCTGACGCCGCTGCGGGTGCTGGCGGCGATCCTGATCGTCGGCGGGCTGGTGCTGATGAAGCTGTCCAGCCCGCAGTGACCTTCGCCAGTTGGGCCCTTCAGTCGGGCCCGTCAGTCGGGCCCGTCAATCTGGGCCGTCAGCCGGGACCGTCAGTCCGGGCCGGCGACCTCGCGAAGGCGGCCTGCCTCGATGCGCAGGAAGCGGGTGCCGAGGCGCGCGATGCAGTGCCGGTCATGCGAGACCATCAGGCAGGCGGCCCCGGCCTGCTGCACCGATGCCTCCAGCACCGCCTCCTCCAGCGCCTCGCGGCCGGGGATGTCCAGGTGGTTGGTCGGCTCGTCCAGGATGAAGAAGTTCGGCTGCTGCAGCCGCAGCGCCAGCAGCCCCAGCCGCGCCCGCTGCCCCGGCGACATTGTCTTCAGTTCCCGCTTCTGGTCCGGGACGGGAATGCCGGCGCCGGCCAGCAGGCGCCGCGCCGCGGCGTCGCCCCCCGTCGTCAGGCCGGCGATCAGCCGCTCGGCACTGCTGCCTGGCGGCAGATGCGCCAGCGCCTGGTCCAGATAGCCCGGGCGCAGAGCCGCGCTCGCCGTGATGCCGGGCAGCGGGGTGGCGATGGCCTGGCGCAGCAGCCGCAGGAAGCTCGACTTGCCGCTGCCATTGGCGCCGAGCAGCACCAGCCGCTCGCCGGCGCCGATGGCCAGCGTCCCGCTGCGGAACAGGCGCCTTCCGTCGGGGGCGGCGACCCACTGGTCCTCGACGGTCAGCAGCCGCCTGGCATGCAGCGCGCCGGCGGCCAGGCGGATCGTCCCGGCCCGCGGCGCCGCGGCGGGCGGCGGCGCCGAGGCCTCGACGGCCGCGGCCCGCCTGCCGAGCTGCGCCGATTTCCGCAGCGCCGCGTCGCTGCGCCGGTTGACGCCGACATTCTTCAGCTCGGCGGCGGAGCGGCGCAGGCGGTCGGCCTCGCCGGCGGCGCGCGCCGCCCGGCCGGCCTGGGCCTCCTCGCGTTCGGCCAGCAGCCCGACGGCGCGGCCATAGGGCGCCGGGGCCAGGAAGGAATCGGCCGGCCGCAGGAAGAGGGTCCGCGGACAGCATTCATGGAGGAAGAAGCGGTCATGGCTGGCGACGACCAGGGCCGGCGCGCCGGGGGCGGTGGCCCAGCGCGCCAGCAGGTCGATCCGCGCCAGGTCCAGATGGTTGGTCGGCTCGTCCAGCAGCAGCAGCGCCGGGTCGGCCAGGAAGCCGCGCCCCAGCAGCGCCAGCCGCTGCCAGCCGCCGCTGAGCTGGCCCAGCACCGTCTCGCGCAGCGCCGCGGGCGCCTCGAGCTCCTCCAGCATGGCCTCGGCGCGCCAGGCGCCGGCGGCGCGCTCGGCGGGCGGGATGGCGCGGCGCAGCGCCTCGGCCAGGGTCAGCCCGGCCAGGATCTCAGGCAGCTCCTGCGGCACCAGCAGCGCCGTGGCGCCGCGGGCCAGCGTCAGCCGTCCGGCGGTCGGCGCCTGCTGCCCGGCCAGGCAGCGCAGCAGGGAGGACTTGCCGGCGCCGTTGATGGCGACCAGCCCCAGCCGGTCGCCGGCGGCCAGCGAAAGGCTCAACCCGTCGAAGAGCGGCGCCAGCGCCAGCCCCTGGGCTTGAAGGATCATCTTGTTTCAGTCCGATCAGCGGCCGAACCGGAAGGTCAGCCGTCGCCGCATCCCGTCGGAACGAAGGACGCGGCCCCGAAGGGCAGGAAGCGGGGCTGGGTCAGCCCGGTCCGCTGGCCTGCCCCATGACGATAGCCTGCCATGGGGCGGGGAAGGGCCCGCGCGGGGTGTGCTGGCCGTATGATGTCATGCGGCCCTCCTCAGGCGCGGGGTGATCGGTGGCGGCAGCCTAGCGCCGGCGGCGGCGGGCGGGAAGGCGGCTTCGATCCGCGGGGGCTTTTATCGCTTGCTTAAGCGCGCCCGGACGACCCTGCGGCGCCATTTGCTGCGGCCCCCGCGATGAACCCTCCCGCCCTGCGCTGGCAGGCCCTGCTGCTGATGTTCGTCCTCGGCCTCGCGGTGGTGGCCGAGGAGGCCTGGAACTATGCCGCCAGCCGCCGGCACGAGATCGTCTCGATCCAGGAGGGCATGGCCAACCTGGCCCGCTCGGTCGCGCAGGAGACCGAGAGCAACGTCGCCATGGCCGATGTCGCGCTGGTCGGCTTCGCCCAGGCCATGCAGTCGGACAAGGCGGCGCTGGACCAGGCCCAGGGCCATCTCTGGAGCCAGCTGGAGACCCAGCCGCTGCTGCGCAGCCTGGCGCTGCAGGATGCCGGGGGCAGGCCGCTGGCCGGCCTCGCCGCCCGCAACGGCGCGGTGCGGCCGGAGGCGCCGATCTTCCTCGCCCCCGGCTCCGAGATCGAGCAGCACCTGACCCGCCCCGGCTGGAAGCTGCAGGTCGGCGCGCCGCAGCGCGCGCCCGACGGCGATGGCTGGGTCATCCCGCTGTCGCGCCGCTTCGAGGATGCCGATGGAAGGCTGGCCGGGCTGGTGGTCGCCGCCCTCGACCTCGGCGCGCTGGAAGGGCGGCTGGGCGGCTTCGACCTCGGCCGGCTGGGCTCGATCGCGCTGATCCGCGCCGACGGGCTGCTGCTCGGCCGCTTCCCCTCGATGGAAAGCGCCTTCGGCCGCCGCTTCGACTTCACCGCGCTGGACGAGGCCGGCAAGGGCGGGCCGACCGGCCGCACCGACTATGTCTCGCCGATCGACGGCCGGCGGCGGGTCGGCGCCTATCACATCAGCCCGCGCTACGGCGTCGGCGTCGGCGCGGCGCGCGAGCTGCACGAGGCGCTGGCGCCCTGGACGCAGCGCGCCTGGGCCCGGCTGGCGGTGGTGGCGGCGCTGCTGCTGGGCTCGCTGACGCTGGGGCTGCACCTGATGCGCCAGGTGCTGCGGCGCCGCGCCGCCGAGCAGGCCCGCCTGGCCAGCGAGGCGCATTTCCGCCTGCTGGCCGAGCATGCCTCGGACATGGTGGCGCGGCTCGGGCTGGACGGGCGCTTCCGCTATGTCTCGCCGGCGTCGCAGCGGCTGCTGGGCGCGCCGCCCGAGGCGCTGCTCGGCCGCCCGATCGGCGAGGTGGCGCTGGAGGAGGATCGCCCGGCGCTGCAGCTCGCCCTGGCGGAGGCCGACCATCCCGGCTGCCAGGGCCAGGTCGCCTTCCGCGTCGCGCGCGAGGACGGCGCCACCGCCTGGATCGAGACCACGCTGCAGCGGGTGCGGGAGACCGGGGAGGGCGCCGGCTTCGTCATCGTCTCGCGCGATGTCACCGCCCGCCGTGTCATGGAGGAGCAGCTCTCGGCCCTGGCCATCACCGACGGGCTGACCGGCCTGGCCAATCGCCGCCACCTGGACGAGGCGCTGGCGCGCGCCTGGCAGCAGGCGGTGGAGCGCGGCGCGCCGCTGGCCGTGCTGCTGCTCGACATCGACCACTTCAAGCTGTTCAACGACCAGTATGGCCACCAGGGCGGCGATGCCGCGCTGCGCGCGGTCGCCGGCGCCATCCGCCGCTGCATCCGCGACAAGGACGATCTGGCGGCGCGCTATGGGGGCGAGGAATTCGCCGTCATCCTGCCGGGCGCCGAGGCCGCCGGCGCCGCCCGCGTCGCCGAGCGGGTGCGCAAGGCCATCGCGGCGCTGGCCATCCCGCATGCCCGCCACCCGCTGGGCCATGTCACCGCCAGCATCGGCATCGCGGCGCTGCTGCCGGCAGCGCAACTGGCCGCCGCCGCCGATGCCCCGGAGGAGGAGGCGACCGCCGCGCCGCCGGGGCCGGAGCAGCTGCTGGCCGCCGCCGACGCCGCCCTCTACGAGGCCAAGCGCCAGGGGCGGAACCGGACGATCGCGGCCTAGTCTGTGATCGCCCGACGCGGCCTTACGGACAGGCGTGAACCACGGGCTCAGATCACGGCTTGTTCGGCTTGGCCAGCAGGAAGTCGAGGTCGCAGCCCTCGTCCGCCTGCAGCACCTCGCGGCGATACAGCCTTGCATAGCCGCGCGGCGGCTCGGCGGCCGTCGCGGGCTGGGCGTCGCGGCGGCGCTGCAGCTCGGCCTCGTCGACCAGCAGGTCGATGCGGCGCTCCTTGACCGACAGGCGGATGCGGTCGCCGTTGCGCACCAGCGCCAGCGGCCCGCCCGAGGCCGCGTCCGGCGTCACATGCAGCACGATGGTGCCATAGGCGGTGCCCGACATGCGCGCATCGGAAATCCGCACCATGTCCTTCACCCCGGCCCGCGCCAGCTTCGACGGGATCGGCAGGTAGCCCGCCTCCGGCATGCCCGACGGCGACAGCGGCCCGGCATTCTGCAGCACCAGGACATCGTCGGCGGTGACGTCCAGATCCGGGCTGTCGATGCGGTTCGACAGATCCTCGAGCGAGGTGAAGACCACCGCCCGCGCCTCCTTCTCGAACAGCGTCGGATCGGCCGCGGCGCGCTTCAGGATGGCGCCGCGCGGCGCCAGGCTGCCGAACAGCGCCACCAGCCCGCCCTGCGGCTGCAGCGGCTCCTCCCGGCTGCGGACCACCGTGCGGTCGACGAAGCCGGCCGGCTGGTCGAGGCGCTCGCCCAAGGTCTGGCCGGTGACGGTCAGCGCGTCCAGATGCAGCAGCGGCTTCAGCTCGCGCAGCACCGCGCCGATGCCGCCCGCCACATGCAGGTCCTCCATGTAGAAGGGGCCGGTGGGCTTCAGGTCGACCAGCACGGGCGTGGTGTCGGAGAGCTCGTTGAGCCGGTTCAGGTCGATCTTGATGCCGGCCCGCCCGGCGATGGCGGTCAGGTGGATGATGGCATTGGTCGAGCCGCCGATCGCCAGCAGCACCCGCAGCGCATTCTCCACCGATTTCTCGGTGATGATCTGGCTGGGCCTGATCTTCCTGGCCGCCAGCATCATCGCGGCCTTGCCCGAGGCCTCCGCCGCGCGGATCCGGTCGGCATGCACGGCGGGGATCGCGGCGGTCCCGGGCAGCATCATCCCCAGCGCCTCGGTCAGCGACGCCATGGTGCTGGCCGTGCCCATCACCGCGCAGGTGCCGGCGGTGGTGGCCAGGTTCTCCTCCACCTCCTCGATGGTGTCCTGGTCGATCTCGCCGGCGCGGAACTTGGCCCAGAAGCGGCGGCAATCGGTGCAGGCGCCGAGCCGCTCGCCGCGCCACCGGCCGGTCATCATCGGCCCCGTCACCACCTGGATCGCCGGCACGTCGGCCGAGACCGCGCCCATCAGCTGCGCCGGCACCGTCTTGTCGCAGCCGCCGACGAGGACCACCGCATCCATCGGCTGGCCGCGCACCATCTCCTCGGTGTCCATGGCCATCAGGTTGCGGAAGAACAGGCTGGTCGGATTCAGGAAGACCTCGCCCAGCGAGATCGTCGGAAATTCCAGCGGCAGCCCGCCGGCGGCCAGCACGCCGCGCTTCACCGCGGTGACCAGCTCCGGCACCAAGCGGTGGCAGTTGTTGAATTCCGAATAGGTGGCGGCGATGCCGATCACCGGCTTCTTCATCAGCTCCCGCGAGTAGCCCATGGCGCTGGCCATGCTGAGCCGCAGGTAGCGGGCGAAATCCATGTCGCCGTAATTGGTCAGGCCGCGGGTCAGGCCGACGGCTTCTTTCTTCTCATCGCTCATGGACGTTGTTCCTCAGGGGCAGGTCAGGCGGACAGGAAAGCAGACTGGGCGCGCAGATAGGCCTGGCGGGACGGCGCCAGGTGGTTGCCGCAGAGCCGCGTCAGCCCGGCGCGGTCGCCCGAGGCCAGCGCCGCCAGCATCGCATGGTGCTCCTCCCGCGACCGGGCCAGGGCCGCGGGATCAGGGAAGGCGGCGAAGCGGATGGCATGCGCCCGCTGCGCCAGCCGCTCGATCGCCTCGGCGAGAAACGCATTGCCGCAGCGGGCGAAGAAGCCGCGATGGAAGGCGAGGTTCGCCCGGAACGCCGCCCGGGCATCGCCCGCCGCGACCGCCGCGTCATGCCCCGCCTGCAGCCCGCGCAGCACGGCCAGCTCCGCCTCCGGCAGGGGCAGCGGCATCTGCTGCGCGGCCTGGGTCTCCAGCAGGTCGCGCAGCGCGCAGAGCTGCTCGACCTCGGCCAGGCTATAGGCCTTCACCAGCGCGCCGCGGTGGGGGATGCGCTCGATCAGCCCCATCCCCTCCAGCACCGCCAGCGCCGCCCGCACGTTGTGCCGGCTGGCGGCGAAGCGCTCGGCCAGCTCCTCCTCGATCAGCCGCTCGCGCGGATGCAGCCGGCCGAAGACGATGTCCTCCTCCAGCGCCGCGGCGATGGCGGCGGGAAGCGGGGCAGGCGCCTCGGCGCGCATGGCCTGCGGCATCGGAGTCTCCGGGATCGGTCACCGCCACCGTAAACGCCGACGGGATTGTCGACAATCCCGTCGACTCCCGGTTGACTCGGTGGCGTTCCGCCTTCGAAACTGGCGCGCAGAAAAAGAACCAGTGGAGGAAGTCCCCATGCGCAATCCCCTGTTGCGACATCCCGTGTCCCGCCGCGCCTGGCTCGCCGCACCCGCTCTGCTGCTGGCGAAGCCCGGCCGCGCTGCCGAATTTCCCGACCGCACCATCACCATCGTCGTGCCCTTCGCCCCGGCCGGCGCCACGGATCTGGCCGGCCGCGTGCTGGCCGACCGCATGGGTCCGCTGATGGGCCCGCAGGGCCGCGTGGTGGTGGAGAACAAGCCCGGCGCCGGCTCGGCGCTGGGCGCCGAATATGTCCGCCGGGCGCGGCCGGACGGCTACACGCTGCTGGTCGGCTCCGCCTCGACCCTGGCGGTGGCGCCCGCCGCGCAGCCTGCCGTCGCCCGCTACAACCCGGCCGAGGACTTTTCCCCGATCGCCATCGTCGGCACCAGCGCCCTCGGCCTGGTGGTCCCGGCCGCCTCCGGCATCAAGTCGATCCCCGAGCTCGTGCAGAGGCTGCGGGCCGATGGCGGCAAGCACGGCTATGCCAGCTCCGGCGTCGGTGGCGTCTCGCATCTGGCCTCGGCGCTGTTCAGCAAGCTGGCCGACGCGCCGGCCAACCACATCCCCTATCGCGGCGGCAGCTCCGTGGCGGAGGCGCTGCTGAAGCAGGAGGTGCTCTTCGCCGTCGACCAGATCGCCTCGATCGTCGGCCAGATCCGCGATGGCCAGCTGACGCTCCTGGCCGTCACCACCACCACCCGCGACCGCAGCTTCCCCAACGTCCCGACCCTCGCCGAGGCCGGGGTCAAGGAATACGAGCTCTCCACCTGGACCGCGCTGGTCGCGCCCAAGGACACGCCGGCCGAGGTCGTTGCCCTCCTCAACCGCGCCGCCAACGGGGCGCTGCGCGAGGCCGCCGTGCGCGAGCGCCTCTCCACCAGCGGCACCGATCCCCGCGACGACAGCACGCCGGACACCACCAAGGCCTTCCTGGCGGAGGAATTCGCCAGGTTCAAAGGTGTCGTCGAGAAGACCGGGCTCAGGATAGAGTAAGCAAGGCCGGGGGACAGTATTCCCCCGAGCCCCCTTCTATTTTTGTCAGTTGGCAGGCGCCATCAGCAAGGCGGTGCGCATCGCCTGCTCGGAATCCAGCCAGCCCGTCTCGTTGTCGTCGGCGGCCAGCGTCAGCCCCTCCGGCGACAGCACATGCTTCACCTGGGCGTCGCGCCAGGCCTTCTGGCCGCGCTTCGCCAGCCCGTGGGCCAGGGCGCGCACCAGCCGCAGCACCATCGCCCGCTCGGCCACCAGCTGGGCGGCCTCGGCCACGACCTCGGGCTCGGCCTCCGGCGGCGCCAGGGCGCGAAGACGCTCCGCCAGCAGCGCCACGGCCGGATAGGCCAGGTTCACATGCAGCTGGTGCGTCTCGGCGTAGTAAGCGGCGGCCCGCTCGGTCAGATCGCGATCGGCGATCTCCTGCGCATCGCGCAGCAGCACCAGCGCCGGCGGCACCTCGAAGGCCGGCCCTGGCGGCGGACCTGGCGGCGAGGCGGCCTCGGTCGCCGCGCGCGCCGCGGCCGGCGTCGCTGACGGAGCGGACGGCTTCGACGCCGGCGCGGCCGGGGCGGCGGCAGCCACGACCGGTTGCCCGCGCGGCCGCATCCTCGCCACCTCTAGCCGTTCCAGCAGCTCCTGCATGGTCTGCCGGGCTTCCTCGGCATAGAGCGCCTCGGGCTGCGCCTCGGCCAGCTTCTTCGACAGCCAGCGCGGCAGGTGCTTCGCCAGCAGCCCGGCGAAGTCGAGCAGCTTCACCTGCGCCTGGCTGCCGCCGCGATAGCGCAGGAATTCGCGGTAAGCCTCGGGCTGCACCGGATAGGTCTCCGGCAGCTCGACCAGCAGGGTGACGTGGCGCGACAGGAAGGGGATGCCGAAGCTCGGCGCCTCGCGCCGCCAGGCGGCGGCCCAGAGCAGGCCGTAGATCTCGTCGCGATGCACCACCGCGCCCAGGCTCTTGCGCGCCTCGGCCAGGCTGGCCTCGGGGTCGAAGGCGTAGTGCAGCACCGTGCCGTCCGGCAGCCGCACCGCCTCGTAGCCGGCGCCCGCCTCCTGGGTCAGGGCGGCCAGCCGCGCCGCCAGGCTCTGCAGCGCGACCGGCGCCTTGTTGCCGGCCACGCCCGGCTGCAGCACGACTTCGATTCCGTCGGGGAAGCGGAAGAAGCGGTGGGTGATGGTGTGCGGCAGCCAGCGCGGCGAGACGCGGGGCTGGCCCAGATAGGGATCGGCCGTGGTGTCCTGCGCCGGTGCCTGGCCGAGCAGCACCGCCTCGGTCCAGTCGGGAACCGGGTCGCGGCCTTCGGCGCGCGCCGCCTCTGTCGCCGGGATGACCTCGGTGGGCGACCCGTCCGGCCCGGGGCGGCGCAGCCGGCCATAGACGCCGCCGAACCTGCCGATCACCACCTCCTGCACGGCCCCTTGATGCGCCGAGCGGTAGCGCAGGCCCCGCGGGTTGGAGGGCAGCGCCGCCACCTTCGCCCCCATGCCGAAATTGCGGTCGAGCCCGGTCTCCTTGCGGATCGAGGCGGCGATGTCGCACATGGCGAACAGCTCCGGCCCGGTCAGGCCGCGGCCGCTGTTCCAGATCGCCAGCTTGCGCGCGCCCTCCACCGGCAGCGCCGAGAACTCGACCCGCCGCTGGCCGGCGGGCGCGGTCGCCGCCGCCTCCAGCGCGTTCTGCAGCAGCTCGCGGATCATCATCGTCCTCGGGCAGCGCTCGATCATCGAGGCGACGAGGAAATCCTCGTCCTGCACCTTGAGGCGGGTGACCTTGGCGTCGTCGCTGCGCACGGCATCTCCTTTCCCGGCGGGACGGCCAGCCTAGCAGCCGGGCGCCCTGCCGTCAGGGTGGCGCGTAGGGCGAGGGATCGTCGAGCTCGGGCGGCGGCCGCGCCGCCGTGTCGCGGGCGATCAGCCCGGCATCGTTCTCGGTGAATTTTCCGACACGCGCGCCAACTGGCCAGCAGGCGAGGTCCCCGGCCGGGCTCGGCCGCAGCAGAGCCTGCGGATCGCCCTCCGCCTCGCCGAGCCAGAGCGGCCAGTCCTGGCGCGCCAGGATCACCGGCATGCGGTGATGCACCAGCGCCTGCTTGGCATTGGCCTCGGTGGTGACGATGGAGAAGGTCTTCAGCCAGGAACCGTCCGGCTGCTGCCAGCCTTCCCACAGCCCCGCCAGCGCCATCGGCGCCCCCGAGCGCAGCGCCACCGCATAGGGCTGCTTCGCCTTGCCTTCCTGCCGCCATTCGTAGAAGCCGTCGGCAGGCACCAGGCAGCGGCGCTTCGCGAAAGCCTCGCGGAAGGAGGGCTTCTCGGCGATGCCCTCGGCGCGGGCGTTCATCAGCCTGGCCGCGCCGGAGGCATCCTTGGCCCAGCGCGGCACCAGCCCCCAGCGCAGGATGTCGAGATGCCGCGCGCCGCTCTGCGGGTTGCGCCGCAGCACCGGCGCATGCTGCGTCGGCGCCACGTTCCAGGACGGCGCCGCGTCATTCGGCAGCGGGGTGTGGACCTCGAAATAGGCCCCGAGGTCCACGATCTCCCGCTGCCGGAAGTAGCGCCCGCACATCCGGCGGCGTGCCCTACTTCGGCAGCAGCTGCTCGGCCAGCGTCGCGAAGAAGCTGGCGCCGACCGGCAGGATGGAGTCGTTGAAGTCATACTTCGGGTGGTGCACCTGCGGGTCGCCGGCCGACCTGCCGCCGCCCAGGAACAGATAGGCGCCCGGGCGCTCGTTCAGCATGAAGGCGAAGTCCTCGCCGCCCATGGTGGGTTTCGGCAGCTCGGCCACCTTGGCCTCGCCCGAGACGCTGCCGGCGGCGCGGATGGCGAGCCTGGTGGACGCCTCCTCGTTGATCGTCGCCGGATACATGCGGGTGAACTTGACGTCCGCCTTCGCGCCATAGGCGGCGGCGATGCCGGTGGCAAGCTCGGTCACCTTGCTCTCCAGGACGTCGCCGATCTCCGGCTTGAACCAGCGGGCGGTGCCGTGCAGGCGGACGCTCTCGGGGATGACGTTGAAGGCATGGCCGCCGGTGATGCTGCCGATGGTGACCACGCCGGCCTCGACCGGCTCGATGTTGCGCGCCACGATCGACTGGAAGGCGGTGACGATCTGCGCCGCGATCACCACCGGGTCGTTGCCCTGGTGCGGCATGGCGCCATGCGCGCCCTTGCCGGTCACCGTGATGTCGATATCGGCGACCGCGGCCATCAGCGGCCCGACGCGCCAGGCGAATTCGCCGGCCGGCAGCGACGGCCAGTTGTGGATGCCGAAGACGCGGTCGACGGGGAAGCGGTCGAACAGGCCTTCCTTCACCATCACCTCGGCGCCGCCGCCGGATTCCTCGGCCGGCTGGAAGAAGACATAGACGGTGCCGGCGAAGTTGCGGGTCTCGGCCAGGTACTTGGCGGCGCCCAGCAGCATCGAGGTATGGCCGTCATGGCCGCAGGCATGCATCTTGCCCGGGATGGTCGAGCTGTAGGCGACGCCGCTCTCCTCCAGGATCGGCAGGGCGTCCATGTCGGCGCGGAGCCCGATGGCGCCACCCGGCGCGCTGCCGCGGATCACGCCGACCACGCCGGTCCTGGCGATGCCGGTCACCACCTCGTCGACGCCGAAGCTCTTCAGTTTCTCGGCGACGATGCCGCTGGTGCGCACCTCCTCGAAGGCCAGCTCCGGATGGCGGTGGAAGTCCTGGCGCCAGGCGGTCATCTCGTCGTGGAAGGCGGCGATGCGGTTCAGCACGGGCATGGGCGGTGTTCCGGCGGTTCTGGATCAGGTGGCTGACAGCTTTGCGCCATGGGGCGCGGCCGGCAAGCCCACCCCTCGGCAAAGCCCGCGCCGGCCCCATATCCACGGGGATGATCCGACGCCTGCTGGCCTGGCTGCTGCTCCTGCTCCCGCTGCTGGCGGGCATCGCCTATTGGCAGGGGGTCTGGCGGCCGCCGCCGCGCTGGGACCCGGCGGCGCCGCTCGACTTCCGCGCCGAGCCGAATTTCCTGACCGGCCTGAAGCTGGCCCGGATGCAGATGCAGCCGGACAGCTGCTTTGCTGCCTTTGAGGCCTCCGAGATGCCGGTGGCCCGCGTCCCCGACCGCGAATCCGACCAGGGCTGCCCGATCCGCGCCGCGCTGCGGCTGCAGGGTTCGCAGGTCGAGTTCTCGCCCAACCGCCCGGTGGTGACCTGCCCGCTGGCCGCCGCCTGGGCGCTGTTCGAGCGCCACGCGCTGCAGCAGGCGGCGCGGCAGCATCTCGGCACCACGGTGACCGTGGTGCGCCATCTCGGCAGCTACAACTGCCGCAACGTCTATGGTCGAGCGCAGGGCCGCCGCAGCCAGCACGCCACGGCCAATGCGCTGGACATCGCTGGCTTCACTTTGGCCGATGGCCGCAGCGTGATGCTGCCCCGCGACTGGGAGGCCGCCGATGGCCGCGGCGCCTTCCTGCGCGCCGTGCGCGACGGCGCCTGCCGCAGCTTCCGCGCGGTGCTGGGGCCGGACTACAACGCCGCCCATCGCGACCATTTCCATCTCGACCGCGGGCCCTGGGGGCGCTGCTCCTAGGGTGACAGATGGTCGCGGGCGGCGTGCTGCACGGCCAGCGTCAGCTGCTCCAGCAGCCGGCCGCCCAGCCGCGCATGCTGCCAGAACAGCGGCACCGCCAGGTCCCGGCCAGGCGCCAGCGCCACCAGCCGGCCACTCTCCAGCAGCGGCGCCGCCAGGCCGGCCGGCGCCATGGCCCAGCCCATCCCCAGGAGCGTCGCTTCCAGGCAGCCCTGCGTCGTCGGCACCCAATGGGCCGGCGCCGCCAGCGCGATCCCGGCGGCCTGCTCCGCCCAGCGCGCCTGCAGCCGGTCGTGCCGGTCGAACTGCACCACCGGCGCGGCCGCCAGCGCCGCGGCCGTCGGCCCCTGCGGGAACCAGCGCCGTGCGAAGTCGGGGGAAGCGGTCGCGACATACGAAAGGACACCCAGGCGGCGAAGGCGGCAGCCGGGCAGGGGGGTGGCCTCGGCGGTGACGGCGGCCAGCACCTCGCCGCTGCGCAGCCGGGCGGCGGTCTGGCCTTCATCCTCGGTGATCAGGTCGAGCAGCACGCCCTCGGCCGCGGCGAAGCGGGCGGCGGCGGGCAGGAACCAGCTGGCCAGGCTGTCGGCATTGACGGCGATGCGCAGCGTGGTCGGGCCGGCCGGCTGCGGCAGCAGCCCGGGCAGGTCGGGCGCCATCTCCGCCTCCAGCAGCCGCACCTGCTCCAGATGGGCGCAGAGCCGGGCGCCCGGCGGCGTCGCGCGGCAGGGCTGGCCGCGGACGACGAGGATGGCGCCGCTGCGCTCCTCCAGCATGCGCACCCGCTGCGACACGGCCGAGGGCGTGACCCCCAGCGCCCGGGCGGCGCCCTCGAAGCTGCCGGTGCGGAGCACGGCGGCGAGCGCCGCCAGCGCCGGATAGTCGATCATCTGGTTTAGCTCTGCTTCATTCGGCTTAGGGGAATGAATTTTCCTGAAGCGCCGCGGTGCTGCAAGCCAGCGGGCATGACAACGCTTCCGGCTTCGGCCTTCCTCGGCGGCTTCGCCCTGACCTTCTCGCTGATCGTCTCGCTTGGCGCCCAGAACCTTTTCCTGCTCCGCCAGGGGCTGCGGCGGGAGCATGTCGGCGCGGTCGTCGCCTTCTGCATCCTGGCCGATATCCTGCTGATGGCCGCCGGGGTCGCCGGCATCGGCCGGCTGCTGCAGGCGGTGCCGGGCCTGGCTGCCTGGCTGACGCTCGGCGGCGCGGCCTTCCTGGCCTGGTACGGCTATGGCGCTGCGCAACGCGCCTGGCGCGGTGGGGCGGGGGCCGCGGCGGCCCGCGCAGCCGGTACCCCGCTAGCCGCGACCCTGCTGCAGGCCGCGGCCATCACCCTGCTGAACCCGCATGTCTATCTGGACACGGTCCTGCTGGTCGGCGTCGCTGGCTCTGCGCTGGCGGCCGAGGCGCGACCGCTCTTCCTGGCCGGCGCCGGCTCGGCCAGCCTGATCTGGTTCGCGGGGCTGGGCTATGGCGCCCGGCTGCTGGCGCCGCTCTTCGCCCGGCCGGGCGCCTGGCGGGTGCTGGACGGGGCGGTGGCCGCCGTCATGCTGCTGCTGGCGATCGGCCTGCTGGCCAGCCTGCGCGGCAGCCTGGGAATCGGCCAGCAGCCGTGATTCGTCGGGAAATCGCGCGCCGGCGACGCCGCGCGGGCATCACCCCGCCAAAGATTCTGTCCAGAAACACAGCGAAATCAGCATCCTGGCCCCTGTCGCGACACGCCAACAGGAATACGGTATCTCAATACCACAAGTTTTTCCCTTGACCCTCCGCCGCCCAGCAGGGATAAGGCGCGCCTCTTTCAGGACTAAGCAGAAGCCGATCATGCTGACCACGCAGACCCGCTCGCTGAAGCCGGCGGAGGTCAAGAAGGGCTGGGTGTTGATCGATGCGGAGGGCCTCGTGCTCGGCCGCCTCGCCACCATCGTTGCCAATCGCCTCCGCGGCAAGCACAAGCCGCAATTCACCCCGCATGTCGACTGTGGCGACCATGTCGTCATCGTCAACGCCGAGAAGGTCCGCGTGACCGGTAACAAGGCCGAGCAGTCGGTCTTCTACTGGCACACCGGCTATGCCGGCGGCATCAAGGAGCGCACCATGCGGCAGCGCCTCGAAGGCCGCTTCCCGGAGCGCGTCATCGAGAAGGCCGTGGAGCGCATGATCACGCGCGGTCCGCTCGGCCGGAAGCAGATGAAGAACCTGCACGTCTATGCCGGTGCCGAGCACCCGCATGCCGGCGCGCAGCCCCAGTCGCTCGACGTCGCCGCCCTGAACCGCAAGAACAAGGTGGCTTGAAAATGAGCGAGCAGACCACCGCCTCCTCCCTCTCCGAGCTGAAGAACCTGGTCGCCGGCACCCCGGCCGCCGGCGAGTCCTCCGCCCCGCGGGAGCCGAAGCGCGACCAGTTCGGCCGCGCCTATGGCACGGGCCGCCGCAAGGACGCGGTCGCCCGCGTCTGGGTCAAGCCCGGCAAGGGCGAGATCGTCATCAACGGCAAGAAGCAGAGCCAGTATTTCGCGCGCCCCGTGCTGCGCATGCTGATCGCTCAGCCCTTCCTGGTTGCTGACCGCTACCAGCAGTTCGACGTCTACGCGACCGTCGCCGGCGGCGGCCTCTCCGGCCAGGCCGGCGCGGTGCGCCACGGCCTCAGCCGCGCCCTGGTCAACTATGAGCCTGCCCTGCGCGGCATCCTCAAGAAGGCCGGCTTCCTGACCCGCGACCCGCGCGTCGTCGAGCGGAAGAAGTACGGCAAGGCGAAGGCGCGACGCTCCTTCCAGTTCAGCAAGCGCTGACGCTGGGCGGACCGGCGTTGCGCCGGTCCGTTCGAGGACTGTTTATCGGCAAGGGCGGGTCCGCAAGGACCCGCCCTTTCTGTATGCTCTGACACCGTCTCCGACCCTGAAGGAGGGCCTCATGGCCAAGGGTTCACTGCCTGCCATCTTCATCGACGGCGAAGCCGGCACCACGGGGCTCGGCATCCGCCAGCGCCTCGAGGCCCTGCCGGGCATCCAGCTCCGCTCGATCGATCCGGAGCGCCGCAAGGACCCCGAGGCCAAGCGTGCCCTGATGGCGGACGTCGACCTGGTGGTGCTCTGCCTGCCCGACGCCGCCGCCAAGGAGGCCGCGGCCATGGCCGCCTCGCTCGGCAAGGATGCGCCCAAGCTGCTCGACGCCTCCACCGCGCACCGCGTCGACCCGGACTGGGCCTTCGGCTTCCCCGAGCTGAACCCGGCCCAGGCGGCGAAGATCGCGGCCGCCCAGAACGTGGCGAATCCGGGCTGCTACCCCACCGGCGGCATCGCCCTGCTGCGGCCGCTGGTCGATGCCGGGCTGATCCCCGCCGATCACCCGATCACGGTCAACGCCGTCTCCGGCTATTCCGGCGGCGGCAAGGCCATGATCGAAGGCTACGAGGCCGGCACCTCGCCCGCCTTCGAGCTCTATGGCCTCGGCCTCGAGCACAAGCACCTGCCCGAGCTGCAGCTCTATTCCACCCTGACCCGGCGCCCGATCTTCGTGCCCTCCGTCGGCAACTACCGCCAGGGCATGCTGGTCTCCATTCCGCTGCATCTCGACACCCTGCCGGGCACGCCCAAGGCTTCGCAGCTCGAGGCGGCGCTGGCCGCCCATTACGCCGGGTCGGAATGGGTGAAGGTCGTCCCCACCGCCGGCAACGCCAAGCTCGAGCCCGAGGCGCTGAACGACACCAACGCCATGGAGCTGCGCGTCTTCGGCAATGACGACCGGCACCAGGCGGTGCTCGTCGCCCGGCTGGACAATCTGGGGAAGGGGGCTTCGGGCGCCGCCGTCCAGAACATCAGGATCATGCTCAACCTGCAGGCGCATCAGGCTGCGGCGGCATAGACGCAAGCAAGCCGGGGAGAAAGTATTCTCCCCGGACCCCTCATCTATTTCTATTCTCGAAAAATCAGCACCAAACCAGAAGGGAACGCGTCCGAACCATGGCTCCGCTCTACCCGTTTGAAGGCCGCATGCCGGCCATCGACCCCTCCGCCTTCGTCGCCCTCTCCGCCGCCGTCGTCGGCGACGTCGAGCTCGGCGAGGACGCCTCGGTCTGGTACCATTGCGTGCTGCGCGGCGACACCAACATCATCCGCATCGGCGCCCGCACGAATATCCAGGACGGCACCATCGTCCATGTCAACGCCGGCAAGTTTCCCGCGTTGATCGGCAATGACGTCACCGTCGGCCATGCCTGCATCATCCATGCCTGCACCCTCAAGGACCGTGCCTTCGTCGGCATGGGCGCGACCGTGCTCGACGGCGCGGTCATCGAGGAAGGTGGCATGCTGGGTGCCGGCGGGCTGCTGGCCCCTAACAAGCGCATCGGCCCCAACGAGCTGTGGCTCGGCTCGCCCGCCCGGCTGGCGCGCGTCATGACCGCCGAGGAACGCGCCGGATGGGACAAGACCGCCGTCCACTACGTCGAGCTCGCCAAGCGCCACCGCACCTCGCTGGCGACATGACCCGCCGGGGCGCGCTGCTGCTGTCCGGGATCCTCCTGGCGGCCTGCGTCGCCCCGCCGCCGCCCGTCTCGCTGCCTTCGGTGGCGGTGACGGCGGCGCCCAACACCACCACCGCCGCGCTGCGCGCGGCGGCAGCCGCCTTCTCGGCGCCCGGCAAGCTGCAGGGCCGGCCGTCGCTGGCGGCGCTGGCCGTGGCGCAGCTGGAATACCTGGCGGTCGAGCTGCCCTCCGGCCGGGTCTCCGGCGATATCGGCATGATCGCGCCGATGCTGCAGGCCGCCCGCAGCGAGGTGCGGACCTGGCTCGGCATCGACGAGGCGGTGCCGCCGCAGCAGGTGATCGATGCCATGGCCGCCGCCGCTGCCGCCCCCGGCGGCGAGCCTGCCGCGCCTGGCCAGATCCCGGCGGGCCTGTCCTCGGCGGGTGCTGTGGAGATGTGGCGCCGGCTGGGCGCGATGCCGCGGCTGCCCCAGGCCAATGCGGCGACGCGGATGGCGCTGCGCTATTGGGAATTCGGCCCGCTGGAAGACTTCGACATCGGCTTCCTGCGCCGCTGAGTTTGGCGAAGCGGCGGGGCTGCGGCAGAATGGGGGGGAACCCCGACGGAGTGCCCGCCATGCGTCTTGCCCGAATCTCGGTCCTTCCGGCGCTCTTGGCGGGGGCGCTGCTGCTGCCCGGCTGCGCCGAGCTGCGCACCCCGCGGCCGCGCGTCGAGCTGCCGCTGGAGCTGGTGCAGGGCCCCGAGGACCCGGTGCGCAACTCGGCCCGGCTGACCGCCGCCGCCTTCGACAACCAGGGCGCCGGGCTGGACGGCCGCCCTGCCGAGACCGCCCGCGCCGCCGCCCGGCTGGAATATCTGGCGCAGGTGCTGACCACCGATGCCCGCTTCGCCGCGCTGCCGCCGGGCCTGTCGATGTCGCTGCGCGGCGCGGTGCGCGAGGTGCGCCAGGCCATCGGCATCTCGGCCACCGCGCTGCCCGAGCAGGTGATCCCCGCCCTGGCGAATGCCGCCCGCGTCATCGAGACCAAGGGCGACACGGCGGCCGCGCTGCCCGCATCCATGTTCCAGGCCGGCCCGGCCCTGACCCTGCAGCGCCTGGGCCAGCCCGGCCCGCTGCCGGAGGCGGCGATCGCCACCGGCCGCACGCAGGAGGCGATCGCGGCGCTGGACAGCGTGGATGGCTGGGGCGGCGCGCGCGACACTGATCCTTTGCGCTGACGAGGATGAGGGGGCGCGGGGGAATCCAATTCCCCCGCTCTTCTGCTTTCCTTAAGCTGCTTTTCCTATCTTCCTTGTTCTGACAAGGAAGAATCCCCGACATGCCCTTTCAATCGCTCCGCGCGCGGATGGTGCTGGCGATCCTGGGCGCGAGCCTGGGGGCGTCGCTGCTGCTGACGCTGGTCGGCGCACTGCAGCGCGACGCGTCGGAGGAGCAGGACCTGGCCCGGCGCATGGTGCAGCTGCGGCAGAGCCTGATGCTGTCCCTGGCGGAGGAGGAGCGGCTGGCCGCCTCGATCGGCAGCGCGGTGGCACGGGTCCCTGCGGTGGCGGCGGCGGTGCGCGACGGCGACAAGGCGGCGCTGCGGGCCGGGACGGCGGCGCTGTTCCAGGACATGGCGCAGCGCTTCGGCCGGGTGATCCTGACCTTCGCCGACGGCCAGGGCACGGTGATGCTGCGGGCGCATGACCCGGCGGCCTCGGGCGACAACTACCGCGACCGCCGCACCACGGTGCGGGAGGCGCTGTCGCGCGCCGCGCTGGTGACCGGGCTGGAGCCGGGGCGGGACAATGTCAGCGTCTTCGCCGTGGCCCCGGTGACCGAGGGCGGCCGGGTGGTCGGCGTGGTCGATCTGGGCATGGCGATCGGCGACAGCCTGGCGGAGCGGATGAAGGCGCTGAGCGGGGCCGAGGTCGCGGTCTACCGGCTGGCGGCGGGCAGCCTGACGCGCATCGGCTCGACCACCGGCGGGCAGGGGCTGCTGCCGGAGGCGCAGCTGCGGGCCGGGCTGCAGGCGGCGCAGGCGGAGACGGTGGCCTGGCGCGGCGCGCGGATGCGGGTCGCGACCGAGGCGCTGCGCGGCATCGACGGCCAGCCGCTCGGGCTGATCGAATATGGCATCAACATCGAGGCGCGGCTGGCCGCCGGCGACCGCACCGACCGTGACGCGCTGCTGATCACCGCGGGCACGGCGCTGATGGCGCTGCTGCTCGGGCTGTGGCTGGCGGCGCGGCTGGCGCGGCCGCTGGTGGCGCTGGCCGAGACGGCGCGACGGCTGGCCAACGGGCAGACCGCGCTGGAGGTGCCGGGCCGCGCCCGGCGCGACGAGATCGGCGCCGTCGCCCAGGCGATGGAGGTGCTGCGCCAGGGCACGGCGGAGGCCGAGACGATGCGGGCCGACCAGGCGCGGCAGCGGCAGCAGGCCGAGGCCGAGCGGCGGCAGGCGACGCTGGATCTGGCCGGGCAGGTGGAGGCGCGGATCGGCGCCGTCAGCGAGGAGCTGGCGCAGAGCGCCACCCGGCTGCAGCGCAGCGCCACCGCCCTGCTGGCCAGCATCGAGACGGTGGGCAGCCGCGGCGCCGGCGCGGCCCAGGGCGCGGAGCTGGCCTCGAGCAACGTGCAGACGGTGGCCGCCGCGGCCGAGGAGCTGAACGCCGCCATCGCCGAGATCACCCGCCAGGTGGCCGAGGCCGCCAGCGTCGCCCGCCGTGCGCTGGAGCGCAGCGAGGCGGCCGATGGCACGGTGCGGCAATTGTCCTCGAGCTCGGAGCGGATCGGCGAGGTGGTGCAGCTGATCGGCGACATCGCCGGCCAGACCAACCTGCTGGCGCTGAACGCCACCATCGAGGCGGCGCGGGCGGGGGAGGCGGGGAAGGGCTTTGCCGTGGTGGCCTCCGAGGTGAAGAACCTGGCCGCGCAGACCGCGAAGGCGACGGAGGAGATCAGCGCGCAGATCGCCGGCATGCAGCAGGCGGCGCAGCAGGCGGCCAGCGCCATCGGCGGCATCGCCGGGGTGATCGCCGAGGTCGACCATATCGCCGGCAGCATCGCCGCCGCGGTGGAGCAGCAGGGCGCCGCCACCAAGGAGATCGCCCGCAACGTGCAGGAGGCTGCCGACGGGACCACCCGCGTGACGCGGGAGGTGGAGGGGGTGAGCAGCGCCGCCGCCGGCGCCGCCGAGGCGGCGGCCGGGCTGGACCGGCTGGGCCGGGATCTCGGCGAGCAGGGCGGCGCACTGCGCAGCGAGCTGCAGGCGCTGCTGGCGCAGATGCGGGCGGCCTGAGGGCGCCGGGCGGAGCCACGTCCGCCGCAGCGCGGAAAACCACCGCCGGACCGCGGGAAGATGTGGCGCGGCGGCCATAGCGGCGCGGCCATTGGACCTGCAGGCGCCCTGGCCCTTCATGTCGGCCGCGCGATGTGCAGAATGCCTCCCTCTTTCGTGAGTGTGGAGCACCCCGTGCAGCGTCGCAGTTTCCTGGCCGGGGCCGCCGGCCTCGGCATCGGCCTGGCCCGCCCGGCCCTGGCGGCCGGCGAGGCCCGGCGGGTGCTGCGCTTCGTGCCGCAGTCGGACCTGCGCGTGCTCGACCCGATGGCCACCACCGCCTATGCGACGCGCAACCACGGGCATCTCTGCTGGGACACGCTCTACGGGCTGGATGCCGAGCTGAAGCCCCAGCCGCAGCTGGCCGAGGGCCATGTCGTCGAGGAGGATGGCCGCCTCTGGACCTTCACCCTCCGCCAGGGCCCGCGCTTCCATGATGGCGAGCCGGTGCGGGCGCAGGACGCCGTGGCCTCGATCCGCCGCTGGATGCTGCGCGACCTGCATGGCCAGACCCTGGCGACCCGATTGGAAGACATCCGCGCGCTGGACGACCGCCGCTTCGTGCTGCGGCTGTCGCGCCCCTTCGGGCTGATGCTGGACGCGCTGGGCAAGGCCTCGACCTATCCCTGCTTCATCTATCCCGAGCGCTTCGCCCGGCAGGACCCGTCGCGCGCCTTCACCGAGGTGGTCGGCAGCGGCCCCTATCGCTACCTCGCCGAGGAGCGGGCGCCGGGCAGCCTGGTGGCCTATCGCCGCTTCGAGAACTACAGCCCCGCCCCGCGCGGCCCGGTCAGCCTGACCGCCGGCCCGAAGCTGGCGCTGTTCGACCGGCTGGAGCTCCGCCACACCCCTGACGCGACCGTCGCGGCCGAGGCGCTGCAATCCGGCCAGGTCGACTGGTGGGAGCAGGTGGCGCCCGACCTGCGCCCGGTGCTGAAGCACGACCGCAACCTGACCATGGACCGGCTGGACATGGGCGGCACCGTCGCCATGCTGCGGGTCAACCAGCTGCACCCGCCCTTCGACAATCCGGCGCTGCGCCGCGCGCTGCTGCCGGCGCTGCGCCAGGGCGACTTCATGACCGCCATCATGGGCGACAACCGCGAGTTGTGGCGGGAGAATGTCGGCTGCTTCCCGGAAGGCAGCCCGATCGCCTCCGAAGCCGGGCTCGAGGCCATCACCGGCCCGCGCGACGTCGAGGCCGCGCAGCGTGCCGTCCGCGCCGCCGGCTACAAGGGCGAGAAGGTCGCGGTGCTGCACCCGACCGACGTGGTGAACAACAGCAACCTGACCGCCGTGGCCACCGACCTGTTCCAGCGCGTCGGGCTGAACGCCGAGACGGTCAGCTGCGACTGGGCCGGCTTCCTGCAGCGCCGCGCCAGCCGCGCCCCGGTGGCCGAGGGCGGCTGGAGCGCGCTGGTCGTGCTGTTCGGCGGCATGGACCTGGCGACGCCGGCCGGCCACCCCCTGCTGCGCGCCAATGGCGAGCGCGCCTGGTTCGGCTGGCCCGACAGCCCGAAGCTGGAGGCGCTGCGCGACCGCTGGTTCGACACGGGCGACCTGGCGGCGCAGCAGAAGCTGGGGCGCGAGATCCAGCGGCAGTTCTTCCAGGATCTGCCCTACTACCCGCTCGGCCAGTACCTGAACGACAGCGCCTGGCGCTCGTCGCTCTCGGCACCGCGGCGCGGGATGGTGCTGCCGCTGAACGTCAAGCGGGTCTGACCCGACGCGGTTGACCGCGACGTTCTTGCACCGCAGCATCGTGCGATCCTGTTGATCGGATCACGATGATGATTCTCCGCCGCCGCAGCCTCCTGGCGACGCCTGCCCTGCTGCCCGCGCTCAGCCTCGGCAGCCGCGCCCGGGCGCAGGGTGCCGCCTGGCCGACCCGCCCGGTCCGCATGATCGTGCCCTTCGCCGCCGGCGGCAGCACCGATGTCTCGGCCCGCATGATCACGCCGAAGATGTCGGAGATCCTCGGCCAGAGCGTCGTCATCGAGAACCGCGCCGGCGCCGGCGGCACCGTCGGCTCCGACGCGGTGGCCAAGTCGGCGCCCGACGGCAGCACCTTCCTGATGGGCACCATCTCCACCCATGTGCTGGCGGTCGGCCTCTACGGCGCGCGGCTGCCCTACGACCCGGAGCGTGACTTCGTGGCCGTCGCTCCCACCGTGCTGGTGCCGATCTGCATCACCGTGCATCCCTCGCTCGGCGTGACGACGCTGGCGGAGTTCATCGCGCTGCTGAAGGCCAATCCGGGCAAGTACAGCTACGGCACCGGCGGCGCCGGCGGCTCGGCGCATATCGCCGCCGTCAGTTTCCTCAACGCCATTGGCGCGCAGGCCGAGCACATCCCCTATCGCGGCAGCGCGCCGATGCTATCCGACCTGCTGGCCGGCCAGGTGGCGGTCGGCTTCGACACCCCCGCGCTGATCGCGCCCTACCACAAGACCGGCGCGCTGCGCTGCCTGGCCATCGCCACCGACGAGCATTCCACCCTGATGCCCGAGGTGCCCACCGCCGCCCAGGCCGGCCTGCCCAATTACCGCGCCTATAGCTGGTTCGGCGTCTTCGCCCCCGCCGGCACGCCGGCGCCGATCGTGCAGAAGATGAACGCCGCCGTGCGCGCCGCGGTGGAGGAGCCGGAGACCGCCCGCAAGCTGCGCGAGCTGGAGCTGCCGCCGATCGAGAAGGGCTCGCCCGCCGATTTTGCCACATTCTTGAAGGCGGAGCTGGCGCTCTGGGTGCCCTTGGTCAAAGCCTCCGGCGCCACGGCGGATTAAGAAAGAAGGGGCGGGGAGCTCACCCCGCCCTCGTCTTTCCTGCCCAGGAGTGCCCATGGCCGCCACGCCCGACCCGACCCCCATCAGCCCGGCGCGGGTCCGGCGCCTGGGCTGGACCCTGCTGGTGGTGGGCGGGCCGCTGCTGCTGCTGATCATCCTCTTCGCGCTGCCGCTGCTGGGCAACCTGGTCGGGCTGCTGACCCTGCCGAAGGTGGCCGAATGCAGCCAGCAGGCCGGCACCTTCACCCATTGCTGGCTCTGGGGCGAAGACGTGGCCGAGATCGTCAACGGCTACGCCATCGGCATCTTCCTGGCCGGGCTGATCAACCCGATGCTCTTCATGAAGCTGCTGGCGATCTACCTCCACCCGCTTCTGGTCCTGGCCTGGGCTGTCTTGAGCCTGTGGCTGACGGCGAAGTGGTTGAAGGGAAGGAAGGCTCTGAAGGCAGGGAAGTAGACTGAAGGTTGGGGGAAGAATGAATTCTTCCCCCTTCGGACGTATTCGTCCGAACCCATCATTCTTTTTTGTCACCGGCCATGAAGTGACCTGCGCTTCGATGGCTACGACACCAGGGTTTCACGTTGGAACACTGGTCTCGAAACGGCGCTCGCTGAAAGGTCGCGCTGTGGCGGGGCCGTTTCACGTCCTGTTGCCACGTGGACACGGCAGTCTGACAGAAAGAAGAAGGGGTCCAGGGGAATTCATTCCCCTGGCCTTTCACCCTGTCTTCGCTTCAACAAACTTCCGGCAGGAAAACCCGGGAAGGCGAGACGAATTCGTCCTGCGCCGCCACGGTGAGGATCTCGCGCGACGCCGCCTCCGATGTCCGCCGCAGCAGCCCGTAGATGGAGGATGCGGCCGCCCCGAGCGCCGCGCTGGCCGAGCCGGTCTTCAGCCGGTGGAACAGGAACAGCGCGGCGATGGCGTCGCCGGCGCCGTTCACCGAGAGCGGCAGCATCGGCGTGCGGATGCGATGGAACTGCTCGCCCTCGGCGGCCAGCATCTCGATCTGGTCGTCGGGGGTCTCGGCGACCTTCAGCGAGGTCACCAGCACGCAGCGCGGGCCGCCCGGCGCCATGCGGGATTGCAGGGCGCGGGCGGCGGCCTTGGCTTCGGCCAGGGTGGTGACGGGCTGGCCGGTCATCCATTCCAGCTCGAACTGGTTCGGCGTGATGATGTCGGCCGCCGGGATGGCGCGGTCGCGCATGAATTCGGGGATGCCCGGGCGGACGAAGACGCCGCGCCCGACATCGCCGATCACAGGGTCGCAGCAGTAGAGCGCGCGGGGGTTGGCCGCCTTCACCCGGACGCTGGCGTCGAGGATGGCCTCGCCGATGGCCGCGTCCCCCATGTAGCCCGACAGCGTCGCGTCGCAGCGGGGCAGGGCGCCGCGATCCTCGATTCCCTGCACCAGGTCGCTGACCAGATCCGCCCCGAAGACCTGGCCGCGCCAGCTGCCATAGCCGGTGTGGTTGGAGAACTGGACGGTGTTCACCGCCCAGACCTCGGCCCCCAGGCGCTGCAGCGGGAAGACGGCCGAGGCGTTGCCGACATGGCCGTAGGCGACCCAGGACTGGATGGACAGGATGTTCATGCGCCGATCTTCCTCAGCGGGGCGGTATTTCGCTCTAGGATCGGCGTGGGACAGGGTCAATCCAGGGTGGGCGGCGGGGTGGCGGTTTCGGTTGCCAAGGCCCTGGGGCGCCTGTAGAAGCGGCGCTTCCGTGCGGCCGGTCGGCATCGGCTGCTCCAGACAGAGAAGCAATCGCCATGAAGCCCGATATCCATCCCGACTACCACGAGATCACCATCATCATGACCGACGGGACGACGTACAAGACGAAGTCCTGCATGGGCAAGGAAGGCGATACGCTGCGTCTGGACATCGACCCGAAGTCCCACCCGGCCTGGACCGGCGTGCAGCGCGTGATCGACACCGGCGGCCAGATCGCCAAGTTCAACAAGCGTTTCGCCGGCATCGGCACCCGCAAGGCCTGAGGCCTGCGGCAGGCTTCCCCGCCTCGGCGGGGGATCTGAAAAAAAACGCCGTCCCTCGCTTGAAGCGGGGGGCGGCGTTTTCCATTTGGAGCTCTGTCGACGGCGCCCGGTTGCGGGGCCGCCGGCGTGATCCAGAGGCCCTGGGCTGCCCGATCGGGGGTCCGAACTTGGCCGGGGATCGCAACGCAACGGACCCTTGCTTTTGAGGAGGCTCCATCATGACCAGTTTCGACACCGCCCCCCTGTTCCGCTCCGCCATCGGTTTCGACCGCATGACCCGCCTGCTTGATCAGGTGCGCAGCGCGGCGGACAGCAATTCCTACCCGCCCTACAACATCGAGCGCACCGCCGAGGACGCCTATGTCCTGACCATGGCCGTCGCCGGCTTCGGTCCCGAGGATCTCGAGATCAACGCCCAGGACAATGTCCTGGTGGTGACCGGCAAGGCCGCGCAGAACGAGGGCCAGGACCGCCGCTTCCTCTATCGCGGCATCGCCGGCCGGGCCTTCGAGCGTCGCTTCGTCCTGGCCGACCATATCCAGATCCAGGGCGCCGACCTGTCCAACGGCCTGCTGCATGTGGCGCTGAAGCGCGAGGTGCCCGAGGCGCTGAAGCCCCGCCGCATCGAGATCGCCAGCGCGGCCCCGCGCCAGCCGGTGCTCGAGGGCAGCAGCCAGCAGCCGATCGCCGCGTAAACAACACGCAAGACGTGTCTGGATGAGGCGGCCGGGGTGGCGGCACCCCGGCCGTTTTTGCAGGGGCGGCGGGCGGGCAGGGGG
>NZ_MLCO01000187.1 GCF_001982615.1 Teichococcus deserti | reverse complement strand
GAAATTCCTGCGCTTTTCTCGCCTGCTGCGCGGGGGCGAAAGCCCTTGGCGCAGCAGCGACCGCGCCGGTTTCGTCACGCCGGCGCCCGCATGCCGCGCCGCGAGATGTGAGCGGAACCGGGTGCCGCGACCCCGCCCTATGAAGTCCGGCGCGCGGCTGCTATCGCGGTGGCGCAGCCAGACGGGAACGCAGCATGACCGGCACCACTCTCGACATCCTCGGCATCGGCAACGCCATCCTGGACGTCCAGGCGCAGGCGCAGGACAGCTTCCTGGCCGCGCAGGGCATGGTGAAGGGATCGATGGCGCTGATCGACACGGCCCAGGCCGATGCGATCTACGCCGCCATGGGCCCGGGGATCGAGAGCAGCGGCGGCTCGGCCGGCAACACCTGCGCGGTGGCCGCCGGGCTGGGCGCCAAGGTCGGCTATCTCGGCAAGGTGGCGGATGACGCCCTGGGCCAGGCCTTCGCGCATGACATCCGCGCCGCCGGCGTGGTCTTCCCGACCGCGCCGCTGTCCGGCGGCGCGCCCACGGCGCGCTGCCTGATCCTGGTGACGCCGGACGGCCAGCGCACCATGAACACCTATCTCGGCGCCTGCGTCAGCTTCGGCGAGGAGGATGTCGACACGGCCCTCGTCGCCTCCGCCGCGGTGACCTATCTGGAAGGCTATCTGTTCGACCCGCCGGCGGCGCAGGCGGCGTTCCGCCGGGCGGCGGGTGCAGCGCATGCGGCCGGGCGGCAGGTCGCGCTGTCGCTGTCCGACCCGTTCTGCGTCGGCCGCCACCGCGAGGCCTTCCGCGCGCTGGTCGCCCGCCAGGTCGACATCCTCTTCGCCAACGAGGCGGAGATCATGTCGCTCTACGAGGTGGACAGCTTCGAGGCCGCCATGGAAGCCGTGCGCGGCGAGGTGAAGCTGGCCGCCCTGACCCGCAGCGAGCAGGGCAGCGTCGTCGTCGCCGGCGACCAGACCCATGTGATCAAGGCCGAGCCCGCCCGGGTGGTCGATTCCACCGGCGCCGGCGATGCCTATGCCGCCGGCTTCCTGGCGGCGCTGACCCGGGGCCATGCGCTGCCGGAATGCGGCCGCTGGGGCTCGATCGCCGCGGCCGAGTGCATCGGCCATTTCGGCGCCCGGCCGCAGGCCGACCTGGAGGCCCTCGTCGCCGCCCGCTGACGCCAAGCCGCCCCGATGGGCCCCTGGCTGGATGCCTTCGTCGCCACCTTCGGCATCATCGGCCTGGGCGCTGTCCTGCGCCGGCGGCTGCTGACCGAGGCGTCGGTCTGGGCGGGCATGGAGAAGCTGGTCTTCTCCGTGCTGCTGCCGGCGCTGCTGGTCTCCTCGATCGGCTCGGTGAACCTGGCGGCGCTGCCGCTGGGGGCGCTGGCCGGGACCATCTGGGGATCGCTGGCGATCGGCGCGGTGCTGTCGCTGGTGCTGGCCCGGGCGCTGGGGCATGGCCATGCCACGGCGACCTCGGTGCTGCAGGGCGGCATCCGCTACAACAACCTGCTGGCCTTCGCCGTGGCCGGCGCGATCCATGGCCCGGCGGGGATCGCCGTCGGCGGCATCGCCACCGGGCTGATCGTGCCCTTCGTCCAGGTGGTCATCACCATCGTCTTCGCGGTCGGCGGCAGCGCCCGGCCCAGCCCCCGGCGCGTGGCCAGGCAACTGGTCACCAACCCGCTGCTGCAGGCCTGCGCCGCCGGCATGGTGCTGGCGCTGCTGGGCGGGCCGCCGCCCGGGCTGTCGGGGCTGCTGCGCGGGCTGGCGCAGGGGTCGCTGGCGGTCGGGCTGCTCTGCGTTGGCGCGGCGCTGACGCCGGGGGCGCTGCAGGCGCAGCCGGTGACCCAGCTGCTGACCGGCGTGCTGAAGCTGCTGCTGATGCCGCTGATCGCCCTGGGCCTGGCGGCCTCCCTGGGGCTGGAGGCGCTGGCGCTGACGGTGGCCGTGCTGTTCATGGCGCAGCCCACCGCCACCACCTCCTATGTCCAGGCGCGCGGGATGGGCGGCGATGCGCCGTTGATGGCCGCCATGATCACCACCCAGCATCTGGCGGCGATGGTGACCCTGCCGCTCTGGGTGCTGCTGCTGGCGCGCTGAGCCCGCCCGGCGCATGATGCGGCGCATCACGGGAAGCGATGCGATGCTGCGACGACGCGCTGTTCTGGGGACCGCCCTGGCCCTGCCCACCTTGGCCCAGGCCCAGACGCCGACCTGGCCGGAGCGCCCGCTGCGCTGGGTCGTCGGCTATCCGCCCGGCGGGCCCAGCGACACCTATGCCCGGCTGATCGCCAGCTTCATCACCCCGCGCCTGGGCCAGACCATGCTGGTGGAGAACCGCCCCGGCGGCGGCGCCGTGCTGGCCAGCGAGACCGTCAGCCGCAGCGCCCCGGACGGCTACACCCTGCTCCACGCTGACAACGGCAACCTGGTCTACAACCCGGCGCTCTATGCCCGGCTGCCCTACGACCCCGACCGCGACCTGACCGGCGTCGGCTTCATCGGCCGCTTCCCGCTGTTCCTGGTGGTCCGCCCCGACAGCCCGATCGACAGCTTCGCTGCCTATACGAAGCAGGCCAGCCCGCCCACCTACGGCTCCCCGGCCGTCGCCTCGCCGCACCACCTGGCGATGGAGATGCTGAAGCGCCGCGCCGGCTTCGACGCCACCCACGTCCCCTATCGCGGCGGCCCCGCCGCCATGCAGGACCTGCTGGGGGGCACGCTCGACAGCGTGCTGATCGACTGCGCCACCGGCATCCCCTTCCTGCGCGACGGCAAGGCGCGCGCCCTGGTGGTGCTGTCGGAAGCGCGCTCGGCCCAGGCGCCCACGGTGCCGACCGCGCTGGAGCTCGGCATCGGCCAGGCCGTCGCCTTCGGCTGGCAGAGCATGCACGCCCCCGCCGGTACGCCGCCCGCGGTGATCGAGCGCCTGAACCAGGACCTGCGCGCGGCGGTGGCGAGCGACGCCATGCAGGAGCGGATGCGCGGCCTGGGCATCGAAAGCGCTCCCTGGACACCCGCGGCCCTCAACGACTTCGTCGCGAAGGAAAACGGGGTGTGGCGGCCGTTGATCCGGGAGCTTGGGATCAGGTTGGACAGCTGAAGACAGCGGCAGGCCAGGGGAATGAATTCCCCTGGACCCCATCTTTTTTCTGTTCATCGGATGTTGGACGACCTGCGCCAGGGCACCGGCGACACCAGGGCATCACGGCGGGACGCCAGATACAAAAACAGCGCGACCTGTCAGGTCGCGCTGCTGATGGGCCGTTTCACGTACGTCCCCACCTGGACACGGCAGTCAGAAAGAAAAAAGAAGGGGTGCAGGGGAATTCATTCCCCTGCCCTGCCCCTATCCTCTCGATCAGGCCGCCACCCGCGCCCCCCGCACCGCTTCGGCCAGGTCGCGCACCTGGTCGAGCACCTTGCGGACGGTGTCGGGCTTCGCCCGGCCCTGCTCGTCCAGCGACCTGGCCAGGGTGTCGATCAGCGCCGAGGCCACCACGGCGCCGTCGGCCACCTGCACCGCTTCCGCCGCCTGCTGCGGCGTGCGGACGCCGAAGCCGATGGCGATCGGCAGGTCGGTGAACTTGCGGACGCGGGGGATGGCGGTGGCCAGGGTGTCCTTGGCCGCGCTGTGGGTCCCGGTCACGCCGGTGATGGCGACGTAGTAGATGAACCCGCTGGTGCCGGCCAGGACCTTGGGCAGGCGGGCCTCGTCGGTGGTGGGCGCCACCAGGCGGATCATGTCGAGCAGCTGCGCGCGGGCCGGGATGGCCAGCTCGTCGGCTTCCTCCGGCGGCAGGTCGACCACGATCAGCCCGTCGACCCCCGAGGAGGAGGCGTCGAGGCAGAAGCGGTCGATGCCATAGGCCAGGATCGGGTTGAGGTAGCCCATCAGGACGATCGGCGTGTCCTCGTCCTCACGGCGGAAGTCGCGCACCATGGCGAGCGCGCCGGCAAGCGAGCCGCCGGCCTTCAGCGCGCGCTGGCCGGCGCCCTGCACCGTCGGGCCGTCGGCCATCGGGTCGGTGAAGGGCACGCCCAGCTCGATCAGGTCGGCCCCCGCCCCCGGCAGCCCGCGCAGCAGCGCCATGCTGGTGGCGGGGTCGGGGTCATAGGCCTCGATGAAGGGCATCAGGGCGCCACGCCCCTCCGCCTTCAGCTCCGCGAAGCGCCTGGCGATGCGGCTCACAGCGTCTCTCCCAGGTGCCTGGCGACGGTGAAGATGTCCTTGTCGCCGCGGCCGGACAGGTTGAGGACGATGATCTTGTCCTTGTCCATGGTCGGCGCCAGCTTCAGCACATGCGCCAGGCCATGCGCGGATTCGAGGGCGGGGATGATGCCCTCCAGCCGCGAGCACAGCTGGAAGGCGTCCAGCGCTTCCTGGTCGGTGACGCTGACATAGTTCACCCGGCCGATCTCGTGCAGCCAGGAATGCTCCGGCCCGATGCCGGGATAGTCGAGCCCGGCCGAGATCGAATGCGCCTCCTGGATCTGCCCGTGCGCGTCCTGCAGCAGGTAGGTGCGGTTGCCGTGCAGCACGCCCGGCTGGCCGCCGGCAATGGCCGCCGCATGCTCGCCGGTGTCGATGCCGCGGCCGGCCGCCTCGACGCCGTAGATGGCGACATCGGCATCGTCCAGGAAGGGATGGAACAGCCCCATGGCCGAGGAGCCGCCGCCGACGGCGCAGACCAGCGCGTCGGGCAGGCGCCCTTCGGCCAGCAGGATCTGCTGCTTCGTCTCCTCGCCGATGACGCACTGGAAGTCGCGCACCATCTGCGGGAAGGGCGCCGGGCCGGCGACGGTGCCGATGCAGTAGTAGGTGTCGGCGACATTGGCGACCCAGTCGCGCATCGCCTCGTTCATCGAATCCTTCAGCGTGCCGGCGCCGGAGGTGACGGGGATGACCTCCGCCCCCAGCAGCTTCATGCGGAAGACATTGGGCTGCTGCCGCTCGACGTCGGTGGCGCCCATGTAGACGACGCATTTCAGCCCGAACAGCGCGCAGGCGGTGGCGGTGGCCACGCCATGCTGGCCGGCGCCGGTCTCGGCGATGATGCGCGGCTTGCCCATGCGCTTGGCCAGCATGATCTGGCCCAGCACGGCGTTGATCTTGTGCGCGCCGGTGTGGTTCAGCTCCTCGCGCTTGAAGTAGACCTTGGCGCCGCCGAGGTGCTCGGTCAGCCGCTCGCAGAGCCAGAGCGGGCTGGGGCGGCCGACATAGTCCTTCAGCAAGCGTCGCCACTCTGCCATGAAGGCCGGGTCGTTGCGGGCCTCGTTATAGGCCTTCTCGACTTCCTGGATGACGGGCATCAGCGTCTCGGCGACATAGCGGCCGCCGAACTGACCGAAGCGACCGCGCCCATCCGGGCCCTGGCGCAGAGTATTTGGCAGAGGCTTGTTCACTCCATTCCTCCAAGCGGCGCGACGAAGACAGCGCGCAAAGTGCGCAACCGTGTTAGCGCGCAGCGACGGCAGGGGGTAGCGCCCCCCCGCATGGTTTTCTCAGGAAAAGCCCGGGAACGAGGCCGTCCGCCCCGCCCGCTGCCGTCTTACGCCGAATGCGCCGCAGCAATGAAGGCCGCAATGAGCACGGGATCCTTCACCCCGCGCATCCGCTCGAGCCCGGAGGAGGCGTCGACGGCCACGGTTCCGCTGGCGCGGATGGCCTGGGCCACGTTCAGCGGCGTCAGCCCGCCAGCCAGCATCCAGGGCTTCGGAATGCTGCGGCCGGCCAGCAAGGTCCAGTCGAAGCTGACGGCGTTGCCGCCCGGCAGGCTGGCGCCGGGCGGCGCCTTGGCGTCCAGCAGGAAGCGGTCGACCACCGGCGCATAGGCCTCGATCAGCGCGAGATCGGCGTCCGTCGCGATGCCCAGCACCTTCATCACCGGCAGGCCGAAGCGCTCGCGGATGGCGGCGCAGCGTTCCGGCGTCTCCTCGCCATGCAGCTGCAGCAGGCCGAGCGGCACCTGCTCCAGCACCTCGGCGATCAGCGCGTCGTCGGGATCGACGAACAGGCCCACGGCCAGCGGGCGGCGGCCGGTGCCGCTGCGCCCGGCGAGCTCGGCCGCCTGCTCCGGGGTGACGTAGCGCGGCGAGGGCGGGAAGAAGACGAAGCCCACCATGTCGGCGCCGGCGCGGCAGGCGGCGTCATAGGCCTCCCCGTCGTTGATGCCGCAGACCTTGACCTGGATGCGGGGCAGGCTGTGCGGCATCTAGCGCGGCCGGATCGAGGCGGCGATGGCGGCGGCGGCGGCGGCCGGGTCGGCGGCGGCCATGATCGGCCGGCCGATCACCAGCCAGTCGGCCCCGGCGGCGATGGTCTCCTCCGGCGTCGCGACGCGGGCCTGGTCGCCGATCTCGGCGCCGGCGGGGCGGACACCGGGAACCACCAGCAGCGGGTCGCTACCAAAGGCGTCACGGATGCGGGACACCTCATGCGGGCTGCAGACCAGCCCGTCGGCGCCGGCGGAGAGCGCCAGGCGGGCCAGCCGCAGCACCTGCTGCGCCGGGCCGCCGGAGACGCCGGTCTCGGCCAGGCCGGCCGCGGTGAAGCTGGTCAGCACGGTGACCGCCAGGATCGCCGGGCGTTCCTCGCCCAGCGTGTCCTCGGCGGCGCGGCGGGCGGCCTCGATCATCGCAGTGCCGCCGCCGCCATGCAGCGTCAGCATCGCGGGGCGCGCGGCGCAGACCGAGCGGACGGCGCCGGCCACGGTGTTGGGGATGTCGTGGAACTTCAGGTCGAGGAAGACCGGGCGGTGCTTCGCCACGCGCGTCACGACCGGCAGGCCCTCGGCGCAGAACAGCTCCAGCCCGACCTTCACCAGGCCGACATGCGGCGCGACGGCGCCGGCCCAGGCCTCGGCCAGGCCAGCATCCGGCGTGTCCAGCGCGGCGATGATGCCGGCCGCGTTGGGCTTTTGGCGCATCAGCGGGTGGCCACGGCGGTGCCCGCCGGGACCGCCGCCTTGCGCGCGGCGTCCTGCTGGGCGCGCAGCTCGGCCAGCTCGGCCTCCAGCAGCTGGGCGGCGCGCTGCATCTTCCAGGCGCGGCGGCGGTAGCGCAGCGCGCCGCCCCAGGCGACCAGCGCGCCGAGCAGGAAGGCGATCGCCGCGGCGCCGAGCACGGCGCCGGCCAGCGGCACCTCCCAGGCGAGGTCGAGGGGCCAGAGCTGCAGCGCCACGGCCGCGCTGTTGGAAATGGCGAAGAGCACCAGCAGCAGCAGCAGCAGGGCGGTCAGAACCAGGCCGATGAACCTCATGGGCAACCTCACGGGGCCGGGGCCGCGCGCGGCGCGCGCTTGGGCGCCTGCAGCGGCCCGCCATTGACGCGCTCGCGCAGCTCCTTGCCCGGCTTGAAATAGGGCACGGCCTTGCTGGAGACCTCGACGGCCTCGCCGGTGCGCGGGTTGCGGCCGGTGCGGGCCTCGCGCGCCTTGGCGGAGAAGGCGCCGAAGCCGCGCAGCTCGACCCGGTCGCCGCGGGCCAGCGCCGCGGTGATTTCGTTGAAGATGGTGCCGACGATCAGCTCCACGTCCGGTTGGCGCAGATGCGGATTGGCCGCCGCCAGTTGCGCGATCAGCTCGGATTTGGTCATGGCGCTGCGCTCTCCTGCCGGAAGCCTGAAGGGGGGGCCGGCTTGCCGGTCACTGCAGAAAGGGTCACGGCTGAAGCTGCCAAACGGCCCGGACGCCGTCAATCGCAAGCCATTCAGAAACCACGCTTTTCATCACCATCCGGACCGAGAAGCCAAGCGCGCGCTCGGCGGCGCTGCGCGGGTCCAGATCCTGCACCGGGATCTCGGCCGGAATCTTCGCCTCGGCGGCCAGCCAGGCGCGTGCCTCGGGCTCGCCGCCGATGGCGTCGATCAGCTTCTCGGCCAGGGCCTGGCGGCCGGTGTAGACGCGGCCATCGGCCAGGGCCTGGACGCGCTCGAGCGGCAGGTGGCGGCCCTCGGCGACCATGGCGACGAATTGCGCGTGCATGTCGGCCAGCACCCCCTGCAGCACGGCGCGGCCTTCGGCGGTCATCGGGCGGAAGGGGTTGGGCTCGCCCTTCAGGGTGCCGGAGGTCAGCATCTCGGCGCGGACGCCGAGCGTGTCCATCAGCCGGCTGGCCTCGAAGCTCTGCAGGATGACGCCGATCGAGCCGGTGAGAGTGGATTCGCGGGCGAAGACGCGCTGCGCCGGCATGGCGATCATGTAGCCGGCGGAGGCGGCGGTGCCGCGCATCACGGCGACCAGCGGCTTGCCGGTGTCGCGGAAGCGCTGCAGGGCGGCGTGCAGCCCCTCGCCGCCGGCGACGGTGCCGCCGGGGCTGTCGATCGAGAGGATCATGCCGCGCACGGCGGCGTCGCCGGCGGCGGCGGCGATGGCCTCGGTCAGCTTGCGGTCGTCGGTGATGGTGCCTTCGACCGAGAGGCGGACCAGGTGGTCGGGGCCGAAGCTGCCGGCCATACGTCCGGCCAGCGCCGCGCCGGCGGCGAGCACCGCGAGCACGGCGGCGACGCGCCAGAACACCAGTCGGCGCTTCAGGCGGCGGCGGTCGACCAGCAGGTCGTGCTCGAGGGGCATGCTCATGGCCGCCCATGAATGGGGGGCGGGGGGTGCCGGGTCAAGGGAAAGCCCCCATGACGAAAGGCCCCAGGGTTTCCCCCGGGGCCTTCGGGCGCTGCCGTCACCGCCAGCGCCAAAGATCAGAGATAGAATGGGGTCCGGGGGTCCGTCCGAGGCAGTGCCTCGGACCCCCCGGCCTTCTCCATTTACTCGTCGCTGGAGCTCTGGTTGCGGCGGCGGATGGCCGCGCCCAGGATGTCGCCCAGCGAGGCGCCGGAATCGGCGGTGCCATATTCCTTCATCGCCTCGCGCTCCTCCTCGACTTCCTTGCCCTTGATGGTCAGGGCCAGGCGGCGGGCGGCGCGATCCACGGCGGTCACCTTGGCATCGACCTTCTCGCCGATGGCGAACTTGTCGGGGCGCTGGTCGCCACGGTCACGGGCCAGCTCGGCGCGGCGGATGAAGCCCGTCAGGACCTCGTCGACCTTCACCTCGATGCCGTTCTGCTCGACCTTGGTGACGACGCAGGTCACGACATCGCCCTTGCGGACGCGGTCGAGAACCTCGGCGGCCGGGTCAGCCTGGAGCTGCTTGATGCCGAGGGAGATACGCTCCTTCTCGATATCGACGTCCAGCACCTTGGCCTTGACGACGTCGCCCTTCTTGTAGGCGGCCATCGCCTGCTCGCCGGCGACATCCCAGGACAGGTCGGACATGTGCACCATGCCGTCGATCTCGGGAGCCAGACCCACGAACAGACCGAATTCGGTGATGTTGCGGATCTCGCCCTCGACGATCGAGCCGGGGCCGTGGCTCTCCAGGAACAGCTCCCAGGGGTTGCCCTGGGCCTGCTTCAGGCCGAGCGAGATGCGGCGCTTCGGCTCGTCCACGTCCAGGATCATCACGTCGACTTCCTGCGAAGTGGCGACGATCTTGCCCGGGTGGACGTTCTTCTTGGTCCAGCTCATCTCGGAGACGTGGACCAGACCCTCGACGCCCGGCTCCAGCTCCACGAAGGCGCCGTAGTCGGTGATGTTGGTCACGCGGCCCGAGAACTTGGCGCCGACCGGGTACTTGATCGCCACGCCTTCCCACGGATCGGACATCAGCTGCTTCATGCCGAGCGAGATGCGCTGCGTCTCGGAGTTGAAGCGGATGACCTGCACGCGGACCTGCTGACCGATGGTCAGGGCCTCGGACGGGTGGTTGATGCGGCGCCAGGCGATGTCGGTGACATGCAGCAGGCCGTCCACGCCGCCGAGGTCGACGAACGCACCGTAGTCGGTGATGTTCTTGACGACGCCGTCGAGGATCATGCCTTCCTTGAGGCCCTGGATCAGCTCAGAACGCTGCTCCGCACGGGTCTCTTCCAGCACAGCGCGGCGCGAGACCACGATGTTGCCGCGGGCGCGGTCCATCTTCAGGATCTGGAACGGCTGCGGGCTGCCCATCAGGGGGCCGACGTCGCGCACCGGGCGGATGTCGACCTGGGAGCCGGGCAGGAAGGCCACGGCGCCGCCGAGGTCGACGGTGAAGCCGCCCTTGACGCGGCCGAAGATGACGCCGTTGACGCGCTGCTGCGCGTTGAACGCCTTCTCCAGGTTGGTCCAGGCTTCCTCGCGGCGGGCCTTCTCGCGGCTCAGCACGATGGAGCCGTCGCGATCCTCATAGCGCTCGACGAAGAGCTCGATGATGTCGCCGGGCTTCACCTCGGCCTTCTGGCCGGGGGGCGCGAATTCCTTGAGGGGCACGCGCCCCTCGCTCTTCAGCCCGACGTCCACGACCGCGAAATCGTCGTCCACCCGGACGACGCGGCCGGTCACCACCGAGCCGGCGAAGCCGGTGTCGGCGCCCAGCGAGGCGTCGAGCAGGGCGGCAAAATCTTCCATGCCGGCCGAGGTCGTGGAAAGGCTGTTGGCATTAGCCATGAAGCGGAAATTTCCTGACACCGGCCCGGACAGGCATCCGGGCCGATTCCTGCGCATCCACCAGAGGAGGAGCACCCCGGCGCCCGGGGGTCGTCGACGGCAGACACGACTTGACCGGGCGCTGACCCCTTGGGGCATGGCGCCGACCGGCCCGGTTGCGACAGACGGTGTGCGGCCCGCCTTTTCCGGCCCGGCGGCGGCGGACGCATCGCCCAGGGCGCAAGGCCCTGGCAAGGCGAAAGCCCGAGGGGAAAAACCCCCGCCGGACGCTGCCGGACCTCGCGGCCCTTCAGCTCAGCGTTGGCCCCTAGGCCAGGGGTGGCGGGCCCGTCAAGCGAAATCGGAAGCGCGGCGAAACGGTGCGGCGCAACCGCCGCGGGCGGCTTTCAGCGCCCGCGGAAGCTTTTTTAGCTTATGGATTGATTCGGTTTTTTAATGCGGCGAAGGCCGCGGCAGGGACCGCCCGCGGCCCCTGCCCTGCCGGCCCTGCGCCCCGTCGATCGGCGGCGCGGCGGCGCGACTCCGGAATCAGCCGCCCAGCAGCGCCTCGACGCCCAGCTGCCAGGCGGTCCAGGCGCGGTCGGCGGCGGTGCCGGTGCGCTCGGCCTCGGCCGAGGCGGCGTTCAGCGCCTGGCGGGCCACGGTGCGCGAGCCGCCGCTGCGGTCCTCAGCCGCGGCGCGGGCCCGGGTCAGCGCGGCATCAGCGGCCTGGGCCGCGATGGCGGCGGCGCGGAAGGCATCCAGCAGTTCTCTCTGTTTCCCCATCTGCTCGACCAGGCGGGTCAGGGTGCCGGCATCCTCGGGCGGCATGCGGGTCTGCAGCTCGCGCAGCGTCTCCAGCGTTCCGGGGCCGCCGGGCAGGCGGCGGGCGTCGCGCTCCAGGTCGATGTCGCGCCAGACCAGCAGCCGAGGGTCGCCCAGCGCCTGGTCCCAGAGCGGCATGTCGCGCCGCATCTCCCTCTCATAGGAGAGGCGCAGGGTGGTGGGCTTGCCGTCGAGCACCGCCTCGTGCCGCAGGCCGAAATCGCCCTCGGAGGCGATGCTGAAGCGCGGAGTCGAACCCGGGCGGCGCGGCAGGTCGAGCAGCAGCCGCCCGCGGGCGCCGCGCGGGTCGACGGCGAAGGACAGGGTCTCGATGCGCAGGAAGCGCAGCTTCAGCTGGTGGCCCTGCAGGTCGGCCGCCGTCAGCCGCTCCGACTGGTCGTTGGAGGAGGTCAGCAGCACGTCGCGGTCGCGGGCGAAGGCCAGCAGCCGGGTCTCGCCCGGGGCCATGGCGCGGATCTCGGCATCGCCCAGGAAGGCGCCGGATTCGGCCCCTGCCGTGCCGAAGACGGTGGCCAGGCCCGCCGGCAGGATGGCGTTGCCGTTGTTGGTCAGGCGCAGCGCCTGCAGCGGGTGGCGGGCGGAGAGCTCCTGCACCCACCAGACGCGCTCGGCCGGCAGGCGGGCATCGAGGAAGGGCAGGTTGGCCGTCTCGCCGCCGCGCAGCGTCACCGGCTCCGGCAAAGTGAAGGCGACGCGGCCGGCGGAGGCGGCGGCCAGCGCCGGGGCGGCGAGCTCCGCCGGGGCGGGCCGCGCGGCATCGGCGGCGGCGGCGCGCTCGCGGCGCAGCATCGGGCCGGCGGGCGCGATAGGGGCG
>NZ_MLCO01000186.1 GCF_001982615.1 Teichococcus deserti | reverse complement strand
CGCCGCCGGATGCGCTGCGGCGCAAGCTGATCGGCCGGCGGATGGAGACCGGGCTGCGGGCGCTCGACATTTTTGTCCCCGTCTGCCGCGGGCAGCGGCTCGGCATCTTCGCCGCCTCCGGCGTCGGCAAGTCGACGCTGATCGGGATGCTGGCGCGCTTCGTCGAGGCCGATGTCATCGTCGTGGGCCTGGTCGGCGAGCGCGGCCGCGAGGTGCGGGAATTCCTCGACCAGACGCTGGGGGAGGCGGGGCGGGCGCGCTCGGTGGTGGTGGTCTCGACCTCCGACCAGCCGGCGCTGGCGCGGCGCCGCGCCGCCCAGGCGACGCTGGCCGTCGCCGAGCATTTCCGCGCCGAAGGCAAGCAGGTCTTTCTGCTTTTGGATTCGGTCACCCGCCTGGCGCATGCGCAGAGAGAGATCGGGCTGGCGGCGGGGGAGCCGGCGACGGCGCGGTCCTACACGCCCTCGGTCTTCACCGAGCTGCCGGCGCTGCTGGAGCGCGCCGGGCCCGGCGCGGAGGGGGAGGGCGACATCACCGCGATCTTCACCGTCCTGGTCGATGGCGACGACCATGACGAGCCGATCGCCGATGCCGTGCGCGGCATCCTGGACGGGCATATCGTGCTGGACCGGCGGATCGGCGAGCGCGGGCGGTGGCCCGCGATCGACGTGCTGCGCTCGGTGAGCCGCGCCCTGCCGCGCTGCCATTCCGACGAGGAGAATGCGCTGCTGGTGGCAGCCCGCCGGCTGATCGGCAGCTATGCCGACATGGCGGAGATGATCCGCCTTGGCGCCTATCGGGCCGGCAGCGACGCCGAGGTCGATGCGGCGATCCGGCTGCATCCGGCGCTGGACGCGCTGCTGGCCCAGGGCGTCGACGAGCGCAGCAGCAGCGAGGCGGGCTTTTCCCAGTTGTCGGCGCTGCTGCGGTCATGATCCTGGAGCGGAACGCGACGCATTTCCGCTTCCGCGCCAATCGGCTGGTGTTCCAACGGCTGGCCGAGGCGGGGATCTTCTTTCATCGCGAGGAAGGCGTGTTTCCGCCGGACGGGACGGTGATCGGGGCGCCGATCGCGCCGTCCAGCGAACCTTTCGTCGGTTACTACGCCAGCGAATGGATCGGGGCCTTCGGCTTCGGCACCTACTCCAATTCGCGGGTGTGGTCAGCGTCGCCGGTCGGGCGGTACTGCTCGATCGCGGCGGGGCTGCGGGTGATGGACGGGGACCATCCGCTCGACCGGTTTTCGACGCATACCATGACCTATCTGCCGGGCTTTGCGCCGGCGCTGGCTGCTCGTCGTGCCTTGGGCGGCGCGGCGCCGGTGCTGACGCCTTTCGCGCAGAAGCCGCATCCGGTGATCGGCGACGATGTGTGGATCGGGCAGGATGTGATCCTGGCACGAGGGATCACGCTGGGCACCGGCTGTGTCGTGGGGGCGGGGGCGGTGGTGACGCGGGATGTTCCTCCGTATGCCATCGTGGCGGGGGTGCCGGCGCGGGTGCTGCGGTATCGCTTTTCCGAGGCGCTGATCGCCGAGATGCTGCGCGTGCGGTGGTGGCGGTATGCCGCGCCGTCTTTCGCGGCGATCGCGCATCTGCCGCCCGCTGAATTCCTGAAACGGCTCGAAGCCTTGGCGCTGGACCCATACTGCCCTGGTTTGGTCGACGTGCATGGCGTCGTGCTGTCGGCGGCCGAGGAGCAGAAAAAAGAAGGGGGTCTGGGGGAATTCATTCCCCCGGCCTTGCTTCCCTGATGACCTGGCAGGACCTGCCGGATCGCTTCGGCGGCCTGGCTGACGACCGTGCCCGCGGCGATGCGCTGATGGCGGCGGTTTTTGCCGGCGCGCGTCCGGTGGTGGAGATGGAGCCGCTGGCGGCCATTGCCCGGGCCTGGGAGGGGCGGCTGGCGCATGCCGGCTGGGCGCAGGTGGTCGGGCATCTGCAGGGCATGGCGGCGGACGATCAGGGGCTGGTCGCCGCGGCGGCCGGGCTGAGCTTGGTGGAGGGGCGCGCCGCAGCGCTGCGCTGGCTGTTCGGCGTGGCGCTGTCGCCGATGCGGAGGGCGCGGCAGCTGCAGGCGCTGCATGACACGCTGTGGCGCGCGGGGCTGCTGGGGCCGAAGGAGGCGCCGGGCTTCCTGGCCGCCTGCTGCCCGTCGATGGCGGAGCCGGACGAGGCGCGGGCGATCGGCCGGGCGCGGGGGCTGCTGCATCTGCTGGGCTTTGGCGCGCTGCGGCCGATGGCGTTCCACCAGGCGGTGGTCGAGGAGGTGGCGCTGCCGGCGCTGCTGGACGCGGCGGCGGCGGGGCAGCGGGCGCTGGCGGTGGATCTGGAGGCGCAGCTCAGCCTGCACTGGCTGCGGCGGGAGGAAAGCGGGGCGCATCATGCGCGCTGGATCGGGCGCTGGGCGCCGGCGCTGGCCGCCTGCGGGCGGGCGCAGGCGCTGGCGCCGCTGCCGCCTGTCGCCGTTGCGGGCCGGCCGGCCGTGGCGGTCGTGGCGCATCAGGCGAACAGCCTGGCGCATGTGCAGGCGATGCTGACCATGCTGGAGGCCTGCGCCCGGTTGCCGTCGCGCTTTTCCTACAGCGTGCATTTCCTGCAGGGACGGGACGAGGCGGTGTTCGCCCGGCTGCGTGCCGCGGGCGTCACTGTGGTGGCACATCAGTTTCCGGTGGATGCGCCGCTGGCCGATATGATCGACGTGCTGGCGATGCGTCTGCGGCAGGCGCGGGTGGCCGGGGTGGTGTGGCTGTGCTCGCCGATCGGGCTGGCCTATGCCTTCGGCCGCAGGCTGGCGCCGGTGCAGGTGTGGTGGTCGCTGAAGTTCCATGCGGCCGCAGCGCCGGATGCCGATCTGCGGCTGGGCGGCTTCTCCGGCCAGGGCGAGGCGGTGCTGGTCGAGGGCATTGCCTGGCGCAACCTGCCGGGCAGCATCGACCCGCAGATCCCGGCCGATGCCGCCGAGCAAAGGGCGGCGCTGCGCGCGCGCTTTGGCGGGGGGCTGCTGCTGGGCTCGCTGGCGCGGGAGGAGAAGATTGCCGGTCCGCTGTTCCAGGATGCCATCATCGCCATCCTGCGGCAGCTGCCGGGCGCGCGGTATCTGTATACCGGGCGGCGGGATCTTCCCGCGTTCCGCGACCGGCTGAACGCTGCCGGTGTCGCGGCGGACTTCGTCGGCTGGGTGGATACCGGGGTCTTCGCCGGGGTGCTGGACCTGTATCTGGACAGCTTTCCGCTGGGCGGCGGGCTGACGGCGATGCAGGCGATGGTTAGCGGGGTGGCGCCGGTCTTCTGGGCGCAGGAGCCTGGGGCGCCGCTGGCCGGGGTGCTGGACAATGCGCTGCACCGGCAGCGTTTCGGCGACGCGGTGCCGGCCGAGGAGCGCGCGGCCCGGGATGCGCTGCTGCGGGATGCCTCCGGCGCCGACCTGCTGCCGCCGCTGCGGTCCGTCGAGGATTATGTCGCGCGGGCGGTGCAGCTCGGGCGGGACCCGGCGCTGCGGCGGGCGGTGGGCGCGGCGGTCGCGCGCTATGCCGAAACCTTCCTGCTGGACCATGCGGCGCCGGCGCGCGCCTTCGAGGCAGCACTGGTCAGCGTCATTCCGGATGTTACTCCGGGCGCCGGAACAGCCCGAACAGCTTGAAGCCCAGCTGCCGCCAGAAGAGATCGGCGGGGCGCAGCGTCGAAAGATCCTCCGGCGCCCAGGGCCCGAGGGCCGCGCGCACGGCTTCCGGCGGATAGGCCAGCAGCCGGTCGAGCTCGGAGATATAGCTTTGCAGCGCCATCGTCTGGAAGCCGGCGCGCTGCAGCAGCCGGGTCAGCGAGGCGGGATCGAAATAGCTCCAATGCCCGGGCGTCACGACGGTGGAGCCGGCGCCCTCCACCTGCACCAGCGGGCTGTCGAAATTCGGCACCTGCAGCGCCAGGATGCCGCCGGGGCGCAGGGTGTCCCGGATCGCGGCCAGGAAATCCAAAGGCCGCTCGATATGCTCGAGCACGTCGAACAGGGTCACCAGCGCGAAGGGCCCTTCCGGCGCATCGCCGGGGAAGAAGCCGCAGCGCACCCCGGGGTGGCGGGCGCGGGCGCGGGCGGCGAAGTCGG
>NZ_MLCO01000185.1 GCF_001982615.1 Teichococcus deserti | reverse complement strand
CGCCCCCGCCGTCTCGGCCAGCCTGTCGCGGCTGCTGCAGGATGCGCGGGCGCTGCTCGGCCGCGACCAGCATGCGGCGGGGCTGATCCTCGAGCGCGCCACCCGCCTGCTGGAGCCGGCGCCGAAGCCGCCGGCGCCCGCCATCGTCGCCCCCGGCGGCCTGGCCGGCTGGCAGGTGGCGCGGCTGACCCGGCATGTCGAGGCGGGGCTGGGCGGCCCGATCCTGCAGAAGGAGCTGGCCGCCGTCGCCCGGCTGAGCACCGGGCACTTCGCCCGCAGCTTCAAGCAGAGCTTCGGCATCACCGCCCATGCCTATGTCATGCAGCAGCGCATGGCCCGCGCCAAGCGGCTGATGCTGGAGACCGAGGCGCCGCTCTGCCAGATTGCCTTGCTGTGCGGCATGGCCGACCAGCCGCATTTCTCCCGCGTCTTCCGCCGGCTGGAGGGCAGCACGCCGATGGCCTGGCGCCGGCTGCAGCGCGCCGCCCGCGGCTGAGGCGCCGGCAGGCGGCCATGCGGAAGGGGGCGGACCCGGCGGTCCGCCCCCTTTTCGCTGGTCACCCGCTGGACAGTCCCGGCTGCAGCGGCAGCAGGTGGCGCACCAGCGGCGGGGT
Organism: Teichococcus deserti; assembly: GCF_001982615.1. GTDB lineage: Bacteria > Pseudomonadota > Alphaproteobacteria > Acetobacterales > Acetobacteraceae > Pseudoroseomonas > Pseudoroseomonas deserti. The sequence continues at coordinate 6,939 of NZ_MLCO01000185.1, read as the reverse complement.
GTCGCCGCTGTGGAAGCGCAGCACCTCCTTCTGCAGATCGGCATCGGCCTGCGAGACGCGGTGGTGCTGGCGCAGATGCTCGGCCCAGCTTTCCACCAGGAACCATTCCAGCACGCGCGCCGGCTCGGCCACGTCCTCATGCACGCCCCAGGCGAAGGCGCCGTCGCGGCGGCGCTCATCCGCCAGCCGGTGCAACGCGCGGTGGAAGCCGGCGCGGTCCTCGGGCCTGATGCGGTACTCGATCTGGATCAGCACCGGGCCGCGGTCATGCGCGACCGGATCGGCCAGCAGCGGCTCCGGCCAGTGGCGGGCGGCGACCAGGTCGCTCTCGCCGGCGGGCAGGCGCAGCCGGTGCATGACCAGCGCCGCCGCGACCAGCAGCAGCGCCGCGGCCACCAGCGTGCCGGCGATCCCCAGAAACTCGGCGACGGCGCCCCAGCCGAGGCTGCCGGCGGTCATCGCGCCGTTGAAGACGGTCAGATACACCGCCAGCGCCCGGCCGCGCACCCAGTTGGGCAGGATCGCCTGGGCCACGCCGTTCAGCGTCGTCAGCGCCAGGATCCAGGCGCCGCCCAGCAGCAGCAGCACCAGCGGCGCCACCCAGCGCGGCGGCGCCGCCGCCAGCAGCAGCATGACGGCCGCGGTGATGCCGGCCGCCGCCAGCATCAGCCCGTCGCCGTCGAGGCGCGCGCGCAGCCGCGGCATGACCAGGGCGCCGGCGATGGCCCCTGCCCCCACCGCGCCGAGCAGCAGCCCGTAATAGCCGGCGTCACCCCCCAGCAGCTGGCGCGCCACCAGCGGCAGCAGCGCCCAGACCGCGCTGGCGCAGCCGAAGAAGACGGCGGCGCGGGCCAGCACGACATGCAGCTCGCGGCTGGCGCGGGCATAGCGCAGCCCGGCGCGGAAGGCGCCGCCGAAGCGCTCGGCCAGCGGGTCGGCCTCCTGCTTCGGGCGCTTCCACCAGAGCAGCGCGCCGATGACGACGACATAGGAGGCGACATCGACGCCATAGGTCAGCGAGGCGCCGAAGGCAGCCAGCAGCAGCCCGCCCGCCGCCGGGCCGATGGCCCGCGCCACGTTGATGCCGAGCGAGTTCAGCGCGACGGCGCTCTTCACCTCCTTCGGCCCCACCAGATCGGGGACGATGGCCTGCCAGGTCGGCGCCATCAGCGCGGCGCCGACGCCGCCCAGGAAGGTCAGCGCCACCAGCGCCGAGACGCTGATGGCGCCCGAGGCCGAGAGCAGCATCAGCGTCACGCTGACGCTGGCCAGCAGCAGCTGCACCGCGATCAGGAAGCGGCGGCGGTCGAGGATGTCGGAGAGCACGCCGGCCGGGATGGCCAGAAGGAAGACCGGGAGCGTCGCGGCGGCCTGGATCAGCGACACGGCGGCCGGGCCGGCGGCGAGCTCGGTCACCAGCCAGCCGCTGGCGACGTCGCGCATGAAGCTGCCGATATTGCCGGTGATGGTGGCGATCCACAGCACCAGGAAGGCGGTCTGGCGCAGCGGCGCGAAGGAGGAAGCGGGGCGGGCCTCGGGCATGGCCGGGTCCTTTCGGTCAGAACGTCAGAGAGAGGGCGGCGGCCAGGAAGTCGACGTCGCGCCCGCCGGCCTCGGCCAGCGCCGGGCCGACATCGAAATGCACGTACCAGGCGCGGAACTCGGCATGGCTGTTGATCTTCCAGCGTGCGGACACCTGGAATTGCTGGCCGATGCCGCGGCTGCCGCCGGCGGTGCCGGGCAGCGGGCCGAAGGGGACGGGGCGGTAGACGGCGTCTTCCCGCTGCTGCCGCCAGAGGATGTCCCAGCCGAATTCCAGCGTGACATCGGGCAGCGGCGTCAGGCGCAGGCTGGGATAGAGGTCGACCAGATTGGCCGGCGCCACCAGCCCGGCCTCGGTGAAATAGGGCACCTTGGGGTAGAGGGCGTTGAAGGTCTCGAGCCTGCCGTCGCGCGGATTGCCGTCGCCGCTGGCGATATCGGCCTTCAGCCCGAGCCGCGGCGCCCAGGGCAGGTTTCCTGCCGTGACGCCGAGATCGGCCGAAGCGGTCCAGGCACGGATGTCCTGCGCGCCGAAGCTGCCGGTCTGGCCGGCGAGCTCGACATCGTGGTCGAAGGCGCCCCGGCGGCCGAACAGGCGGGTACCGAAGGTCTGGCGCTGCTCGAAGGCGGTGCCGGCGGTGAAGCGGGCGCCCTCGCGCTCATAGCCCAGCGCATAGAGATCGGCCGACAGCCCGGTCGCCAGCGGGATCGTGGCATAGCCGCCGAAGAAGGCCTCGCCGCGGTTGCTGCTGTCGTCGAAGGAGCCGCCCAGCGGCTGCACCGGGCGCGTGGCGAAAAGGTCGAGCTTCGCCCCCTGCGGCCCGGCCAGCATCAGCCGCCCGCCATCGAAGGCGCGGCGCAGATTGGGGCCGTCGCGCTCGGAGACCAGCCGGCCGGAGCCGAAATTCATCTCCTGCCGCCCGCCGCGCAGGGTCAGGCGCCAGCCGGCGTCGAGGTCGATGCCGGCGTCCAGATAGGCCTGGACGATGTCGCCGCGGTTTTCCTGGGTGGCGCTCAGGCTGCCGCCGCGATTGTCGAAGGCGTCGAAGCGGCCGAGCTGCAAGAAGGCGCGGACGTTTTTCGACAGCGTCAGGTCGGCCTGCAGCAACAGGCGCTGCAGCAGAGAGTGGTTGCTGCCCGGGGCGCCCGGCGCGCGGCCGATGGAAAAGCCCGGATTGCTGAAGCTCTCGAAGCGTTCCCGCAGCTGCCCGCCAAGGGAGAGGCGCACATCGCCACCCAGCGGGATGTCTTTTAAAGCCTCAAACGGATCTGCGGCGGCCAGCGGCGCGGCGAGAAGCAGCAGCGCCGTGGTGGCGGTGACGAGAAGCTTCACGACCGGCGCGCCAGCAGGCCACGGTCATGCAGGGCCACCAACAAGAAAGCGCCGGCCAGGCCGAGGTGTTCGTAGAAAGCATTGGCGGCCATGAAGCGCGGCTGGCCGGGCGGCATCTCCCAATAGCGCAGCGCGATAAAGGTCGCCGCCAGGGTGAAGCCGCCCAGCGCCAGCGCCCCCAGCCAGCGCAGCCGGCCGGTGAGGATCAGCGCGCTGGCGCCGAGCTCAAGCAGGATGGTGCCGGCGGTGACCAGCGCGGGGAAAGGCAGCCCGAAATGGGCTGCCTCCGCGATGCCGCCGCCGAAATCCAGCAGCTTGTTCAGCCCGCCTTGCAGATAGGCGGCGCAGAGGCCCAGCAGGCCGAGCCAGGCCAGGAGACGCGGCCCCATGCTCAGAAGGCCCAGCAGGAGCAGCCGAGCGCGCCCCAGAAGGCATTGTCCGCCGGCACGCTGCTGGCCCAGGCCTGGGCGTGGCCATGGCCATGCACGTTGCAGGCGCTGTCGCAGCAGCGGGACTGCGCCAGGAACTGCGTCGCCCCCTTCTGCGCCGCGCGCTGCTGGTAGCCGCCGAAATGGTTGACCGGCGACCAGTCCGGCATGGCCGGCGGCAGCGGCGGCGACAGCCTGGCGAAGTCGCCGGCGCCATGGACGATCTTGCCGCCGACGATGGTCAGGTCGGCGGTGATGTCCTGGATCTCGTCGCCGGGGATCGAGAACAGGTCGCGGTCCAGGACGGCGACATCCGCCATCTGGCCGACAACGATCTGCCCCTTCTGGCCTTCCATATTGGCGAACCAGGTGACCTTCTCGGTCAGCATGCGCAGCGCCGTCTCGCGGTCGAGCGTGTTGTGCTCGGGCGTGATGCGCAGGCCGCCGACGGTGCGGCCCGTCGCCAGCCAGTAGAGCACCACCCAGGGGTTGTAGGAGGCGACGCGCGTCGCATCCGTGCCCGCCGAGACCTTGACGCCCATTTCCAACATCTTGGCCACCGGCGGCGTGGCTTCGGCCGCGCGGGCGCCGTAGCGCTCGACGAAATACTCGCCCTGATAGGCCATGCGGTGCTGCACGGCGACGCCGCCGCCGAGCCGCGCGATGCGCTCGAGGGACTTCTCGGTCACCGTCTCGGCGTGGTCGAAGATCCAGTGCAGATCGCCGATCGGCATCTCGGCATTGACCTTCTCGAAGACGTCCAGCGCCCGGCTGATCGTCTGGTCATAGGTCGCGTGCAGCCGCCAGGGCCAGCGGTTCTGCACCAGCACGCGGGCGACCTGCTCCAGGTCCTCCTCCATGCTGGCGGGCATGTCCGGGCGCTCGACTCGGAAATCCTCGAAATCGGCGGCGGAATAGACCAGCATCTCGCCGGCGCCGTTCAGCCGGAAATAGTCGTCGCCCTGCTGGTACTTGTTCTCCGAGGTCCAGCGGAGGAAATCTTCCTTCTCCTGCTTGGGCTTCTGGGTGAACAGGTTGTAGGCGATGCGCACCGTCAGCTCGCCGTCATCGGCCAGCTTGCGGATGACGTCGTAATCGTCGGGGAAGTTCTGGTTGCCGCCGCCGGCATCGATGGCGCTGGTGACGCCCAGCCGGTTGAGGTCGCGCAGGAAATGCCGCGTCGAGTTCAGCTGGTAGTCGAAGGGCAGCTTCGGCCCGCGCGCCAGGGTGGCGTAGAGGATGGTCGCGTTCGGCTTGGCCAGCAGCAGCCCGGTCGGCGTGCCGTCGGGGCCGCGCTGGATCTCGCCGCCCGGCGGGTTGGGGGTGTCCTTGTCGTAGCCGGCGGCGCGAAGGGCGGCGGCATTCAGCAGCGCGCGGTCATAGAGGTGCAGGATGAAGACCGGCGTCTCGGGGGCGACCGCGTTGATCTCGTCCAGCGTCGGCAGGCGCTTCTCGACGAACTGGTGCTCGGTGAAGCCGCCGACGATGCGCACCCATTGCGGGGGCGGCGTGATCGCCACCTGGCGCTTCAGCATGGCCATGGCGTCGGCGAGGGAACGGACCCCGTCCCAGCGCAGCTCCATGTTGAAGTTCAGCCCGCCGCGGATGACATGCAGGTGGTTGTCGAACAGGCCTGGCACCAGGCGGCGGCCGCCCAGGTCGATCACCTGCGTCGCCGGCCCGGCGCTGGCCATGATCTCCTTCAAGTCGCCGACGGCGGAAAAGCGGCCCGCCGTGATGGCGACCGCCTCGGGGGCCGGGTTGCTGCGGTCCAGCGTGGTGATCCGGGCATTGCGCAGGATCATGTCGGGCGCGGCGGCGGCGCCCCGGTTCTCGGCCATGGCGCTCTTCCCCCTGGCGGTTGCGAGGCCGAGGGCCAGAAGGCCCCCGGCGGTGCCCTGCATCGCCGCGCGGCGGCCGGGCATGGGCGTCAGGCCTTGTCGCGCGGCGCGGACGCCACGCCGGGCAAATGGCCGAAGATGTGCTGGCGGCAGTCGGCCTTCAGGACGGACAGGCGGATGCCCTGCCCTTCCATCAGGTGGCGGGCGACCGGGATCACCTGCTCCCCCACCAGGATGCCGAGCAGCCCGACCAGCGCCACCACCGGCGGCGCCGGCGAACGCACGCCGAGCAGGCTGTAGACGATGCCGACCAGGAGGCCGGCACCGAGCGCCATCGCGTAGATCTTCATGCCGATCTCCATGGCGGGCTGCGCGAAGGCCTCAGCCCTCGTGCGCGTTGAACATCGTCTTGGCGTAGATGATGCCGAGGCCGTAGGCGCCGCCGAGCTTCTTGGCGATGCCGGTGGTCATCTCGTAGGTCTCGGTGCGGGCCCAGTCGCGCTGCATCTCGAGCAGGTACTGCAGCGACGTGATCGGCTGCGCGCCGGCCTGGATCATCCGCTGCATGGCGCGCTCATGCGCCTCGTCGGAGATGTCGCCGCAGGCATCGGCGATGACATAGACCTCGAAGCCCTGGTCCAGCGCCGACAGCGCCGGGCCGACGATGCAGACCGAGGTCCACAGGCCCGACAGCACGATGCGCTTCTTGCCGATGCGGTTGATCTCGGCGATCACCGCGGCGTCTTCCCAGGTGTTCATCGAGGTGCGGTCGAGCAGCGCCTGGCCCGGGAAGGCCGCGGTGATCTCCTCAAACATCGGGCCCGAGAAGGACTTCTCGGCGACCGTCGTCAGGATGGTCGAGGCGCCGAAGCCGGCGGCGGCATGGGCGACGAGGGCGGCGTTGGTGCGCAGGTTCGCCGCGTCAATCGACTTGGTGGCGAAGGACATCTGCGACTGGAAGTCGATCATGATCAGCGTGTGATCGGTGGGCGTCAGCAGCTTGGCGCCCGGGGTGGGGGTGGCGGTCGGGGTCATGGCGATGGCTCCGTGGCGAGGGGCCGCAGGCCGGCCCCCCCTTCTGCGCCGGACCCTAGCCGGGGGGAGGCGGCGGGGATTGGCGGATGCGGGCGTTTTTGTCCGAGGCAGACATGGCGGCCGGAAACGGCCATGGTGTAGCTTCTGCTTTGCCCTGCTGCGGCGCAGCGCCTATAGGCAGCGGATGCTGGGCACGGGAAGGATTCGCGCGGCTGCGGCCTCGCTTCTGGCGCTGGCGGCGCTGGCCGCCTGCCGCGAGGAGCCGGTCGACCCGCTGCTGGCGACGCCGCTGGCCGAGTGGCGCCGGCTGCAGCTGCCCAGCCAGCTGCTGAAGCCAGGCCAGGGCGCCACGCTGCGCCTGCCGCAGAGCAGCGCCATCAGCTGCATCGCCCCCTCCGCGGCCAATGCTTTCGCCGGCTGCAGCTTCCTGCTGTTCGAGGCCGATGGCCGGCTGGTCCCGGCCGAGGCCAATGCCGCCGCGCCTTCGGCCCGCCCGCTGCTGCGGGTCAGCATGGTCTTCGAGCCAGAGGCCTATGCGGCGCAGCGGCGCATGACCCGGGCCGATCCGGCGCGCTGGCCGGCGACCGCCCCGCCGCTGCCGCAGCCGCCGGTGCGCCAGGCGCTGGAGGGCGAGAAGGACGGCCGGCCCTTTGCGCTTGGCTGCTGGGCGCGGCCGGCGCATGAGGCGCTGGGCGACTATGCCTGCCGGCTGGCGATCGGCCAGGCGGGCCCCGCCGCCACCCCTGATTCATATACACAT
>NZ_MLCO01000184.1 GCF_001982615.1 Teichococcus deserti | reverse complement strand
CGATGAAGGCGAAGACCACCAGCCCGACGACGGCGGTCTTGCTCTCGCAGAACTCGGACACCATGCGGCGGAAGGGCGTCTCGACCTTCGGCGGCTTGGCGGCGGCGGGGGTGGCGGCGGTGGTCGCGCTCATCTCACTTGTTCTCCAGCCGCACCCGCGGATCGAGCGCCGAATAGGCCAGGTCGACCAGCAGGTTGATGGTGATGAACATCAGCACGATGATCATCAGGTAGGCGACGATCACCGGGCGGTCGAGCACGTTGATGCTGTCGATGATCAGCTTGCCCATGCCCGGCCAGGCGAAGACGCTTTCCGTCACCACCGAGAAGGCGATGGTCGAGCCGAGCTCGAGGCCCACCACGGTGACGACCGGGATCAGGATGTTCTTGAAGACGTGCACATAGGTCACGCGCGCGGGCGACAGGCCCTTGGCGCGGGCGAACTTCACATAGTCCATCAGCATCGTCTCGCGCACGCCGGCGCGGGTCAGGCGGATCACCAGGCTGATCTTGAACAGCGCCAGGTTCAGCGCCGGCATCGCCAGGTGCCGCAGGCCATCCCAGGTCAGGAAGGACCAGCGCAGCCCGAAGACGTCGACGGTCGGGCCGCGGCCGGTCGAGGGCAGCCAGCCGAGCTGCACGGCGAAGACCATGATCAGCATCAGCCCGACCCAGAAGGTCGGCAGCGAGAAGCCCAGGATGGAGCCGGTCATGATGACCTTGGAGCCCATCGAGTTCGGCTTCAGCCCGGCATAGAGGCCGAGCGGCAGGCCGATCAGCAGCGCGATGAACATCGCGCCGAAGGCCAGCTCCAGCGTCGCCGGCATGCGCTGCAGGATCAGCTGCAGCGCCGGCTCGTTGAAGACGAAGCTGCGGCCGAGGTCACCCCGCAGCGCATTGCCCAGGAAGGACAGGTATTGCATCCACAGGGGCAGGTCGAGGCCGAGCGCCTTGATCGCGCGCTCCCGTTCGATCTGGTCGGCGTCCGGCGAGATCAGGATCTCGACCGGGTCGCCGATGGCGTAGACGCCCACGAACACGATGACCGACATCGCCAGCATGACCAGCAGGGACTGGAACAGCCGGCGGAGGAGGTAGACGCTCATGCCTCAGCCTTTCGTCAGCGCGTGGGCGCCGGGCGCACGTCCTGCGCGCGGGTCAGCTCGTCCGCGCGGGAATCGTGCACCAGCGTCGGGCGCATGGCCCAGACGTTCTTCTGGATGTGAATGGGGATGATCGCGATGTCGTCCATCGCCATCTTGGTGGCCTCGCGCAGCAGCGCCTCGCGCTTGGCGTCGTCCAGCTCGCGGAGCGCGAGCTCGAGCTTGGCGTCGATCGCGGGGTTGCTGTAGCGGCCGCGGTTCGAGGTGCCGAAGCCCTTGTCGCGGTCATAGCTGGCGATCAGCGAGCGCAGCGGGTTCGACGCCTCGCCCGAGGAGATGCCCCAGCCGACCAGGAAGGCCGAGAGCTCCTGCTTGCCGGCGCGGCCGATGAAGGTGGTCCAGGGCTGCGCGTCGACATTGGTGCGCACGCCGATGCGGGTCCACATCTGGCCGACCGCCTGGATGATGCGCGCATCATTCATGTAGCGGTCGTTCGGGCCGTTCAGCGTGATGCGGAAGCCGTCCGGATAGCCGGCCTCGGCCAGCAGCTTCTTGGCGGCGTCCGCATCGGTGCGCGGGGCGCCGAGGTCGGGGATGGCGCCGAAGGAGGTCGGCGGCAGGAACTGGCCGGAGGGCTGCGCCGTGCCTTCCATGACGCGCGAGGCGATGGCCGGGCGGTCGATGGCGATCGACAGGGCGCGGCGGACGCGCAGGTCGTGCAGCGGGTTGCGCGCCAGCGGCTTGCCGTCATTGCCGGTGATCAGCGGCGAGCCCTGCGGGTGCTGGTGGTCCAGCGCCAGGAAGATGATGCGCAGACCATCCTTCTCGGCGATGCGGACGCGGTCGCTGCGGCGCAGGCTGGTCAGGTCCGAGGTCGGCACCTGGTCGATGAAGTCGACATCGCCGGCGAGCAGGGCTGCGGTGCGCGTCGCGTCGTTCGGCAGGATGCGGTAGTGCACCTGCTGCCAGTGCGGCTTGTCGCCCCAATAGGCGTCGTTGCGCACCAGCTCCAGCCGGTCGCCCGAGCGGAAGCTCTGGTAGCGGAACGGGCCGGTGCCGATGGCGACCTTGCCGGAATTGAAGTCGTCGGTGCTGGCGCCCTCATGCGTTTCGCGGTCGAGGATCGCGACCTGCGCCAGGTCGGTCGGCAGCAGCGGATAGGGCGCGCGGGTGTGGAAGCGCACCGTCAGCGGGTCGACCACCTCCACCCGCTCGATGGCGCGGGTGTAGATCGCGTAGGAGGAGGGGCTGTTCACCACCGCCGGCACGCGGGCGATGGTGAAGGCGACGTCCTCGGCGGTGAAGGGATTGCCGTTGTGGAACTTCACGCCGGCGCGGAGCTTGAACTCCCAGACGGTCTCGCCGACCGGCTTCCAGCTCTCGGCCAGGCCCGGCTCCAGCCGCGCTTCCGAGTCGAAGCTGGTGAGCGCGTCGAAGATCATCGTGGCCACGGCGTAGTTGGGCGACAGCGCGTGGTAGTGAGGATCCAACGACGTCACCTGGGCGCCGACCGCCATGGTCAGGCTCTGCGCCTTGGCGGGAACCGCCGTGGCGAGCGCAAACGCCGAAACGGCGGCCATCGCGGCCGCCCGCATAGTGCTGATCTGCAGCATACCGTCCCCCGGGGAGGTTATGACCTCTTCACGGGGCAGTGTAGCAGGACAGGTCCCTTGTCGCTAGGTTGCGCGCCTTGCCTACCGGGAAACGGACACTTCCATGTCACACAATAACCACAATCCGGCGCACCGGATTTTCTTGCGCGCGCGTCACGGCGCCGGGCTTAGCGCGCTGTTTCTGGCTGGCTTTCTCTCTGCCGGAAGCGCTCCTGCCGCGGCCCAGACGCAGCTTGGCACCAATGCCATTCTCAATATCGGCATCGGCGGCGCGGTCACCTCGATCGACCCGCATTTCTACAACGCGGCGCCCAACAACGCGCTGGCGATGCATCTTTTCGACTTCCTGGTCGGCCGCGACGCCCGCGCCCAGCCCTATCCGGGCCTGGCCGAGAGCTGGCGCGCGGTCGAGCCGACGGTGTGGGAATTCAAGCTGCGCCCCGGGGTGAAGTGGCATGACGGGCGCGACTTCACCGCCGACGACGTGGCCTTCAGCCTGGGCCGCGCGCCCAACGTGCCGAACAGCCCGGGCGGCATGGGCGGCTTCGTCCGCGCCATCACCAAGGTCGAGGTGGTCGACCCGCTGACCATCCGCCTGCACACCGCCCAGCCGCATCCGCTGCTGCCGGTGGAGATGGGCGCGGTTTCCATCGTCTCGCGCCATGCCGGCGAGGGTGCGGCGACCGAGGACTACAACAGCGGCAAGGCGGCGATCGGCACCGGCCCCTACCGGCTGCGCAGCTACCGCCCCGGCGACCGCGCCGAGCTGGTGCGCAACGACAGCTACTGGGGCGGCCGCGAGCCCTGGCAGGCGGTGAACTACCGCTTCATCGGCAGCGACGGCGCCCGGACCGCGGCGATCCTGGCCGGCGACGTCGACGTCATCGACCAGGTGCCCTCCACCGACCTGGAGCGGTTAAAGCGCGACGCCCGGCTGTCGGTGCCCGAGATCCAGGGTGTCCGCCTGATCTACCTGATGGCCGATTTCTCCCGCACCGGCGCCACCCCCTTCGCGACCGACAACGCCGGCAAGCCGATCGACAGAAATCCGTTCCAGGACCTGCGGGTGCGCCGCGCCCTGTCGATGGCCATCCAGCGCGAGGCCCTGGCCGAGCGGGTGATGGAAGGCACTGCCCAGGCCACCGGCCAGTGGCTGCCGCCCGGCACCTTCGGCTACAACCCGGCCGTCCGCACGCCCGCCTTCGACCCCGCCGGCGCCCGCGCCCTGCTGGCCGAGGCCGGCTTCCCGCAGGGCTTCCGCCTGACCCTGCACAGCCCGAACGACCGCTATCCCAACGACGCCAAGACCGCACAGGCGATCGCCCAGATGTGGACCCGCATCGGCGTGCAGACCCAGGTCGAGGCGCTGCCCTGGGCCAGCTTCTCGGTGCGCAGCAACCGGCAGGAATTCTCCATGCGCCTGGCCGGCTGGGGCAGCACCACCGGCGAGGCCTCCTACATGCTGGTCAATGTGCTGGGCACGCATGACCGCGAGCGCCGGACGGGCGCCAGCAACCCGGGCCGCTACAGCAACCCCGAGCTCGACGCCCTGGCGGCCCGCGCCGCGGCGACGCTGGACGACAAGGCGCGCGAGGCGCTGCTGCAGGAGGGCGTGAAGATGGCGATGGACGACCTCGGCATCATCCCGCTGTACCAGCTGGTCAACAGCTGGGCGGTGCGGAAGGGCCTGCGCTACGAGCCGCGGATGGACGAGCGCACCATCGCCATGAGCGTCCGCCCCGAGTGATTTTTGTCGGTTCCTGGGCCGGCGCTGCCGGCCCAGGGGCGTTTCTCAGACCGTGAACTGCTCGGCGATGATCCGCTCCGACAGCCCGTGATCGGGATCGAAGAGCATGGTCATCGCCAGGCTGCGATCCTCGCGGATCTCCACCGAGCGGATGTTGCGCACCTCGACATTGTCGGCGACCGCCGCGACGGGGCGCTTTTCCGCCTCGAGGATCTCGAAGACGACCACCGCCTCGGAGGGCAGCAGCGCGCCGCGCCAGCGCCGTGGCCGGAAGGCGGAAATCGGCGTCATCGGCAGCAGATTGGCGCCCAGCGGCACGATCGGCCCGGCGGCCGAGAGGTTGTAGGCGGTGCTGCCCGCCGGCGTGGAGACCAGGATGCCGTCGCAGATCAGCTCCGGCAGCCGCTCCTTGCCGTCGACCAGGATGCGGATCTTGGCGGCCTGGCGGGTCTCGCGCAGCAGCGAGACCTCGTTGATCGCCAGCGCCTCGCGGTGGCCGCCGTCCTGGTCGACGGCGCGCATCCGCAGCGGGTGCAGCGTCGCCGCCTGGGCGCGCGCCAGACGCGCCGGCAGGTCGCCCTCGGCGAAGTCGTTCATCAGGAAGCCGACGCTGCCGCAATTCATGCCGTAGACCGGCCGGTTGGCGCCGAGATAGCGGTGCTGCGTCTCCAGCATGAAGCCGTCGCCGCCCAGCGCCACGATGACCGCTGCCTGATCGGGGGCTGCATCGCCATGCGCCGCGGCCAGCCGGTCGCGCGCCGCCTCCGCCTTTTCCCCGCCGGCAGACAGAAAAGAAATCCGCCCATGCAGGTCGGCCGGCAGCTCGACCCCGTCGCCGAGCCCGCCGCCCTGGCCGAACAGCGCGGCCGTCATGCCCAGTCCATGGCCGCGGCGGCGCGATGCTCGAGCAGCGGCATGTCGCGGCGGATGCGGGCGGTCAGCGCCGGATCGATGCGGGCGGCCGCCCAGCCGGTGCCGTCGCTGGCGCTGGCCACCACCTGGCCCCAGGGATCGACGACCATGGCATGCCCATAGGTCTGGCGCGGCCCCGACCGCTCCTCGTGCTGGCCCCAGGTGGCGGGTGCGGCCATCCAGCACTGCGTCTCGATCGCCCGCGCCCGCAGCAGCGGCTCCCAGTGATCCTTGCCGGTCTGCAGGGTGAAGGCCGAGGGCAGCATGATCACCTCCGCCCCCTGCCGCCGCAGCGCCTGGAACAGTTCCGGAAAGCGCAGGTCGTAGCAGATGGCGCAGCCGATGCGGGTCTCGCCGGCCTGGTAGGTCACCACCGCGTCGCCGGCACCATAGGCCGCGCTCTCGCGGAACCCCCGCCCGTCCGGCGTGACGATGTCGAACAGGAAGATCTTGCGGTAGCGGGCGAGCTCGGTGCCGTCGGGGGCGAAGGCGACCGTCGTGTTCAGGTGCTTCTCGGCGCCCTGCTCGATGATGCTGCCGCCATGGAGGTAGATCTGGTGGCGGCGGGCCATGGCGCGCATCGCCTCATAGGCGGCGCCGCCTTCCTGCCCGGGCTCGGGCAGCGTCTCGGCCGCCGCCGCGCGGGCGGCGCGGTCGCCGCCCAGGCAGTCCCAGAGCTCCGGCAGGGCGACCAGCGCCGGCCGGTCGGCGGCGACGGCCTCGGCCACCAGGCGCTCGGCGGCGGCGATATTGGCCGCCTTGTCGTGCCCGGGATTCATCTGCACCACGGCCAGCCGCATGGCGGGCGATCCTTTGCTCAGCCTGCGGTCCCGGAGGACCCGGCCGGCATCAAGCCCGGCGCGGCGCCGCACCGCAAGGGGCCGCAAAAGCAAAGGGGCGGATGGTTGCCCATCCGCCCCTCGCCTAACCTAGTGGCTGGAAAGCCGGTCGCAGCTTACGCCGCGTCCTGCTCGCCCTCGGCCTCCGGCGCGACCTGCTTCGGACCCGAATCCAGGCCCTTGGCAGCAACGTCGCGCTCGACCAGCTCGATCACGGCCATGTCCGCGGCGTCGCCGTAGCGGATGCCGGCCTTCAGCACGCGGGTGTAGCCACCCTGACGCGCCTTGTAGCGGTCGGCGATGGTGGTGAAGAGCTTGTCCACCACCTTCTTGTCCATGATCTGAGCATAGGCCTGCCGACGCGCATGCAGGTCGCCACGCTTGCCCAGGGTGATGATGCGCTCCACGTAGGGGCGCAGCTCCTTCGCCTTGGGCAGGGTCGTGGTGATCTGCTCGTGCTTGAGCAGGCTGGTCGCCATATTGCGGAGCATCGCAATACGGTGGGTGGAGGTGACGCCGAGCTTCCGGCCGGCAACCCCGTGACGCATGGGTCTATTCCTTCAGGTGGCCGAAAATCAGAACGGCTCTTCGATCTTCTTCGCGAGGTCCTCGATATTCTCCGGCGGCCAGCCCGGCACGGTCATGCCGAGGGACAGGCCCATGGAAGCGAGGACTTCCTTGATTTCGTTCAGCGACTTGCGGCCGAAGTTCGGAGTGCGGAGCATCTCCTGCTCCGTCTTCTGCACCAGGTCGCCGATATAGACGATGTTGTCGTTCTTCAGGCAGTTCGCGCTGCGGACCGACAGTTCCAGCTCATCGACCTTGCGGAGCAGGTTGCGGTTGAAGGGCAGGTCGTCCTGCACCTCTTCCACCTTGCGCTCGCGCGGCTCATCGAAGTTGATGAAGAGCTGCAGCTGGTCCTGCAGGATGCGGGCGGCCAGCGCCACCGCGTCCTCCGGCGCCACCGTGCCGTCCGTCTCCACCGTCAGCACCAGCTTGTCGTAGTCGGTGCGCTGGCCGACGCGGGTCGGCTGCACCTGATACGCCACGCGGCGGACCGGGGAGTAGATGGCATCGACCGGGATCAGCCCGATGGGGGCGTCTTCCGGGCGGTTCTCGGAGGCGGGCACATAGCCCTTGCCGACATCGACGGTCAGCTCCATCGACAGCTTGGCGCCGTCGTCGAGCGTGCAGATGACCAGCTCCGGATTGGCGATCTCGATGTCGCCAGTGGTCTGGATCTGGCCGGCCGTCACCTCGCCAGGGCCGGTGGCAGTCAGCTGCAGGCGCTTGGCGCCCTCGCCCTGCATCCGGATGGCAAGCCGCTTGATGTTCAGGACGATGTCGGTGACATCCTCCCGCACGCCCTGCAGGCTGGAGAATTCATGCAGCGCGCCGTCGATGCGGATGGCGGTGACCGCCGCACCCTGCAGCGACGACAGCAGCACGCGCCGCAGCGCATTGCCGAGGGTCATGCCGAAGCCGCGCTCGAGCGGCTCCGCCACCACCGTCGCCGTGCGCGAAGGGTCGGCCCCGGGCTCGACGTCGAGCTTTTCGGGGCGGATCAGGGAACGCCAGTTGCGCTCGAGCACTTCGGTGTCTCCTGCAGCCTCGCCTCAGACCCGACGCCGCTTGCGCGGACGGCAGCCATTGTGCGGGATGGGGGTCACGTCGCGGATGGCGGTGACGTAGAAGCCGACGGCCTGCAGCGCGCGCAGGGCGGATTCACGACCCGAACCCGGACCAGAGACCATGATCTCCAGCGTCTCCATGCCGTGCTCGCGGGCCTTGCGGCCGGCGTCCTCAGCCGCGACCTGGGCGGCATAGGGGGTCGACTTGCGCGAACCCTTGAAGCCCTGGCTGCCGGCGGACGACCAGGCGATGGCATTGCCCTGGCTGTCGGTGATGGTGACGATGGTGTTGTTGAAGGAGGCGAGCACGTGGGCGACGCCGGACGCAATATTCTTGCGTTCCTTCTTGCGGGGACGACCGCTGGGCTGACGCGCCATCTTACTTGGTCACCTTCTTCTTGCCGGCGATCGCGACGGCCTTGCCCTTGCGGGTGCGCGCGTTCGTGTGGGTGCGCTGACCGCGGACCGGCAGGCCCTTGCGGTGACGCAGGCCACGATAGCAGGCCATGTCCATCAGGCGCTTGATGTTCATCGCGTTCTCGCGACGCAGGTCGCCCTCGACCCGGTACTCGCGGTCGATCAGCTCGCGGATCTTGAGGATCTCCTCATCCGTCAGCTGGTTGACGCGCCGATCCTCGGGGATGGCGAGCTGCTCGCAGATCACCTTCGCATTCGCCGGACCGATGCCGTAAATGTAGCGAAGGGAAATGAGAACGCGCTTGTTGGTGGGAATGTTCACGCCTGCAATGCGTGCCATCGATGACCTGCTCCTGAAGCCCCGGGGGCTCCCGTTCGTACCGGCAAGGCGCCGGCGAAGGTGATCGGCGCGCCCCGAATCGTAGTGATCGAAACGCAACCATCTACGCGGCCGAGGAGACCCCGACCGCGAGAGGCGCGGGTTTACCGAGCAAGCGGGGCGAGAGTCAAGCCCTGACTGGTCAGGTTATCCCCAAGCCGCCCTGGCGCCGGCCGCATGAAAAAAGGGGCCCAAGGGCCCCTTTGCTTCGTCTGGCCGGTCCGGGCTCAGCGCCCGAGCACCGCCTCGATCTGCCGGGCGACCTCGTCCATCGAGGCCATGCCGTCGACCTGCCGCAGCTTGCCCTGCGCATCATAGTAGGGCAGCAGCGGCGCGGTCTGCCGGTGATAGGCCTCGAGGCGGGCAGCCACCGTCTCGGCCTTGTCGTCGGCGCGGCGGACGAATTCGGTGCCGCCGCAATGGTCGCAGACGCCGGGCTTCGCCGTCGGCTTGAAGCTGTCATGGTAGCCGGTGCCGCAGCTGGCGCAGGTGAAGCGGCCGGCGATGCGCTCGACCAGCGCCGCGTCGTCCACCTTCAGCTCGATCACCTGGTCGAGCTGCAGCCCCTTCTCCTTCAGCATCACGTCCAGCGCCTCGGCCTGGGGCGTGGTGCGCGGGAAGCCGTCCAGGATGAAGCCGCGGGCGCAGTCGGGCTGCGACACCCGGTTGGCCAGCATGGCTGTGATGATGGCGTCGGGCACCAGCCCGCCCTGCTCCATGATCGCCTTGGCCTGGCGGCCGATGTCGCTGCCGCTCTTCACCTCGGCGCGCAGCATGTCGCCGGTGGAGATCTGCGCGATGCCGTGGCGCTCCTCCAGCCGCTTCGCCTGGGTGCCCTTCCCGGCCCCGGGGGGCCCCAGCAGAATCAGGTTCATCCTCGCTTCGTCCCCGCCTTCCTGCGCGTCATCTGCCATCTTCCTCACGACGCGGCCGGCGGGCGCTTGCGCACCCCCCGGCCCCGCCATTCCATCACCTCGCCCCCGGGCGGGGCGGCTCAGCGCAGCCGCGGCGCCCCGCCGCGGCCGCCGCCCATCCGGGCCTTGCGGATCAGCCCCTCATACTGATGGGCGAAGAGGTGCGACTGCACCTGGGCCACCGTGTCCATGGTGACCGAAACAATGATCAGAAGGGAAGTGCCGCCGAAATAGAAGGGCACCCCGTACTGGCTGATCAGGATCTCGGGCAGCAGGCAGACGATGCAGAGATAGACCGCGCCGACGCCGGTCAGGCGCGACAGCACGCGGTCCAGATAGTCGGCCGTGGCCTGGCCCGGGCGGATGCCGGGGACGAAGCCGCCATGCTTCTTCAGGTTGTCCGCCGTCTCCGTCGGGTTGAACACCACCGCCGTGTAGAAGAAGGCGAAGAAGATGATCAGCCCGACATAGGCCGCCATGTAGAGCGGCTGGCCATGCGCCAGGGCGCCTGCGGCCCGCGTCAGCCAGGTCTCCTCCTGCCCGCCGGAGAAGCCGGCGAAGGTCGCCGGCAGCAGCAGCAGCGAGGAGGCGAAGATCGGCGGGATAACGCCGGCGGTGTTCAGCTTCAGCGGCAGGTGGGTGTTCTCGCCGCCGAACATGCGGTTGCCGACCTGGCGCTTCGGATACTGGATCGGGATCCGGCGCTGGGCGCGCTCCATGAAGACCACGAAGGCGATGACCGCGAGGGCGATCAGGCCGAAGGCCACGATGAAGATCGGCGACAGGGCGCCGGTGCGGCCGAGTTCCAGCGTCGAGACCAGCGCGCCGGGCACATTGGCCACGATGCCGGCGAAGATGATCAGGCTGATGCCGTTGCCGATGCCGCGGGCGGTGATCTGCTCGCCGATCCACATCAGGAACAGCGTGCCGCCGACCAGGGTCGCCATGCAGGAGATGCGGAAGAACAGGCCGGGGTCATAGACCGCCGCGCCGAAGCTGCCCTGCATGCTCTCGAGGCCCACGGCGATGCCGTAGGACTGGAAGATGGCGATCACCACCGTCAGGTAGCGGGTGTACTGGTTGAGCTTCTTGCGGCCGGATTCACCCTCCTTCTTGAGGGCCTCCAGGCTCGGCACCGCGGCGCTCATCAGCTGGATGATGATGCTGGCCGAGATGTAGGGCATGATGTTCAGCGCGAAGACCGTCATGCGGCCCAGCGCGCCACCCGTGAACATGTCGAACATGCCGAGGATGCCGCCGCCATGCTGGCGCAGGATCTCGGCCATCACGGTGGCATCGACGCCCGGCACCGGGATGTAGGTGCCGATGCGGTAGACGATCAGCGCGGCCAGCGTGAACCAGATGCGCTTCTTGAGCTCGGTGGCCTTCGACAGGACCCCGAGATTCAGATTGGCCGCGAGCTGTTCGGCGGCGGAAGCCATGAATTCGCCCCTTCAACATGACTGCGGCGCCGAGGGGTGATTCCCGCGGCGCCGCTGCCAACCCGGTCGTGCTCACCTAGCCCCCCGAGGGCGGGGGGCGCAAGGCTTACGCGGCGGGCTTCTCTTCCTTGGCCGGCGCCAGCACCGTGACGCTGCCGCCCGCCGCCTCGACCGCCGCGATCGCCGCGGCCGAAGCCCCGGCCACCGAGATGGTCACGGCGCGCTTGATCTCGCCGCGCGCCAGGAGGCGCACGCCGGCGATCTTGGCACCCGTGCGGACCAGGCCGGCCGCCTCGAGCGCCGCCTCGTCGATCGCCTGACCGGCCGGCAGACGGCCGGACTCGATCGCCGCATCGATCGAGCCGACGTTGATCGGCGCGAATTCCTTGCGGAACGGATTGACGAAGCCCCGCTTCGGCAGACGCCGATAGATCGGCAGCTGGCCGCCTTCGAAGCCGTTCAGCGAGACGCCGGTGCGGGCCTTCTGACCCTTCACGCCACGGCCGGAGGTCTTGCCCTTGCCGGAACCGATGCCGCGACCGACGCGCTTGAACTTGTTCCGCGCGCCTTCGTTGTCGCGCAGCTCGTTCAGCTTCATCTTACTTCTCCGTGGTCTCGCCCACCTGGATCAGGTGCGCGACCTTGCGGATCATGCCGCGCACGGCCGGAGTATCCTCCAGCTCGCGCGAACGGCGGATCTTGTTGAGACCCAGACCGATCAGCGTCTCACGCTGACCGGGCTTGCGGCCGATGGGCGACGCGACCTGCGTCACCCGAACGGTCTTCTTCTCAGACATTGGCCGCGGCCTCCGTCGAAGACTCGGCGTCCTTGCGCGGACCCAGCAGGTCAGAGACCTTCTTGCCACGACGCGAGGCGACAGCGCGGGGGCTGGTGCAGCGCGTCAGGGCGGCGAAGGTCGCCTTGACCATGTTGTGCGGGTTCGTCGTGCCGGTGCACTTGGCGACGACGTCGCCCATGCCCAGCGTCTCGAACACCGCGCGCATCGGACCGCCGGCGATGATGCCGGTGCCGGCGGGCGCCGCACGCAGGATGACGCGGCCGGCGCCGAAGTCGCCGATGACGTCATGATGCAGGGTACGACCCTCGCGCATCGGGACGCGGATCATCGTCTTCTTGGCGCGCTCGGTGGCCTTGCGGATCGCCTCAGGCACCTCGCGCGCCTTGCCGGCGCCCCAGCCCACGCGGCCCTTCTCGTCACCGACCACGACCAGGGCGGCGAAGGAGAAGCGACGGCCACCCTTCACCACCTTGGCGACGCGGTTGATGGTGACCAGCTTGTCCTTCAGCTCGTCGCCCGGCTCGCGCTCATTGTTGCGCTCCGGGCCACGGCCGCGGCCGCGGTCGCGATCGCCACCGCCGCCGCTCCTCGGTTCACGTGCCATATTCTGTGCTCCTTAGAACGACAGCCCGCCCTCGCGGGCGCCGTCCGCCAGGGCTTTCACCCGGCCGTGATACAGGTAGGGGCCACGGTCGAAGACGACCTGGGTGACACCCGCCGCCAGGGCGCGTTCGGCGAGCAGCTTGCCGACCACGCTGGCCGCGTTCTTGTCCGCCCCGGTGGGCAGGCTGTCCCGCTGCGCCTTCTCGATCGACGAGGCGGCAGCGAGCGTGCGGCCGGCCCTGTCGTCGATGACCTGGGCGTAGATGTGCTTGCCCGAGCGGAAGACGGAGAGCCGCGGACGGCCGCCGCTCTTGATCCGCAGCTGGTAGCGCAGGCGCGCGCGACGGCGCTGCTGCAATGCGAGCTTGTCGGCCATCTTACTTCTTCTTCCCCTCCTTCCGGAGGATGACCTCGTCCGTGTACCGCACGCCCTTGCCCTTGTAGGGCTCGGGGCCGCGATAGCCGCGGATCTCGGCAGCCACCTGGCCGACCTTCTGCTTGTCCACGCCCTCGACCTTGATGGCGGTCGGACGCTCGCAGGTGATCTTGATGCCAGCCGGGACGGGATAGCGGATCTCGTGGCTGAACCCGAGGTTCAGCACCAGGTCGCTGCCCTGCACCGCGGCGCGGTAGCCGGTGCCGGTGATTTCCATCGACTTCGAGAAGCCGGTGGAAACGCCGACGCACATGCCGTTGATCAGGCTGCGGGTGGTGCCCCAGAGGGTACGGGACCGACGGTCCTCGCCCAGCGGCTTCACGGCAACCTGGTTGTTCTCCACCTCGACCTCGACCGCATCGGTCAGCGCCAGCGAGAGCTCGCCGAGCTTGCCCTTGGCGGTGATGGTCTTGCCGGAGAGGGTGACGGTGACGCCCGCGGGAACGGGGACGGGATACTTGCCGACGCGCGACATATCTATCCCTCCCTCAGAACACGCGGCAGAGGACCTCGCCGCCAACATTGGCAGCGCGGGCCTCATTGTCGCTCATCACGCCACGCGGCGTGGAGAGAATGGAGATGCCGAGCCCGTTGTAGAACTTCGGCAGTTCCTTGATCTTCGAGTAGACGCGACGACCAGGCTTCGAGACGCGCTCGATTTCCTTGATCGCGGGCTCACCCTCGGAATACTTCAGCTCGATATCGAGCACGGCGACACCCGGACGCACCTGCTCGGAGCGCCACGCACGGATGTAGCCTTCGCGCTTCAGGACTTCGAGCACATCGGCGCGAAGACGGCTGGAGGGCGAAGAGATGCGCGCCTTACGGGCCTGGTGCCCGTTGCGGATGCGCGTGAGCATATCGCCCAGCGGATCGGACAGCGACATGCGGCCCCCTTACCAGCTGGCCTTGACGAGACCCGGGATCTGGCCGGTCGAGGCCAGGTCACGGAGCGCGTTACGGCTCAGCTTGAACTTACGGTAGTTGCCGCGCGGGCGGCCGGTCAGCTCGCAACGCAGGCGCACGCGCACCTTCGCACCGTTGCGCGGCAGCTGGGCGAGCTTCAGCGTCGCCTCAAAGCGGTCCTCCACCGGAAGCTCGCGGTTCATCACCACGGCCTTCAGGGCGGCGCGCTTGGCATTGTGCAGCTTCGAGAGGCGCTCGCGGCGCTGATTCTTCTCGACAGCCGATGTCTTGGCCATGCGGTCTAAATCCTCCGGAACCTGCCCGGACCATCCGGGCGGTTTTCCCAACTCAGTTGACGAACGGGAGGTCGAAGCCCTTCAGCAGGGCCTTGGCTTCCTTGTCCGTCTTCGCGGTCGTGACGAAGACGATGTCCATGCCACGGATCGCGTCCACCTTATCATAGCTGATTTCGGGGAACACGATCTGCTCCTTCAGGCCGAGCGAGTAGTTGCCACGGCCGTCGAAGCCCCTATTACCAGGAATGCCACGGAAGTCACGCATGCGCGGCAGCGCGATGGTGACCAGGCGGTCCAGGAACTCGTACATCCGGGCGCGACGCAGCGTGACCTTGCAGCCGATGGCCTGGCCCTGGCGGATCTTGAAGCCGGCGATCGCCTTCTTCGCCAGGGTCTTCACCGGCTTCTGGCCGGCGATCATCGTCAGGTCGGCCAGCGCCGCCTCGAGCTTCTTCTGGTCGCCCGCGGCTTCGCCAACACCCATGTTGATGACGATCTTGGACAGCTTCGGCAGCTCCATCGGGCTGCCATAGCTGAACTCGTCCTGCAGCTTCTTCCGCACCACATCAGCATACAGCTGCTGCAGGCGCGGCAGTTCCTTCGCCTCGCTCATGCGATCACCTCGCCCGAGGCCTTCGCGACCCGGACCTTCTTGCCGTCTTCGAGCACCTTGAAGCCGACGCGGGTGGGCTTGTCGGACTTCGGGTCGATCAGCGCGATGTTGGAGAGGTCGAGCGACGCCTCCTTCTCGACGATGCCGCCCTGCTGCCCCATGCCCTTCGGCTTGGTGTGGCGCTTCACGATGTTCAGGCCCTGCACGATGGCGCGGCCTTCCTCAGGCAGCACGCGCAGCACTTCGCCGCGCTTGCCCTTGTCCTTACCCGTGAGGATCTGGACGCGGTCGCCCTTCTTGATCTTCGCGGCCATGGTTACAGAACCTCCGGCGCCAGCGAGATGATCTTCATGAACTTGCGCGCGCGCAGCTCACGAACGACCGGGCCAAAGATGCGCGTGCCGATCGGCTCGTTCTGCTTGTTGATCAGAACGGCGGCATTGCGATCGAAGCGGATGGCGGTGCCGTCCTGGCGGCGAACCGGGTAGGCGGTGCGCACGATCACCGCGCGCTGCACGTCACCCTTCTTCACCTTGCCGCGGGGAATCGCTTCCTTCACGGACACCACGATGACGTCGCCGACCGAGGCGGTGCGGCGCTTGGAGCCGCCGAGCACCTTGATGCACTGCACGCGGCGCGCACCGGAGTTGTCGGCAACCTCGAGGTTGGACTCAACGATAATCATCGGTCAGTCCGTCCCTCAGGCCTGCGCCGCAACCGGGGCCGCGTCGGCAGAGAAGCCGGGCGTGGTCACCGAGGCGCCATTGCGCTCGATCACCAGCCAGGTCTTCCGCTTGCTGATCGGCCGGCACTCCTCGATCGACACGACGTCGCCTTCCTTGCACAGGTTGGCGTCGTCATGCGCGGCATACTTCTTCGAGCGCCGGATGAACTTCTTGTAGAGCGGATGCATCACGCGACGCTCGACAAGCACCGTCACGGTCTTGTCCATCTTGTCGCTGACCACCCGCCCGGTGAGGACGCGCTTCGGCATTGCCGGGGTCTCCTCTCGTCAGGCCTTGGCGGCCGAGCGGGACTGCTCGGCCAGCACGGTCTTAACACGGGCGATGTCGCGGCGCACCACCTTGATGCGGGAAACCGCCTCAAGCTGGCCAGTCGCGCGCTGGAAGCGCAGATTGAACTGCTCCTTGCGGAGATCCAGCAGCATCGTCTTCAGCTCGTCCGCGGTCTTGCCGCGGACATCCACGATCTTGGTCATCGGCTCAGGCCTCCGCCGCGCCCAGGCGGGTCACGAGCTTGGTCTTGATCGGCAGCTTGGCCGCGCCGAGACCCAGCGCCTCACGCGCCGTCTCGACCGACACGCCGTCGATCTCGAACATGATGCGACCCGGCTTGACACGGGCAACCCAGTATTCGGGCGCACCCTTGCCAGAACCCATGCGGACTTCCGCCGGCTTCGTGGAGACGGGGACGTCCGGGAAAATGCGGATCCAGACGCGCCCCTGGCGCTTCATGGCGCGGGTGATCGCGCGGCGAGCCGCCTCGATCTGCCGGGCGGTGACCCGCTCCGGCTCCATCGCCTTGAGGCCAAAGCCGCCGAAGGACAGCGAGAAGCCGCCCTTCGCCACGCCCTTGATCCGACCCTTGTGCGCCTTACGGAACCGCGTGCGCTTCGGAGAAAGCATTGTCTCGTATCCTCAGCGCTGCGGCGCCTGCTCCGCGGCGCGCTTGTCCTGCGCCAGCGGATCATGGGCCATGATCTCGCCCTTGAAGATCCAGACCTTCACACCGCAGGTGCCATAGGTCGTCTTCGCGGTCGCGGTGCCATAGTCGATATCGGCGCGGAGCGTGTGCAGCGGCACCCGGCCCTCGCGATACCACTCCATCCGGGCAATCTCGGCGCCGCCCAGGCGGCCGCCGCAATTGATGCGGATGCCGCCGGCGCCGAGGCGCATGGCGGACTGCACGGCACGCTTCATCGCGCGGCGGAAGGCCACGCGGCGCTCGAGCTGCTGGGCGATGCTCTCGGCCACCAGCTGCGCCTCGATCTCCGGCTTGCGGATCTCGACGATGTTCAGCGCGACCTCGGCCCCGGCGAGCTTCGCCAGATCCTTGCGCAGCACCTCGATGTCGGCGCCCTTCTTGCCGATCACGACGCCCGGACGGGCGGCGTGGATCGTCACGCGGGGCTTCTTCGCCGGACGCTCGATGATGACCTTCGAGACGCCGGCGCCCTTCAGGCGATCCTTCAGGGTCTTGCGGAGCTTCAGGTCATCATGCAGCAGCCGGGAATAGTCGGCGCCGGCGAACCAGCGGCTGTCCCAGGTGCGGTTGATGCCGAGCCGCAGCCCGATCGGATTGACTTTATGGCCCATGTTACGCGGCCTCCTGCTGCGCCGGCTCGGTCGGCACCGGCTGCTCGGCAACCACGATGGAAAGGTGGCTGAACCACTTCTCCACCCGCGCCGCCTTGCCGCGGCCGCGGGCGTGGAAGCGCTTCATCACGATGGCGCGGCCCACTTCCACCCGCGACACGACCAGGCGGTCGACGTCGAGCTGGTGGTTGTTCTCCGCGTTCGCGATTGCCGATTCCAGCGTCGTCTTCACGGTCTGCGCGATGCGGCGCTTGGAGAAGGTCAGGATCGCGACCGCGTCCTGCGCCTTCTTGCCCCGGATCAGACCAGCGGCCAGGTTCAGCTTGTAGGGCGACACCCGGATGTTCCGGGTGACGGCCTTCGCCTCGGTTTCGGCGAGCGTGCGCTCGTGCTTCGGCTTGCTCATCGCTTAGCCCCGCTTCGCCTTCTTGTCCGAGGAATGCCCGGTGAAGGTGCGGGTCGGCGAGAACTCGCCGAACTTATGCCCCACCATGTTCTCGGACACCTGGACGGGAATGAACTTCTTGCCGTTGTAGACACCGAAGGTCAGCCCGACGAACTGCGGCAGGATCGTGCTCCGACGCGACCAGATCTTGATGACCTCGTTGCGGGTGGAGGCACGGGCCGCTTCCGCCTTGTTCAGCAGGTAGCCGTCGACAAACGGCCCCTTCCAGACACTGCGCGACATCGCGGTCAGCCCTTCGTCACGTTGCGGCGGCGGACGATCAGCTTGTCCGTGCGCTTGTTGGTGCGGGTCTTGTAGCCCTTGGTCGGCTTGCCCCACGGCGTGACCGGGTGACGGCCGCCCGAGGTCCGGCCTTCACCACCACCATGCGGGTGGTCGACCGGGTTCATGACGACGCCGCGCTGATGCGGCTTGCGGCCCAGCCAGCGCGAGCGGCCGGCCTTACCAAGATGCTGGTTCTGGTTGTCCGGGTTGGACACCGCACCGATCGAAGCCATGCACTCGCCACGCATCAGGCGCAGCTCGCCCGACTGCAGCTTGACCTGCGCATAGCCGGCATCCTTGCCGACCAGCTGGCAGAAGGTGCCAGCCGAACGGGCGATCTTGCCGCCGGCGCCGGGCTTCATCTCGATGTTGTAGATGATCGTGCCGACCGGGATCGAGCCGAGCGGCATCGCGTTGCCCGGCTTGATGTCGACGCGCTCACCGGCCACCACCGTGTCGCCCACCTTCAGGCGCTGCGGCGCGAGGATATAGGCGAGCTCGCCATCCTCGTACTTCAGCAGCGCGATGAAGGCGGTGCGGTTCGGATCGTATTCCAGCCGCTCAACGACGGCCGGCACGTCGAACTTGCGCCGCTTGAAGTCGATCACGCGGTAGGACTGCTTGTGTCCACCCCCACGGAACCGAACGGTGATGCGGCCATGATTGTTGCGGCCGCCGGAGTGGCTCTTGCCCTCCGTCAGCTGCTTGACCGGCTTGCCCTTGAACAGGTCGGAACGGTCGATGAGGACCGTCCCGCGCAGGCTCGGGGTAACCGGGTTAAAGTGCTTCAGCGCCATGGCGTTAAGCGAGCCCCGTGGTGAGGTCGATGCTCTGGCCCTCGGCCAGGCGGACGACCGCCTTCTTCCAGTCGGAGCGCTGGCCCTCACGGCCACGCACCCGCTTGGTCTTGCCCTTCATGACGAGGGTGTTCACGGCGACGACAGTCACCCCGAACAGGCCCTCGACGGAGGCCTTGATCTCAGGCTTGGTCGCCGTGAGCGGCACCTTGAAGGTGACCTGGCTCTGCTCGGCGAGGCCCGAGGCCTTCTCCGTGATCATCGGCGCGAGGATGGT
The DNA here is from genome assembly GCF_001982615.1 of Teichococcus deserti. Lineage (GTDB taxonomy): Bacteria > Pseudomonadota > Alphaproteobacteria > Acetobacterales > Acetobacteraceae > Pseudoroseomonas > Pseudoroseomonas deserti. The sequence continues at coordinate 17,430 of NZ_MLCO01000184.1, read as the reverse complement.
CTGATACATCTTCTCGCGCGAGATCACGATCTTCGGCTTCTTGGTCGCGGTCTCGCTCATGCCAGCCGCTCCTTCAGCGCCTCGACGGCCTGACGGGTGACCGCCAGAACGTCATGCTTCAGAATGTCGTAAACATTGGCGCCGAGCGTCGGCAGCACGTTCACGTTCTTCAGGTTGCGCACGGCGCGACCGAAGCCCTCGTCGACGGTCGCGTCGACGACCAGCGCGCTCTTCCAGCCCAGCGCCTTGACCTTGGAGGCCATGGCGGCGGTCTTGAAGTCGGCGCCCATCGCCGCCGTGTCGAGCACGATCAGCTTGCCTTCGGCGGCCTTCTGGCTCAGCGCGCTGATCAGGCCCAGGCGGCGGACCTTCTTGTTCAGCGAGTAGCCATGGTCGCGCACGACCGGGCCGTGCACGGCGCCGCCGGTGCGGAACTGCGGCGCGCGCAGCGAGCCCTGGCGGGCGTTGCCCGTGCCCTTCTGGCGATACGGCTTCTTGGTGGTGCCAGAAACCTCGCCCATGCCCTTCACCTTGTGGGTGCCGGCGCGGCGCTTGGCGAGCTGCCAGTGCACCACGCGCGCCATCACGTCAGCGCGGGGAGAAGCGGCGAACAGGGCTTCCGGGAGCTCGATCTCGCCGGCCTGGCCGTTGTCCAGGGTGATGACAGGAACCTGCATGTCCTAACCCTCAGGCCACGGCCGCGGGGAACGGCGCATCGGCAGGACGGGCGACCTTCACGGCGTCCCGAACCAGCACATACCCGCCCTTCGCACCAGGCACCGCGCCCTTGACCATCAGCAGACCCTTCTCGAGATCGAAACCGGCGATCTCCAGGTTCTGCGTGGTAATGCGCTCAACGCCCAGATGGCCAGCCATCTTCTTGTTCTTGAAGGTCTTGCCCGGATCCTGACGGTTGCCCGTCGAACCGTGGCTACGGTGGCTGATGGAGACGCCGTGCGACGCTTCGAGGCCCGAGAAGTTCCAGCGCTTCATGGCGCCGGCAAACCCCTTGCCCTTCGACGTGCCGGTGACGTCCACCAGCTGACCCTTCACGAAGTGACCCGCGGTCAGCGTCGTGCCGGGCTCCAGCGCGGCGTCAGCGGCCACGCGGAATTCCACCACCTTCTTCGGAGCCTCGACACCCGCCTTGGCGAAGTGACCCTTGTTGGGCTTCGAGACATTCTTCGGCTTCGCCAGGCCAATGCCCAGCTGAACCGCAGCGTAACCGTCCTTCTCTTCCGTGCGGGCGGCCACCACGCGCACCTGGTCCAGGTGCAGCACGGTGACGGGCACGGTCGAGCCGTCGTCATTGAACAGCCGGGTCATCCCCAGCTTCTTGGCGATCAGGCCGGTGCGACCATTCTTCGCGGCCATGGCAGATTGCTCCCCGGGCCTTAGAGCTTGATCTCGACGTCCACACCGGCCGCCAGGTCGAGCTTCATCAGCGCGTCCACGGTCTGCGGGGTGGGATCGACGATATCGAGCAGACGCCGATGAGTCCGGATCTCGAACTGCTCACGGCTCTTCTTGTCGACGTGCGGCGAACGGTTCACGGTGAACCGCTCGATCTCCGTCGGCAGCGGGATCGGGCCACGCACGCGCGCGCCCGTCCGCTTCGCGGTGTTCACGATCTCCCGCGTGCTGCCATCCAGCACGCGGTGATCGAACGCCTTGAGGCGGATGCGGATATTCTGGCTGTCCATGTTCTGGCGCCTGTCTCTCTTCCGCTGCCGCTTACTTGCTGATCGAGGCGACGACGCCGGCGCCGACCGTGCGGCCACCTTCGCGGATCGCGAAGCGCAGGCCCTGGTCCATGGCGATCGGCGCGATCAGCTCGACGTCCATGGCGACGTTGTCGCCCGGCATCACCATCTCGACGCCTTCCGGCAGCTGCACCACGCCCGTCACGTCGGTCGTGCGGAAGTAGAACTGCGGACGGTAGTTGGTGAAGAACGGCGTGTGACGGCCGCCCTCTTCCTTCGTCAGGATGTAGGCCTCGGCCTTGAACTTGGTGTGCGGCGTGATCGAGCCGGGCTTGGCCAGAACCTGGCCGCGCTCGACGTCCTCGCGCTTGGTGCCGCGCAGCAGGGCGCCGATGTTGTCGCCGGCCTCGCCGCTGTCCAGCAGCTTGCGGAACATCTCGACGCCGGTCACGGTCGTCTTCACCGTCGCCTTCAGGCCGACGATCTCGACTTCCTCACCGACCTTGACGATGCCGCGCTCGACGCGGCCGGTCACCACGGTGCCGCGGCCCGAGATCGAGAACACGTCCTCGATCGGCATCAGGAACGGCAGGTCCTTCGGACGCTCCGGCTGCGGGATGTAGCTGTCGACCGCTTCCATCAGCGCCAGGATCGCCTGCTCGCCCAGCTCCGGCGACTTGTCTTCCAGCGCCATCAGGGCCGAGCCCTTGACGATGGGGATGTCGTCGCCCGGGAACTGGTAGGAGCTCAGCAGCTCGCGCACTTCCATCTCGACCAGCTCGAGCAGGTCGGGATCGGCCATGTCGCACTTGTTCAGGAACACGACCAGCGCCGGCACGCCGACCTGGCGGGCCAGCAGGATGTGCTCGCGGGTCTGCGGCATCGGGCCGTCCGCGGCGGACACGACCAGGATCGCGCCGTCCATCTGGGCGGCACCCGTGATCATGTTCTTCACGTAGTCGGCGTGGCCCGGGCAGTCGACATGCGCGTAGTGGCGGTTCGCGGTCTCGTACTCGACATGCGCGGTCGAGATCGTGATGCCGCGGGCGCGCTCCTCGGGAGCCTTGTCGATCTGGTCATAGGCGGTGAAGGACGCGCCGCCCGACTTCGCCAGGACCTTGGTGATCGCCGCCGTCAGCGACGTCTTGCCATGATCGACGTGGCCGATCGTGCCAATGTTGCAGTGCGGCTTGTTCCGCTCGAATTTCGCTTTCGCCATCTATCGGTCACCCTGTCGGTCAAGCGCCGATGTCGGCGCAGAAACGCCCATGGCCCAACGCCCGCTCCGAACAAGTTGGAGCGGGTGACGGGAATCGAACCCGCACAACCAGCTTGGAAGGCTGGGGCTCTACCATTGAGCTACACCCGCACCGCGCGATCGCCACAGAGTGACGTCCGCGCCGTGGCGCCTCCTGCCGGGATGGTGGTTCCGGCCATCAACCGCGACACCGTCGCGACAAGAGGGCCGGAATATGGAGGGGGTTGGATTCGAACCAACGTAGGCGTGCGCCAGCGGATTTACAGTCCGCCCCCTTTAGCCACTCGGGCACCCCTCCATGCGTTCCCGGCCGGCGGGAGCGCCGCGCTCTATCCGGTTTCGGGCGGTGCTGTCAACGGAGGGGGCGGCGAAGAAAGTGAAGAAACTGCATCGCGGCGCTTGCTTCGGCCCCGCCGATCCGCAGGATGCGCCGCATGTCCCGCCCCCCTCGCCGGCCGGAAGGCCCGCGCTCCCCTTCCCGTTCCTCGTCCCACGGCGCCGCGCATGGCGCCGCTCATGGCCCCGCTCAGGGTGCCGGCCGCGCGCCCGGCCGCACCCCGCGCCCCGGCGCCCCGGCGCCCGAGCCCGCCGCCGAGCCGGCGCCCAGGGGCCGCGGCCGCAACCCGCGCGACCTGCGCGGCACCGAGCCGCTGCACCCGCCCGAGGCGCGGCGCGAGAAGCCCGACCACAACACGCTGTGGCTCTACGGGCTGCATGCGGTCGCCGCGGCGCTGGCCAATCCGCGCCGGCGCTTCAAGCGGCTGCTGCTGACCACCGAGGCCGAGGCGGCGCTGGCGGAAAAGCTGCCCAAGCCCTGGAAGCTGCAGGCCGAGCGGGTGGAGCGCGCCCGCTTCCAGACCTTCCTGACCGAGGATGCGGTGCACCAGGGCGCGGCGCTGCTGGCCGAGCCTCTGCCGCCGGTCGACCTGGAGGATGCGCTGGCCGCCTCGCGCGGGACGGTGCTGCTGCTCGACCAGGTGACCGATCCGCGCAATGTCGGAGCCATCCTGCGCTCGGCCGCGGCCTTCGGCGCCGCGGCGGTGATCATGCAGGACCGCAATGCGCCGCCGGAGACGGGGGCCATGGCGCGTGCCGCGGTGGGCGCGCTGGACACCGTGCCGGTGGTGCGCGAGGTCAACCTGTCGCGCGCCATCGTCACGCTGCAGAAGGCGGGCTACTGGGTGATGGGGATGGACGGCGCGGCGAAGACGACGCTGGCCGCCGCCAAGCCGAAGGACCGTCCGGTGGCGCTGGTCCTCGGCGCCGAGGATAGCGGCCTGCGCCGGCTGCAGCGCGAGACCTGCGACGAGCTGGTGAAGCTGCCGATCACCGATGCGATCGAGAGCCTGAACGTCTCGGTGGCCGCCGCGGTGGCCCTCTACGAGCTGGCCCGCGGCTAAGGACTGCGGACCCTGTGCCGGGGCATCGCCCCGGCACCCCGAAAAAGAATCACGGAAAAGTGGGCGGCGTTAAGGCAGCGTTCATTGCTGCGGCGCATCTTCCGCGGGCCGTCGGACAGACGGAACCCTGCCAGGACGGCGCAGCCCCGGACCCCCACCATGTCCTCCAGCCGTGCCCTTCCCTGGAATGATTTTTCCGAGCAGCAGCAGCTCGCCTTCTCGCAGGAGGCGCTGCGCCGCGCCGCCCTGACCCTGGCGGGCCATGCGGAGCTGCTGGCGCGGGAGATGGAAGGCGGCGCGCTGCTCGACCAGGGCGGACCGGAGGCCCTGCGCCTCTTCGCCCAGGTGATGCGCGCCACCACCGCCGATGCCTTCGGGACGCCCTGCCAGGCCTGACGCCGGCCGCACGCCCCGCCTTGAGACCCGCTGCGTCGACAACCCCTTGCCGAGGCTTCGCCCGATGACCGACACCGCCACCGACCTGCTGATCCTGCCCGCCACCCGCGAGGGCGAGATCCGCGCCTGGGCCCTGCTGCACGCGCTGACGCTGCAGCTGCGCCCGCTGGAAGACTTCCTGCCGGGCGAGGGCACCGGCGCCGTGGTCGCCATCGCCCGCGACGCCAAGGCCAGGCGGATGCTGGCGGAGCTCGCCCCCGCCGCCTGAGAGCCTCCCCTCAATCGGGGCGCAGGCTGCCCTGGCGCACCACCGCCGCCCAGCGCGCCGCATCGGCCGTGATGCGGCGGGACAGGGCGGCCGGCGGCTCGTCCAGCACCTCGACCCCCAGCCCCGCCAGGCGCTGCGCCAGCTCCGGTTTCTGCAGCGCCGCGGTGCCGGCCGCCGACAAACGGGCGGCGATGCCAGGATCGATGCCGGCCGGGGCCACCAGCCCGTGCCAGCCGGTGGCGGTCAGGCCGGGCAGCCCCGCCTCCTCCAGCGTCGGCACGGAGGGCAGGGCGCCGGCCCGCGCCTCGGAGGAGACCGCCAGGCCACGCAGCCGCCCGGCCTTCACCGCGTCGGCGACGGCGCCGATATTGATCCAGACCACCTGCAGGTGGCCGGCCAGCAGGTCGTTGATGGCCAGTGCCCCGCCGCGATAGGGCACGTGGGTCCAGCGCAGCCCGGCGGCCTGCTGCATCAGCTCGCCGACCAGATGCGACAGGCTGCCATTGCCCGGCGTGCCGACGGCCTGCGGCGCGCCTTTGGCGGCGGCGACGAAGCCCGCCAGGTCCTGGACCGCGGAATCGGCGCGCACCACCAGGATCTGCGGCACGGCGACGCCCGAGAGGATCGGCGCGAAGGCCGTCAGCGGATCGTAGTTCAGCTTCGGGAACAGCGCGGCGTTGATCGACAGGCTGTCGGAGCCCGCCAGCAGCGTGTAGCCGTCCGGCCGGGCGCGCGCCGCCGCCTCGTAGCCGATATTGCTGCCGGCGCCGGGGAGATTCTCCACCTGCAGGGTCTGGCCCAGCAGCTCGCCCATGCCGCGGGCGATCAGCCGCGCCACCACGTCCTGGCTGCCGCCTGGCGCCACCGGCACGATCAGCCGCAGCGGGTGGCTGGGGAAATCCCCCGGGGCGGACGGCGCCTGCGCCAGGGCGGGGCTGGCCGGCAGGGCGGCGCCCAGGGCCAGCAGGCCGCGGCGGGACAGCATATTGCGCGACATTGAATCGTGGTTCCTGCGGCCGGCCGGCGTGGCCTTGCCCCGTCCCGGCGTGATTCGAATGGATTGTTGCGGTGGTTCATCCTAAAATATCATGAAGGAAAGTGCATCAGGAAAATTCCCATGAAGGATCCTCTCGACAGCGTCGCCGGCGCCTGCTGCGTCGCCCCCGCCATGGCCCCGCAGGAGGTCGACGAGCCGGTGCTCTGGGCGCTGGTCGCCGCGCTCTCCGCCGTGCTGGCGCTGGGCTGGCTGGCCTGACCCTGCGCGCCGCCCCATCTCCTTGATCGCACAGCGATATCGCCCGCGCATAAGCCGCGCCCGCGGTCGTTTTCGCCGCCCGCGCCCCCTTGCGCCGCCCCCTCGCGCGGGAGCATCGTGCGGCCCGAACCCCGACAGCATGGAGTATGGGCGATGGGCGTGACGGCAGCCGACAGCAACGCGGCGCTGCAGGCGAGGCGCGAAGCGGCCGTGCCGCGCGGCCTCGGCATCCAGCTCCCGGTCTTCGCGGCCAAGGCCGAGAACGCCGAGATCACCGATATCGAGGGCAAGCGCTACATCGACTTCGCCGCCGGCATCGCGGTGCTCAACACCGGGCACCTGCATCCGAAGGTGAAGGCGGCGGTGCAGGCGCAGCTCGAGAATTTCAGCCACACCTGCATCCAGGTCATGCCCTATGAGGGCTATATCCGCCTGGCCGAGCGGCTGAACGCCACCGTGCCGACCCGCGGCCCGCGCAAGACGGTCTTCCTGACCACCGGCGCCGAGGCGATCGAGAACGCGGTGAAGATCGCGCGCCACCACACCGGCCGCTCGGGCGTCATCGCCTTCTCCGGCGCCTTCCACGGCCGCACCCTGCTCGGCATGGCGCTGACCGGCAAGGTCGTGCCCTACAAGGCCGGCTTCGGCACGCTGCCGGGCGACGTCTACCACCTGCCCTTCCCCGTGGCCTATCACGGCAAGGAAGTCTCCCAGACCCTCGAGGCGCTGGAGACCCTGTTCAAGGCCGATATCGATCCGAAGCGCATCGCCGCCATGATCATCGAGCCGGTGCAGGGCGAGGGCGGCTTCTACGTCGCCCAGGCCGAGCTGCTGGCCGGCATCCGCAAGATCTGCGACGACTACGGCATCGTCATGATCGTCGACGAGGTCCAGACCGGCTTCGCCCGCACCGGCAAGATGTTCGCCATCGAGCATTCCGGCGTGCAGCCCGACCTGGTGACCATGGCGAAGTCGCTGGCCGGCGGCTTCCCGCTCTCGGCCGTGACCGGCAAGGCCGAGATCATGGACAGCCCGCAGGCCGGCGGCCTGGGCGGCACCTATGGCGGCAACCCGCTGGCGCTGGCCGCCGGCAACGCCGTGCTCGACATCATCGAGGAGGAGGGCCTCTGCGCCCGCGCCGACGAGATCGGCACGATCCTGACCGACCGCCTGAAGGAGCTGCAGAACTCCAACAGCCTGAAGGGCGTGATCGGCGACATCCGCGGCCTCGGCGCCATGGTGGCGATGGAGCTCGTGGCCGATGGCGATGCCAACAAGCCGGACCCGGAGCTGACCAAGGCGCTGATCGCCAAGGCCGCGCAGAAGGGCCTGATCATCCTGGCCTGCGGCGTCCGCGCCAATGTCATCCGCTTCCTCTGCCCGCTGACCGTCTCGAACGAGCTGCTGTCCGAGGGCATGGACATCCTGGGCGAGGCCATGCGCGAATGCGTGGCCGAGCGCGCCGCCTGATCTGACTGCCCCATGTTCGGGGTGAGGCTGCTGCTGCGCGCCGCCTGGCGCGGGGCGTTCGTGGCAGCCTCCTTCTACCTGATCGCCAAGGTCATGGCCGGGCGGGGGGGCACATCCCCCCTGCCGCTGGAACAGGCCTTCGCCCAGGCGAGCTTCGAGCGCCTGGGCGAGGTCGCTGTTCACGGCGCCCTGGCCGCCATGCTGCTGATCTGCCTCCTCCGCCCGATCCCCGCCGGACCCTGCCGCGCCATCAGCGGCGGCCTGGTCATGGGCGCCGCCGCGGTGGTGGTCTTCCACCAGTCTACCCTCTTCGTGCTGCACCAGACCGCGGGGCTCGTGCCCGTCCGCGGCTTCCTCTTCGCGCCCATGCACGTCCTGGCCGAGATGCCCATCCTGGCCGGCATGCCCAGCCTCTACGCGCTGATGCTGCTGGGCGGCGCGCTGGGCGGGCTGCTGGCGCTGCTGCTGCGCCTGGCGCTGGTCCTGCCCGACCTCCTCGTCGGCTGGCTGGTCGGCGCCCTCGGCTTCACCTGGCTGCAGCGCTGGTTCATCACCGTCCCCGGCTTCGACGCCGAATGGTGGCAATGGGTGGTGATCAACGGCGGCTGGGGCTGGGGGGCGGTCTTCCTGATGCGGCCCCTGGCGCTGCGCGGCGGCGAGGACCTCCACCGGGAATTCGAGGAGCCGCAGCACGCGATGGAAGGCGCCGGCAGGAAGTAGGGCCAGGGGGCCGAAGTCGCCTGGACCGTGCCCGGCCTCTGCCGGATCAGCGGGCCAGGCGCTCCGAGGCGTGGCGCTTTTCCCAGCCCTCCCGCTCCAATTCCGGGATCTCCTCCTCGCGCTGCGGCCAGCCCAGGCAGAAATAGCCGATCAGCCGCCAGTCTTCCGGCACGTCGAGAGACGCTTTCGCCGCCTCAGGGTCGAGAATGGAAACCCAGCCGAGGCCAAGCCCCTCGGCACGGGCGGCCAGCCACAGGCTGTGCAGCGCCATCACCGCCGAGTAATCCAGCGTCAGCGGCATGGTCTGGCGCCCCAGCCCATGGCCCTGCGCGGGGTCGGGCAGGCAGAACAGCGCGAAATGGCAGGGCGCCTGGTCAAGCCCGGCCAGCTTCAGCCGGGCGTAGAGCGAAGCCTTGCCCTCCGCCTGGCCGGACAGCGCCGCGGCGTTGCTGGCGGCGAAATTGACGCGGATGGCGGCGCGGCGGGCCGGGTCGTCGACGGTGACGAAGCGCCAGGGCTGGCTCAGCCCGACCGAGGGCGCGAGGTCCGCCACCGTGATCAGCCGGTCCAGCAGCGCGGGCGGCACCGGATCGGGCCGGAAATGCCGCACGTCGCGGCGCCAGCGGAACAGCTCCGTCAGCTCGGCCCGGAAGGCGGCGTCGAAGTCGCGTCCCGTCATGCGTCGGCCAGCTGGTCGCGCGGGATGGCGAAGCGGCGTGCCTCCAGCAGCGCCAACCGCTCCGGCACGCTGCCGGCCGAGGCCAGGCCGATGGCCGTGACGCCGATGCCGATCGCCCGCCCCTCGGCATCCGCCCCCGCGGCGCGGCACAGGATTTCCACCCGCAGCATCCCGCCGCCGGCGGCGACCTCCAGCCCGACCAGCGGCGTGGCCCCGGCGGGGACCGACAGCACCCGCGGCTCGCCAGCAGGCTGGTCGTCGCGCAGCACCAGCAACTCGACCGGCTGGTCGGGCGCGGGGCCGTCGTCCAGCGGCAGGCCCTGCAGCGAGACCTCGAGCCACAAGGGCCCCGGATCGGGCGCGGCCAGCGCCAGGGTGGCGGCGCCGGGGCGGGTCCAGCAGCCCCAGGGCTCCAGCGGGTGCCAGGCCTCGCCCTCGCGCAGCGTCTCGGCCACTGCCATGGCCAGGCGCGGCCGGCTGCCGGCGATGCGCTTCAGCGGATGCGGCCGCCCCGCCGCCACCGGCGCCAGGGGGCGGGGGCCGCCGGCCTCGGCCAGACGGGCGGCGTCGCCGAGGAACTGCGCTGCCACCGCATCCCAGCCACGCGGCGGCGGGCGGATGGCGGCCTCGGCCTGCTCGCGGAAGCCGCGGTCATGGATCAGCCGCTGCAGCTGCGCCAGCAGGTCGGGCTCGCTGTTGGGGGCGAAGAAGACGGCGCCGCCCTCGCCCGCCTCGACCAGGGCGGAATGGCGCGGCACCAGCGCCACCTTGCCGGCGGCCAGGCTTTCGGTGACCGGCAGGCCCCAGCCCTCGTGGTGGCTGTTGTAGAGGGTGAACAGGCTCGCCCGGTACAGCGCCGCCAGCAGCGGGTCCGACACCTCGGACAGGAGGCGCACCCGCGCCCGCAGCTCCGGCGCGCCGTCCAGCAGGGCCAGGGCGGCCTCGGCGCGCCAGCCGGGGCGGCCGACGCAGACCAGCAGCGGCACCTGGGCGGCCGCCGGCGTCCCCGCCGCGCGGCGCAGCATCGACAGCCAGGCGTTGAACACCATCAGGTGGTTCTTCCGCCCCTCGATGGTCGAGACGAACAGCACGAAAGGCGTGTCGCCGCGCAGCAGCGGATGCGGCGGCACCTCGCCGGCGACGGCCCGGGGCGCGGCGTCGAGCCGCAGCACCGCGGCCTCCGGCACCGGCAGCTCCGGCAGCATGGTGCGGTGCAGCCGCTTCATGTCCTCGGCGGTGGAGCGGGAGACGGCAATGACGCCATCCGCGTGGAGAGAAAGATTGGCGAACCAGCGGGCATAGTCGCGCACCACGCCCTCGGCGCAGTGCTCGGGCAGCAGCAGCGGGATGCAGTCGTGCAGCAGCGGCACGTGGCGCAGCCCATCGCGCTCCCGCGCTGCGCGCAGGCAGGCGAGGTGGTCGGGCAGGCTCCAGCTGCCGCCCAGCGTCGCCAGCACGGCACCGGGGGCGAAGCGCAGCGGCGGCGGGGTCTCGATCAGCGCTTCCAGCAGCTCGACGGCGGAAAGCCATTCGGGGTCGGTCGCATCCGCCCCGGTGGTCATCAGCAGGTCCAACCGGAGGAAAAGCGGCGCCGGCAGCTCGCGCCAGCCACCGCCCATCCGCGCCATGGCCGCCAGCCGCGGCGCCGGCTGCCGGGCCAGCGCCGCCCGCGTCAGGTCCAGCTGCACCCGCTGGATGCCAGACGGCGCGCGGTGGCCGCCGCGCACCCAGGCGGCAAGATCCGTCAGGTCCAGCACCACCCCGCCGGCCGGCGTCGCCGCGCGGCCCGGACGGGCGCGGGCCAGCGCATGCCATTCGCGCCAGGGGTTTTCCGCCAGCGGCGCCAGCAGCGCGGCTTCGGCATAGGCGTCGCGGGCGGCGTCGCGCCGGCCCAGGATCTTCTCGGCATGGCCGATCTGCAGCGGGATATCGGCGTCGCGCGGCCGCAAGGCCGCAGCACTTCGGTACAGCGCCAGGGCGGCCGGGACGTCGCCGGCCTCCTTCAGGCAATGGCCGCGCTGCACCTGCATGCCGGCATCGTCCGGGCGCAGCGCCAGGAAGGCGCCATAGGCCTCGGCCGCCGCGCGCCATTCGCGCTTGTCGCGCAAGGCATCGGCCTCCCGCCGGATGACCTCCGCCTCCTGCTGCCGACCGCTCATCGCCGCCCCCGTCCGTGCATGACGCCTATCGGCCCTGCGGCCCCGCCGCGGTCAAGTCCTCTTGCGCCCCTCTTCTCGCAGTGCAGCAAATCCGTGACCGCGGAATGCAATCGCCCCCTTCGCCGCGGCGCCAGGCTCCGCTAGGGTCGGGCCCATGCGGTCCCGAATCTATATCGACGGCTACAACCTCGCGCTCGACAAGGGCACGGGTGTCGCCACCTACGCGCGCAACCTGAGCTTCCGGCTGGGGGCGCTGGGCGCCGAGGTCGGCGTGCTCTACGGCACCCGGGCCAGCCCCAGCCGCAACGAGCTGATCCGCGAGATCGCCTTCTTCGACAACCGCGTCGGCGACGCCTCGGCGCTGCTGCGCTGGCTGCGCAACACGCGGCGGACGCTGATGGGGCCGCTCGGCGAATACGCCACCCGCATCCCGGTCACCGGCAGCGTCATCTCGACGACCTATGAAAGCCGGATGCCGCATTTCGACCATCTGTGGAACGTCGAGAACGGCTTCAACCTCGCCCACAACGCCTTCAAGGTCTATGGCCGGCCGGTCAGCGTCACCATGCCGCGGCCGCCGCACATCATGCACTGGACCTATCCGCTGCCGATGCGGATCCCGGGCGCCAAGAACATCTACTGCCTGCACGACCTGGTGCCGCTGCGCCTGCCCTACACGACGCTCGACAACAAGCGCCGCTACTACAAGATGAACCGGCAGATCGTGCAGAAGGCGGACCATATCGTCACCGTCTCCGAGGCGTCGCGCCAGGACATCATCAACCTGCTGGGCGCCGACCCGGAGAAGGTGACCAACACCTACCAGGCGGTCGAGCTGCCCCGGAAGTTCACCGACAAGCCGGTCAACGAGGCGCAGGACGAGATCCGCGGCAGCTTCGGCCTGGAATGGAAGAAGTACTTCCTGTTCTTCGGCGCCATCGAGCCGAAGAAGAATGTCGGCCGCATGATCGAGGCCTACCTGTCCTCCGGCACCGACCTGCCGCTGGTCCTGGTCGGCAAGAAGGCCTGGCAGAGCGAGGAGGAGCTCAAGCTCATCTTCGACGACCATATCCGCTACCAGGTGCAGGAAGGCTCGATCCTGCGCCAGCGCAGCAAGATCATCCTGCTGGACTACGCGCCCTTCCGCCTGCTGATCTCGCTGATCCGCGGCGCCAAGGCGGCGATGTTCCCCTCGCTCTACGAAGGCTTCGGCCTGCCGGCGCTGGAGGCGATGAAGCTCGGCACCCCGGTGCTGACCTCCAACACCTCCTCCCTGCCCGAGGTCGTGGGCGATTCCGCCATCACCATCGACCCCTACGACGTCCGCGCCATGACCGAGGCCATCCGCGCCCTGGACACCGACGCCGAGCTGCGCGGCTGGCTGGAAGACGCCGGGCCGAAGCGCGCGGCGTTGTTCAGCAACGAGGCTTACGACAAGCGCCTGCGCGAGGTCTACACGCGGCTGGGGGCCACCCTGGGCGAGGAAGGCGAAGCGGCAGCGCAGTAAGGGTTTGGCAGGCTGGGGGAATGAATTCCCCCAGACCCCCTTCTTTCTTCTGCGGTGACTGCCGTGTCCACGTGAAGACAGTACGTGAAACGGCCAATCGACAGCGCGACCTGTAAGGGCGCGCTTTTTTCATGAAATGGCGTCCCGCCGTGATGCCCTGGTGCCGCTGCCGACGAAGGCGCTGGCCCGTTCACGGCCGGTGAACAGAAAAAAGATGGGGTCCAGGGGAATTCATTCCCCTGGCCTACCTCTGTCCTGCTGTCAGGCTTCTTTCCTGAAGCAATGCACCTTCGCGGCCCCATGTTCCCGGACCGCGACGTCCTCGTATCCCGGCAGGACCACCGCTTCTTCCCGACCGGTTTCCGCGATCACCAGGGCGCCGGGCGCGATCCATCCGGCGGCGCCGAGGGCGGCGACCGACTTCGGCACCAGCTCCTTGCCGTAGGGCGGGTCGAGGAACACCAGGCTGCAGGCCGCCACCATCTTGGGCGGGCGGGTCGCGTCGCCGGCCATGATCCGGGCGCGCGTCGATTCCTGGCAGAGGGTGATGTTGGTGCGCAGCACGCCGAGCGCCACGCGGTCCTGCTCGATGAAATAGGCCGAGGCGGCGCCGCGCGACAGCGCCTCCAGCCCCAGCGCGCCGGTGCCGGCGAAGGCGTCCAGCACCACCGCCTCTTCCACCGCCTCGCGGCCGGCCCAGGGGGCGTGCCACAGCATGTCGAACAGCGCCTGGCGGACGCGGTCGGCGGTCGGGCGGGTGGCGGCGCCCGGGGGCGCCTCCAGCCGGCGGCCGCGATGCCGCCCGGCGATGATCCGCATCAGCGCGGCTTGCGCGGGCCGCCGCGGCCGCGCTTGCCCGGGCCTTGCGGCTGGTCGGCATCGGGGCCCTGGGCGATGGCGCCCCAGGCCCGGCGCAGCGGCTCGGTGGCGTTGCGCGCGCGCGGCGGCTTGGCCGGGCGGGAGCGCTGCATGGCCTCGGGCTTGGCGACGGGCTTCGGCGCGGTCGGGTCGCCCTCGGCGGCTGTGATCGCGGCGGCGCGGGCGGCGGCCTCGGCGGCCAGCTCCTTGCCGCGGCGGATGCGCGGCGGCGCGTCGAGGCCGAGCTGCTCGCGCATCACCTTGGCGCTGACCTCCTCCACCGCGCCGCGCGGCAGGTCGCCGAGGCTGAAGGGGCCATAGGCGGTGCGGATCAGCCGGGTCACCGTCAGGCCGAGATGCTGGAGGACGCGACGGACCTCGCGGTTCTTGCCCTCGGTCAGGGTGACGGTCAGCCAGGCATTGGTGCCCTGGCGGGAATCGAGCCCGGCCTGGATCGGGCCATAGGCCACGCCCTCGACGGTGATGCCGTAGGCCAGCTGGGCCAGCGCCCGCTCGTCGACCCGGCCATGGACGCGCGCGCGATAGCGGCGGTTCCAGGCATTGGCCGGCAGCTCCAGCTTGCGCGACAGGGCGCCGTCATTGGTCAGCAGCAGCAGGCCTTCGGAATTCAGGTCCAGCCGGCCGACCGAGACCAGCCGCGGCAGGGCGGCCGGCAGCTCCTCGAACACCGTGCGGCGGCCTTCCGGATCCTTGTGCGTCGTCACCAGCCCGGGCGGCTTGTGGTAGCGGAACAGGCGGGTGTGCTGCGCCTGGCCGACCGGCTTGCCGTCGACGACGACGCGGTCCTCAGGCCCGACGAAGGTCGCCGGCGTCTCGATGATCTGGCCGTTGAGGGACACCTTGCCTTCGGCCACCAGCTTCTCGGCATCGCGGCGGCTGGCGACGCCGGCGCGGGCCAGCCACTTGGCGATGCGCTCGCCGCGGCCAGCGTCCTCGGCGTCCTGGATCTCGTCGGTCATGCGGCCCTCCGCGCGGCGGCGGCGTCGCGGCAGGCGGCGACGAAGGCGTCCAGGATGGCCTGGTCCTTCGGGTCCACCGCGTATTCCGGATGCCACTGCACGCCCAGCGCGAAGCGGTGGCCGGTGGATTCGATGCCCTCGATCACCCCGTCGGGCGCCACGGCATTGACCAGGGCGCGCGGCCCCGGCGTCGCGACCGCCTGGTGATGCGCCGAGTTCACCGCCATGCGCAGCGTCCCCGCGGCGTGGGCCAGCAGGCTGCCCTCGGTGATGGCGACCTCGTGCCCGGGCTCGGTGCGCGGGTTGGGCTGCTCATGCGGCAGGCAATCGGCGACGCTGTCCGGGATGTGCTGGATCAGCGTGCCGCCGAGCGCCACAGCCAGCAGCTGCTCGCCGCCGCAGATGCCGAGCACGGGCATGTCGCGGGCCAGCGCGCCCTGCACCATGGCCAGCTCGAAGGCGGTGCGGCCCTGCTTCAGCGTCACCGTCTCATGCGCCGGCCCGCCGCCATAGAGCGAGGGATCGACGTCGAAGGCGCCGCCGGTGACCAGCAGCCCGTCCACCTCGTCGAGATAGGCCTCGGCCAGCGCGGCCTCATGCGGCAGGGCGACGGGCAGGCCGCCCGCCCGGACGACGCTGGCAAAATAGTTCTGGCGGAGGGCGTACCAGGGGAGCTTGGAGTAGCCGCCGGGCTGCTCCGCATCCAGGGTCAGGCCGATCAGGGGAAGCTTGCGCATCCCGCGGTCCCTAGCCCCCTCGCGCCGGGATCACAACGGAAAGCTGCGCCCTCCCCCCGCGAAACGCGCAAGCCCGCCTTGTCGGGCGCGGGGCTTTGCGCTGATCTGCCCGCGGGATCGTCAGGAGAGACATCGATGGAATTCTCGGGCAAGCGCGTCGTGGTCATGGGCGGCAGCCGCGGCATCGGCCGCAGCATCGCGCTGGGCTTCGCCAAAGAGGGCGCGTCGGTCGCCATCTGCGCCCGTGGCGCCGGTCCGCTGGAGGCCGCGCGGGCCGAGCTCGCCGCTTTCGGCAACCCGGTCTTCGCTGGCCCCTGCGACCTGTCCAAGGCCGACCAGATCGCGGCCTTCATCCCGGCCGCCGCCGCGGCGCTGGGCGGCATCGACGTGCTGGTCAACAACGCCTCCGGCTTCGGCCAGACCGATGACGAGGCCGGCTGGGCTGCCTCCTTCGACGTCGACATGATGGCCATCGTCCGCGCCAGCCAGGCCGCCCTGCCCTGGCTGGAGAAGGCGGCCGAGCCCGGCAAGCCCGGCTTCGCCTCCATCATCAACGTCTCGTCCATTTCGGCGATGCGGGCGAGCACGCGCTCGGCCCCGTATGGCGCGATCAAGGCGGCGGTCATTCACTACACCGCCAGCCAGGCCAAGATGCATGCCGGCAAGGGCATCCGGGTCAACGGCCTGGCCCCGGGCTCGATCGAGTTCCCCGGCGGCAGCTGGGAAGACCGCCGCACCAGCAACCCGGCGCTCTACAACTCCGTCCTGTCGCAGATCCCCTTCGGCCGCCTGGGCGAGCCCGAGGAAATGGCCGATGTCGTCCTCTTCCTCGCCTCCCGCCGCGCCCGCTGGGTCACCGGCCACACCATCACCGCCGATGGCGGGCAGCTGATCGGCCCGTGACGCCCATTGAGCTCGCCCTGGCGGAGGCGCGCGCCGCCGCCGCCCGGGGCGAGGTCCCGGTCGGCGCCGTCGTCACCGATCCCGCGGGACAGGTGCTCGGCCGCGCCGGCAACCGGGTCGAGGCAGACCACGACGCCTCGGCCCATGCCGAGATCCTGGCCCTCCGCCAGGCCGCCCGCCTCCGCGGCTCGCCCCGCCTGACCGACTGCACCCTGACCGTCACCCTCGAGCCCTGCCCGATGTGCGCCCAGGCGGCCAGCTTCTTCCGGGTAAAGCGCATTGTCTTCGGGGCCTATGACCCCAAGGGCGGCGGCGTCGAGCACGGGGCGCGCATCTTCCAGGCACCCTCCTGCCACCACGCGCCGGAAGTCGTGGGCGGCATCCGGGAAACGGAATGCGCCACGCTGCTGACCGACTTCTTCAGAAACAAAAGATCAGGGGCTCCGCCCCCGAACCCCCGCCGGGGGAACTGAGTTCCCCCGGACCCCCGCATTCTGAAGGAATGGTCAGAAGACCGGACCTTGGCGCGACACCCCGCGCAGCGCAGCATCTACGCCATGGATACCTCACCACCCGACCCGCGCGCGGTGCAGCGCATGGTCGCGGTCTTCGGCCTGGGCGGCTTCGCCGGCGCCCTGGCCGGCCGCGCCCTCGACCCGCTGATGGGCGAGCTCGCCACCGAATTCGCCACCCCGCATGAACAGGTGGCGCTGCTCGCCAGCGCCTTCACCCTGCCCTACGCCCTGATCCAGCCCATCCTGGGGCCGATGGGCGACAGCTTCGGCAAGCGCCGCATCATCGGCCTCTGCCTCGGCCTGCTCGCCGTCATGCTCGCCGCCTGCGCCCTGGCGCCCACGCTCGACAGCCTCTTCGCCGCCCGCATCGCGGCGGGCCTGGCCGCCGGCGGCATCTTCCCCCTGACCCTGGCGCTGTTCGGCGACCGCGTGCCGATGGAACAGCGCCAGGTCGCCATCAGCCGCTTCCTGGCCTGCGCCATCCTCGGCCAGCTGGCCGGCGGCGCGGTCTCGGGCCTCGCCGCCCCCTTCATCGGCTGGCGCGGCATCATGGCCGTCTGCGCCCTGGCCGCCGCCGCCTCGACCCTGGTGGTCTGGCTCGATACCCGGCGCAGCCCGGCGC
>NZ_MLCO01000183.1 GCF_001982615.1 Teichococcus deserti | reverse complement strand
TGAAGGTCACAGGTTCAAATCCTGTCCCCGCATCCAAGATCAAACGACAAAACCCCCCTAGCCACGTGCTCAGGGGGGTTTGTCGCATTCTGGGCTCCAGAAGCTTCGTGATGAACTTCCAGCACCGGGCGATCCTGCGTCACCTCACCTCAGCCGCTCGACCCTCCGCCCGGGCAGCAAGGCCAGAAGCATCCGAGCGTACCGTTCTTCTGCATGCTGCCTGGCAGCCAAAGCCAGGTGCCGGCCCGGCAAAGGGCGACACCTTGCCACCCAAGCGTAGAAAAAGCCGAGACCCCGAAAGGTCCCGGCTCCACACCCTCGCAGAGCTCAGAAGAAAAGATTAAGCCGTCACCCCGTACTGCACCGAATGCAGCCGCTGGTAGAGCCCTGGCTGGGTCACCAGCTCGTCGTGGCGGCCCCGGGCGACGATGCCGCTCTGATCCACCACCACGATGCAGTCGGCGTTGCGGATCGTCGCCAGGCGATGCGCAATCACCAGGGTGGTGCGGCCTTCCGCCAGCTCGGCCAGTGACTGCTGGATGGCGCGCTCCGTCTCGGTGTCGAGGGCCGAGGTCGCCTCGTCCAGGATCAGGATGGGCGGGTTCTTCAGGAAGATCCGCGCGATGGCCAGGCGCTGCTTCTGGCCGCCCGACAGCTTCACCCCGCGCTCGCCGATCACCGTGTCCAGCCCCTCGGGCAAGGCCTCGATAACGCTTTCCAGCCGGGCGCGGCGGGCGGCCTGCCGCACTTCGGCATCCGAGGCACCAAGGCGACCGTAGGCGATGTTCTCCCGCAGCGTGCCGGCGAACAGAAATACATCCTGCTGGACAATGCCGATCTGCTGCCGCAGCGAGGCGAGCGTCATCTTCTGAATGTCGATGCCGTCGATGGAGATGCGCCCGGCCTCGACCTCATAGAAGCGCGGCAACAGCGAGCAGAGCGTCGTCTTGCCTGCGCCCGAGGGCCCGACAAAGGCCACCGTCTCGCCGGCGCGGATCGTCAGGTCCACGCCGTTCAGCACCGGTCGGTCAGGCCCGTAGCCGAAGCGGATGCCCTCGTAGCGGATGTCGCCGCGCAGCGCCGAAACGGCGTGGGCGTCGGGCGCATCCTCGATGTCGGGCGCGGTGTCGAGCAGCTCAGTGTAGCGGCGGAAGCCGGCAACGCCCTTGGGATAGACTTCCAGCACCGCGCTGATCTTCTCGATGGGACGGAAGAAGACGTTCACCAGCAGCAGGAAGCCGACGAACTCGCCATTGGTCAGCCCACCCTGGATGACGAAATAGGCGCCGGCGATCATGACGATCATCTGGGTCAGCCGCATGCCCATGTAGTTCAGCGAGGTGCTGGCCGCCATGATCCGGTAGGCATCCAGCTTGGTGCGGCGGTAGCTGAGGTTGTCCTTCGCGAAAAGGGCGCGCTCATGCGCCTCGTTGCCAAAGGCCTGGACCACGCGGATGCCGCCGACGGCCTCTTCGATGCGGGCGTTGAAGGCGCCGACACGGCCATAGATTTCGCGCCAGGTGCGGGTCATCCCGGCCCCGTAATGCGCCGAGACCCAGGCGATGCCCGGCACCACCAGCGTGGTCAGCAAGGCCAGCGGCCAATGCACCGTGAACATCAGCGCAAAGGCGCCGATCAGCGTCATGATGGCGATAAACAGGTCTTCCGGTCCGTGATGCGCGACCTCGCCGACCTCTTCCAGGTCGCGGGTGACACGGGCGACCAGATGCCCCGTCTTCTGGTTGTCGTACCAGCCGAAGGACAGCTTCTGCAGGTGATCGAAGGCCTTGCGGCGCATCTCGGTCTCGATGTTGATGCCGAGCGCATGACCCCAATAGGTCACGATCGCCATCAACCCGGTGTTCAGCACATAGATGCCGAGCAGCCCGGCCGCGGCGGCCAGGATCAACCCCCAATTCTGCCCGGGCAGCAGCTTGTCGACGAAGAGCTTCACCGCGATGGGGAAGCCGAGCTCGAGCAGGCCGGCCAGCACGGCGCAGGAGAAGTCGAGGATGAACAGCCCCTTATGGGGCCGGTAATAGGCAAAGAAACGCCGCAGCATGGGTCGATCCGGCCGGAGGAGACAGCGCCGCGGCGGGTCTGCCGCGGCGCTGCCCGGTATCCGACCGGAATGGCGGATGGGTCAACCGCCCATCCCGTGCCCCTGAGGCGCGTTCACCCCAAGGATCATCCCAGTCCCGAAAGGTTCATCGGCTCGGCGATCCAGTCATAGCCTTCGCCGGCCTTGGTCACATGCCCCAGGCCGGGCCAGGGAAAGTGGTAGGACAGGATGGCGTGCTTGTCGGTGGCCAGCCGGTCCAGCATGCGCGACCGGCTCTGCGCCGACAGCTTCGGATCGGTGTCGAAGGAGAATTCCCACATCGGCTTCTTCAGCAGCAGGACGTGGTGGTGCGCCAGGTCGCCGGTGTTCACCATGGTCTGGTTGCCCGAGGTGATGGCATAGACATGGTGCCCGACGGTATGGCCCGGCGCGAACAACGCCACCACGCCCGGCGCCACCTCCTTGCCGTCCTGCACCATGATCATGCGGTCGCGATAGGCCGAGAGGTTCTTCTTCGCCCCGTCGATGAAGGGCGTCATGAATTCCGGGCCGCGCTTGTTGTTGTCGTCGGTCCAATAGCGCAGGTCGATCTCGCTCAGCGCCACCTGGGCATTGGGGAAGACCTTGGCGCCACTGGCATCCGTCAGCCCCCAGCAATGGTCGCAATGCGCATGGGTCAGCACGACGAGGTCGATCTGCTCCGGCTGGATGCCGGCGGCGCGCAGGTTCTCCAGCATCTTGCCGGTGGTGGGGCCGAACATCTTGCTGGCCGGGCCCATGCTGTCGCCCATGCCGGTGTCGAACAGGATCAGCTGCTTGCCGGTGTTCAGCACCAGGATGTTCTGTTCCAGCGTCGCGGCGTCGGGCGGCAGGAAGGCGCCCTCCAGGAGACCCACGATCTCCGCCGGCGGCGAGGCCGGGAAGGCCGGCACCGGCTTGCCCAGCGGCAGGCGGCCGTCGGAGATCACCGTCGCCTCGAACTCGCCGAAGCGGAAGCGGTGCCATGCCGGCGGCAGGCTGTTGAGGAAGGGTGCCGCCGCCTCGGCGGGGCGGCTGCCCAGGCTGGAGAGCAGCGGCGTGGCAGCCAGGGTTGCGGCGCCGGCCAGCAGGCCGCGCCGGGTCATCGATGTCATCGGACTTCCTCCCCCGTCATTTTGCGGGATTGCCGCGCCGCGCTTCGTGCTGCGGCGCGCCGCCAGCCGAGCATGGTTCCAGGCGCCGCTGCAACGTCCGGCTTAACAATTTTTCGGGTGGCGCCAGCGCACCGTCAGCCGCGATGCAGCAGATGGGTCATGGCGGCGGTGCCCAGCACCGGCACCAGCAGATTGGCCACTGGCACCACGGCCAGCGCCGCCAGCGCCCCGCCGATCGCCAGGATCTGGGCGCGGTGCCGGCGGCGCAGCGCCTGGCTGTCGGCCACGCTCATCCGCCGCTGCGCCACGCCGTCGAACAGCCCGTAGCCAAGCGACAGCGCCGCCAGCACCCAGTAGACCACCACGCCCAGCGGCGGCGCGATCAAGGCCAGCGGCAGCAGCGCCAGGCTGATCACCAGGAAGCGCAGCGCCAGGCCAAGCCCGGCCCGGGCCTGCGCGGCGATCGAGGCGCCCTGAGCCGGCGGCAGGGCCGGGTAGAAGCGGCGTTCCACCGCCTCGGCCACCTCGTCGGAGAACAGGCCGGTGATGCCCAGCATGACGGGCACGAACAGCCAGAAGGTGCTGACCAGCACCAGCAGCCCGCCCAGCAGCCCGGCGACGGTGGCCAGCCAGCCGGTGCCGCCGGCCAGCCAGCCCACCCCCCAGTCGGCCAGCCAGGCCAGGCCGCCGAAGGCCAGGATGGCGACGCCCAGCGCCTTCAGCAGCGGCCGGCGGAAGGCAGGGTCGTCGAGCTGCTTCAGCGGCAGCAGCAGGCTGGCGGGCACGGCCTTCATCGCGCGGCGGTCTCCAGGAAGCGAGGACGCCGCTGAGATGGCTTTCGCCCGGCCGCGCTGCAATGCGCTTTGTCGTCAGCGGCGGCGGCCGCGCCGCGCTTTCCCGGCTCAGAAGACGTCCTCTGCAGGGACCATCAGCGTCGCCGGGCCCGCGGCGATGGCGGCGGCCAGGCCCGCGCTCTGCGGCAGCAGGCGGGCGAAGAAGAAGTCGGCGGCCTGGCGCCAGCGGCGGTGATGCGGCAGCCCGGAGGGTCCGGCGGCCGCGCGCAGCCGCAGCCACATCCAGCCCAGAGACACCAGGGCGAAGAGGCGCAGATACTCGGCCGCGGCGGCGCCGGGCTCGGCCGGCTCGGCGCCCTTGCGCTGCAGATGGCGGGTCGCCGCCTCCAGGCGGTTCAGCGCCTCGGTCAGGGCCGGCTCGGGCGCGGCCTGCAGCGCGGCGCGGACCAGGGCGAAGAAGCGGTGGGGCAGGGCGCCACCCTCGGCGGCCAGCTTGCGGGTCACGAGGTCCATCGCCTGGACGCCGTTGGTGCCCTCGTAGAGCTGCGCGATGCGGGCGTCGCGCACCATCTGCTCCAGCCCGTTCTCGCGGACATAGCCGTGGCCGCCCAGCACCTGCTGGCCCAGCACCGCGGCCTCGAAGCCCCAATCGGTGAAGGCCGCCTTCACCACCGGGGTCAGCAGGGCGACCATGCCCTCGGCCTCGGCATCCTCCTCGGCGCGGTCCAGCTGCATCGCCAGCCACAGCGCCAGCGCCCGCCCCGCGGTGGTGAAGCCGCGGATGGTCAGCAGCATGCGGCGCACGTCGGGATGCGCCAGGATCGGCTGCGGCGGCCCGGCGGCGACCCCGGGCGGACGGCCCTGCAGGCGGGTGCGCGCATAGTCGGCGGCGGCCTGACCCGCGGCCTCGGCGATGCCAAGACCCTGGATGCCGACGAACAGCCGCTCGGCATTCATCATGGTGAACATGGCCGCCAGCCCGCGATGCGGCGCGCCGACCAGCCACCCTTCGGCGCCGTCGTAATGCATCACGCAGGTGGGTGAGGCATGGATCCCCATCTTCCGCTCCAGCGCGCCGGCGGCCATGGCATTGCGCCGGCCGGGCCGGCCTTGGTCGTCCGGCAGGAACTTCGGCACCAGCACCAGACTGATGCCGCGCACGCCCGGGGGGGCATCCGGCAGCCGCGCCAGCACCAGGTGGACGATGTTCTCCGCCAGGTCATGATCGCCGGCCGTGATGAAGATCTTGCTGCCGGTGACGCTCAGGCTGCCATCGCGGCGGGGTTCCGCCCGCGTCGCCAGCAGGCCGAGATCGGTGCCGGCCTGGGCCTCGGTCAGCGCCATGGCGCCGGCCCATGCGCCGGAGACCAGCTGCGGCAGGTATCTTTCCTGGAGTTCCGGTGCGGCGTGGCGGGCGATGGCCTCGGCGGCGCCGCGGGTCAGGCCGGGGAAGAGGCCGAAGGAGAAATTCGTCGCGGCGATCATCTCGTCGAGGGCCAGCTGCGCCAGCCTCGGCATGGCCTGGCCGCCCCAGCGCTCGGGCTGCGACAGCGCCGGCCAGCCGGCTGCCACGAACTGCCGGTAGGCCTCGGGGAAGCCGGCGGGGGTGCGCACCGCGCCCTGCTCGAGCCGGCAGCCCTCGGCATCGCCGGAGGCGTTCAGCGGCGCCAGCACCCGCGTGGCGAAGCGGCCGCCTTCCGCCAGCACCGCCTCCAGCGTCGGCAGGTCGAGCCCCTCCGCCTCCGGCACCAGCACCTCGCGGAGAACGGATAGGACTTCGGAGACGGGCGGTTCATAGGCGGGCATCGGCGCTTCCCCTGGCGGCTGGTTTGCCGCCAGCCGACACCGTGACGCGCGGCCGCGTCAATCGTCGGGCTGCAGCACCTCGATCAGCGCCTCGGCCGCCGGCGACAGGCTGGCGCCGCGGCGCCGCAGCAGCACGATGCGCCGGCGCAGCAGCGGGCTGTCGACGGGCCGCGTCGCCAGCAGCGGCGCGACACGCAGGTCCATGGCGCTGGCCGGCAGCAGGCCGACACCCAGTCCCGCCCGCACCAGCGCCACCGCCGTGCTCATATAGGTCGCCTCATAGGCGGGGCGCGGCGCCAGCCCGGCGCTGGCGAAGGCGGCCTCGGCCAGCGCCCGCAGGCTGCTTTCCGGGTCGGTCAGCACCAGCGGCGTCGCCGCCAGCTCTTCCAGCGTCAGGCGCGGCCGTGCGGCCAGCGGATGGTCCGGGGGCAGCACGGCGACCAGCTCGTCCTCGAACAGCGGCGTTTCCGACAATTCCGGATCGGGGGTCGTCGCATGGCCGATGCCGAGCTCGGCGCTGCCCTCCTTCACCAGCGCGCCGACCCGCTTCGCCACCGCGTCGCGCAGCATGACGCGGATGCCGGGATGCGCTGCTTTCAGCCGCGCCAGCGCCCCGGGCAGCAGCGTCGCCGCGACCGAGGGCAGCACCGCCAGATGTACCACCCCCGCCCGCCGCGCCGCCTGTTCCCGCGCGCCATCCACCACGGCGTCCAGCTCCGCCAGGATTCTCCCGAAGCTTTCGGCCAGGGCGGCGCCTGCCGCGGTCGGCTGGGCGCCGCGCGCCGTGCGGTCGAACAGGGAAACGCCCAGCGCCTGCTCCAGCTCGCGGATCTGCACGGTCAGCGCCGGCTGCGACAGGTGCAGCCGCAGCGCCGCGCGCCCGAAGCTGCCGGTCTCCACCGCAGCAGTCAGGGCGCGCAGCTGACGGATCGAAGGGGTCATCTGCTTTTCTTATGACTGGCCCCGGAAATCTTCAATTGCCTGATGGCTCGGCGCGCCGCTTGATGGCCGCCAGAAAAAGATGGCCGCCCTGTCGGCCGAGAGGGTCCAAGAGATGCACACCATTCCGCGCCGCGCCCTGCTGGGCACCGGCCTCGGCCTGCTCGCCGCCCCCGCCGTGCTGCGCGCCCAGCCCGCCTGGCCGACCCGCGCCATCCGCATGGTGGTGCCCTTCGGCGCCGGCACCAGCACCGACATCATGGCCCGCCTGGTCAGCCAGCGCATGTCGGCCAGCCTCGGCCAGCCGATCGTGGTGGAGAACCGCGCCGGCGCTGGCGGCGTGGTCGGCAGCGACGGCGTCGCCAAGTCGGCGCCCGATGGCTACACGCTCTGCATGGGCAGCATCGCCTCGCATTCGGTGAACATGTCGCTGATGCCGAACATGCCCTACGACGTGTTGCGCGACTTCGTGCCGATCTCGCTCGTCACCAACGCGCCCAACCTGCTGGTGATCTCGCCGAAGATCCCGGCGAAGACGCTGCCGGAATTCATCGCCTGGGCGAAGGGGCAGCGCAACGGCGTCAGCTACGCCTCGGCCGGCAATGGCACCTCCAGCCACCTGGCCGGCGAGCTGCTGAAGATGAAGACCGGCGCGCCCTTCGAGCATGTTCCTTACCGTTCCGGCTCGCAGGCGGTGACCGACGTGGTCGCCGGCAACGTGCCGATGATCGTCTACCAGGTGACCGCCGTGCTGCCCTTCGTGAAGGACGGCACCTTGCGGGCGCTGGCCGCGACCTCCGCCCAGCGGCTGGAGCTGACGCCCGACATCCCCACCGCCATCGAGCAGGGCATCGCCGATTTCGACGTCTCCGCCTGGCATGGGCTGTTCGCGCCGGCCAAGCTGCCCGACGCCATCCGCGACCGCATCTACGGCGCGCTGAAGGAAGCGGTGAACGCGCCCGACCTGCGCGCCCAGCTGCTGGACCAGGGGCTGCTGCCGGTCGCCATGCCGCCGGCCGAGTTCCGCCCCTGGCTGGAGGCGGATATCGCCAAGTGGCGCGAGGTCGTGCGCGTCTCCGGCGCCAAGGCGGATTGAGCATGGCGCAGACCCTGCTGCGCATCGGCTGCGGCTCCGGCTTTTCCGGCGACCGGCTGGACGCCCCGGGCCCGGTGGTCGATGCGCTGATCGCCGCCGGCGGTCCCGCCGCCCTGATGCTGGAAGTGCTGGGCGAGCGCACCCTGGCCCTGGCCCAGCGCGAGCGCCTGACCAGGCCCGAGGCCGGCTTCGAGCCTGCCCTGGTCGCCCTGCTGCGCCCGATCCTGGCGCGCTGCGCCCAGCATGGCATTCCGATCGTCACCAATGGCGGCGCCGCCAATCCGCGCGGCGCGGCGAAGGCGGCGCTGGCGCTGGCGCGGGAGCTCGGCCTGCCGGCGCTGCGTGTCGCCATCGTCGAAGGCGACGACATCCGCGGCAGCGGCGCGCTGGCCGACCTCGACCCCTGGGAGGGCGATGCCGGCGCGGTGCTGGACCCTGGCCAGGTGATCGCCGCCAATGTCTATCTCGGCGCCGCGCCGATCGCCGATGCCCTGCGCCAGGGCGCGCAGCTGGTCATCACCGGCCGCTGCTCCGACCCGGCTCTGGCGCTGGGGCCCATGCTGGCGCATTTCGGCTGGGCCGAGGACGATTGGGACCGCCTGGCCGCCGGCACCATGGCCGGGCATCTGCTGGAATGCGGCGCCCAGGTCACCGGCGGCTATTTCGCCGATCCCGGCACCAAGGATGTCGAGGGCATGGCCGAGATCGGCTTCCCCATCGCCGAGATCTCGGCCGATGGCAGCATCCTGATCACCAAGCCCGCCGGCACCGGCGGCCTGGTCGACCGCCGCACGGTGACCGAGCAGCTGCTCTACGAGCTGCACGACCCCGGCGCCTACCTGACCCCCGATGTGATCCTCGACATCACCAACGTCGCCATCACCGAGGAAGCCCCTGACCGCGTCCGCGTCACCGGCGCCCGTGGCCGGCCGCGCCCGCCGACCCTGAAGGCCACCGTCAGCCTGCCCGGCGGCTGGCTGGGCGAGGGCGAGATTTCTTATGGCGGTCCCAATTGCCGCGCCCGTGCGGAGCTCGCCGGCCGCACCCTGCAGGACCGCCTGAAGAAGCTGGGCCTCGAAAGCCAGGCGCGCATCGACCTGATCGGCGTGGTCAGCGTCTTCGGCGGCGATGCCGGCGTGCCCAAAGGCCTTGAAGACCTGGCACCCCCCGACATCCGCCTGCGCCTGGCCGTCGCCACCGACGACCGCGCCACGGCCGAAGCCGCGGTGCGCGAGGTGCTGTCCCTCTATTGCTGCGGCCCGGCCGGCGGCGGCGGCGTGCGCAGCCGCGTCGTCGACCGCATCCGCACGCTCTCCTTCCTGGTGCCGCGCGAGCGCCTCGCGCCTCGCGTCACCCTGCTGACCCTGGAGGACGCCGCATGACCACGGTCCCGCTGCACCGCCTGGCCCATGCCCGGGCCGGCGACAAGGGCAACCGCCTGAACCTGTCGCTGATCGCGCATGACCGCGTCCATTACGACCACCTCGCCGCCCAGGTCACCGAAGCCAAGGTCCTGGCCCGCTTCGCCCATCGCGGCGCCACCGCCGTCCGCCGCTACGACCTGCCCAACCTTGGCGCCTTCAACTTCGTCGTCGAGGACGTGCTGCAGGGCGGCGTCAACGGCGCGCTGAACCTGGATGGGCACGGGAAGTCGCTTTCTTTTCACTTGCTCGGGTTGGAAGTGGACGCGCTGGCGTAGC
The DNA here is from genome assembly GCF_001982615.1 of Teichococcus deserti. GTDB lineage: Bacteria > Pseudomonadota > Alphaproteobacteria > Acetobacterales > Acetobacteraceae > Pseudoroseomonas > Pseudoroseomonas deserti. The sequence goes on along the minus strand of NZ_MLCO01000183.1, from coordinate 19,716 downwards.
AAGTCTGGGGGAAGGAATTCCCCCAGGCCCCCATCTTTTTCTGTCAGTTCGAATCAAGACGGGCCCAAGGGCGGCGCAAACGATCGGCCTGGGCAAAGGCACGGATCGCATCGGCATGACTCAAGGTCAGGTCGATGTCGCTCCACCCGTTCAGCAGCTTCACCCGCCACACCGGGTCGATGCGGAAGGCGAAGACCGCTTCCCCCGCCCACACCCGGCACGCTTCCAGGTCCACCGACACGACATCGGCCGCCAGCAAAGTCTCGACGCAGGCCTCGTCGACCACCGCCGGCAGCAGCCCGTTGTTCACCGCATTGCCGGAGAAGATGTCGCCAAAGCTCGGCGCGATCACGCAGCGGAATCCGGCATCCACCAGCGCATAGACCGCCGCCTCCCGCGACGAGCCGCTGCCGAAATTGCGCCGCGCCACCATCACCTGTGCGCCGCGCGCCAGCGCGTCGTCGACCGGGTTCGTCCGCGGCGCCCCTGCCTCGTCGAACCGCGTGTCGTACAACAGAAAAGAACCATACCCCTCGCTGCGCGGCCGCTTCATGAAGCGCGCCGGGATCAGCTGGTCGGTATCGACATTGGGCTGCGGCAGTGCGCAGACCGGCGAGCTCACCTGACGGAACGGCCGCATCATGCGCGCCCCTCCAGAAGCTCGCGGACATCGGTGATGTGGCCGGCGACCGCGGCGGCGGCAGCCATGGCCGGCGACATGAGATGCGTGCGCGAGCCCTGTCCCTGCCGCCCCTTGAAGTTGCGGTTGGTGGTGGAGGCGCAGCGTTCGCCGGCCGGCACCAGGTCGCCATTCATGCCGACGCACATCGAGCAGCCGGCATCCGCCCAGACCAGGCCGGCCGCCTGGAAGATGCGGTCCAGCCCTTCCTGCTCCGCCTGCTGCTTCACCAGCGACGACCCCGGCGAGACCAGCCCCGGCACCACCGCCCGCCGCCCGGCCAGCACCGCGGCGGCGGCGCGCAGATCCTCGATCCGCGCATTGGTGCAGGAGCCGATGAACACCCGGTCGATGCCGATCGCCTGCAGCCTCTGCCCCGGCCGCAGCCCCATATAGTCCAGCGCGTCGCGGATCTGCGCCGCCCGCGCCGGCGTCGCCGCCGTGGCGGGGTCGGGCAGGAAGGCCGTGACCGGCAGCGCATCCTCCGGCGTCACCCCCCAGGTCACCACCGGCGCGATGCTGGCGGCATCCAGGCGGTGCTCGGCGTCGAATTCGGCATCGGCATCGCTCGGCAGCATCGACCAGGCTTCGGCTGCGGCGTCGAACTCGACCGGCGCGAAGGGGCGGCCGCGCAGATCGTCGAAGGTGGTCGCGTCCGGAGAAACCATCCCGCAGCGGGCGCCGCTTTCAATCGCCAGGTTGCACAGCGTCAGGCGGCCCTCCATCGACAGCCCGCGGACCGTGCTGCCGGCATATTCCACCGCATGCCCCTGCGCCCCGTCGGCGCCAAGCCGCGCCACGATCGCCAGCGCCAGGTCCTTCGCCGCGGTGCCGGGCGGCAGCGCGCCGTCGACCACCACGCGCATCCGCTTCGGCCGGCGCTGCCACAGCGTCTGCGTCATCAGAACATGCGCGACTTCCGAGGCGCCGATGCCGAAGGCCAGCGCGCCGAAGGCGCCATGCGTCGAGGTATGGCTGTCGCCGCAGACCACCGTCAGCCCGGGCAGGGTCAGCCCCTGTTCCGGCCCCACCACATGCACGATGCCCTGCCGCGGATCGCGCAGCCCGAAGAGCCGCGTGCCGTGCTCGGCGGCGTTGGCTTCCAGCCCCGCCACCATGCCGCCGATGCCGGCGTCGGCGATGGTGCGGCCGGGGGATTGCGTCGGCACGTAATGGTCGGCGACCCCGATGTTCAGCGACGGCTCGGCCACCTTCGCCCCGCGCGCGCGCAGCTGGGCGAAGGCATGATGAGAGCCCTCGTGGAAGAAGTGGCGGTCGATCCACAGCAGGCTCTGCCCGTCCTCGCGCGTCAGCACGACATGCGCGTCCCAGAGCTTGTCGAACAGCGTGCGCGGCGGGGCCATGGTCAGGCCGTCGCCAGCTCGGCCAGCACGGCGTCCGTGTCGGCGCCGAGCCGCGGGGCAGGGGCCAGCCAATGCCCCAGCCCGGGCAGCGCCGGCATCGGCAGGGCGCCGAGCTCCGGCTGCTGCAGCATCGCGGTGGCGCCGGCCGCCTGCACATGCCGGTCGGCGAGGAAATCCAGCGGCGCATAGACCCGCTCCGCCAGCAGCCGCGCGGCACCCAGCTTCTCCAGCCAATGGCTGGCAGGGTGCTGCAGGAAGGCCTCGCGCAGCTGCGGCAGCAGCGCCTCGCGGTTGACGTCGCGGGCGGCGAAGCTGGCGAAGCGCGGATCCTCGGGCAGCTGCGGCAGGCCCAGCACGCCGCAGAGCGCGACGAACTCCGCCTCCCGCACCAGCGCCACCATGACCCAGGCGCCGCAGGCGGTGCGGTAGCTGCCGGCCGGCACGTTCAGCGCCGGCGGCGTCTGGCCGAGCAGCCCGGCCTCGGCCAGTGGCATCACCAGAAGCGCCGCCATCCCCGCCATCAGCGAGATATCCAGGTGTCGTTGCTGCGGCACGGCATCCAGCGCGCGCTGGGCCAGCGCCGTCTGCACCGCGGCGAAGGCGGTCATCCCCGTCACCACATCGGCCACCAGCGTACCCACCTTGTGCGGCGTGCCGTCCGCCCCGGCATTCAGCGCCACCAGGCCGGAAAAGGCCTGGGCCACGGAATCGGTGCAGGGCCGCTCGGCATAGGGGCCCTGCTGCCCGAAGCCGGAGATCGACAGGCAGACCGTCCCCGGCCCGGCATTCTCGCGGCCCAGCCCGATGCGGGCGGCGACGCCGGGGCGGAAGGCCTCGATCATCACGTCGGCGCGGCCGGCGAGCGCGCGGGCCGTCGCCCGGCCGGAGTCGCTCTTCAGGTCGAGGACGATGCTGCGCTTGCCGCGATTGAAGGAGGTGTGCATCACCGACTGGCCCTCGGCGCGGGTCGAGAGGCCGCGCGACCAGTCGCCCTCGGGCGGCTCCAGCTTGATCACCTCGGCCCCGGCGGCGGCCAGCAGCATGGCGCAATAGGGGCCGGCGATGCCCTGGCTGGCATCCAGCACCCGGAGCCCGGCATAAGGACGCAGCGTTTCCTGCATTGTGTTCCCTCCGTCTGTCGTCCGATCATCCCGGCAAAGAACGAACAGGGGAAGGAACATCCGGATGACCAAGCTCACCCGACGCGCTGTCCTGGGCGCGGCCGCGCTGCTGCCGCTGGCCGCGAAAGCCGAGACCGCCTGGCCACCGCGCTCGGTCCGGCTGGTGGTGCCCTATCCGCCGGGCGGGCCGACCGACATCCTGGGCCGCGTGGTGGCGCAGGGCCTGCCGCAGGCGGGGGTGCCCAATGTGGTGGTCGACAACCGCAGCGGCGCCTCGGGCGTGATCGGCGCCGGCGAAGTCGTGCGCGCCGCCCCGGATGGCGCCACCTGGCTGGTCAATGCCTCGCTGCAGGTGATCCTGCCGCATATGAAGCCGCAGATGCCCTACGACACGCTGCGCGATTTCCTGCCGGTGACGAATATCGCGCGGGTGCCCCTGATCCTGGTCGTCGATCCGCGGCTGCCGGTCCGCTCGGTGCCGGAGCTGATCGCCTGGCTGAAGGAGCAAGGCGGCAAGGCCTCCTACGGATCCTCCGGCATCGGCGCCGCCCCGCATCTGGCGGGCGAGCTGTTCAAGCAGCTGACCGGGACCGAGATGACGCATGTGCCCTATCGCGGCTCAGGGCCGGCGCTGCAGGACCTGATGGCGGGCAATATCCAGCTGATGTTCGATTCCATGCCGAGCAGCGCCGGCGCCGTGCGCGAGGGCCAGCTGCGGGCGCTGGCCGTCAGCACCGCCTCCCGCGTCGCCGCCTTCCCGGACCTGCCAACCGTCGCCGAGGCCGGCGTGCCGGGCTACGAGATCGCCACCTGGTACGGCATCTGGGCCCCGGCCCGCACCGCGACGGAGGTCGTCCTGAAGATGCAGTGCGCGGTGGCCGCCGTGCTGGCCACGCCCGAGGCGCGCACGCGGCTCGACGCGCTGGGCGCCGATCCGGTGGGCGACACGCCCGAGGCCTTCGCCGACTTCACCCGCGCCGAATGGGACCGCTGGGGCCGCCTGGTGCGCGAGGCCCGGATCGAAGCGCAATGAAGGCCCTGGTCTGCGAATCCTGGCGCGACTTCGACGATCTGGAATTGAAAGACGTCCCGCCGCCGCCGATGCGGCCGCGCGGCGTGCGCATCCGGGTCGAGGCAGTGGGCGTCTCCTTCGCCGTGCAGCTGGTCGTCGCCGGCAAGTACCAGCGCAAGCCGCCGCTGCCCTTCAGCCCCGGCACCGAGATCGTCGGCACCGTCATCGAGGCCGCCCCGGATGCCGAGGCCCCGCCGGTCGGGACCCGTGTCTTCGCCGTGCTCGACTGGGGCGGCATGGCGGAGGAAGCCATCGCCGACGACATCCATGTCATGCCGCTGCCGGACGGCCTGCCGGCCGCCGCCGCGGTGGCGCTGCCGATCAGCTATCCGACCGCCGCCGCGGCGCTGCTCTGGCGCGGCAGGCTGGCGGCCGGGCAGACGGTGCTGGTGCAGGGGGCGGGCGGCGGCGTCGGCCTGGCCGCGCTGGAAGTGGCGCGCGCCGCCGGCGCCGGGGTCATCGCCCGCGCCGGTCTCGCGAAGCACCCGATGCTGGCGGCGCGCGGCGCGACTGCCGTGCTGGACAGCGCGCAGCCGTTCCGCGCGGCGGTCGCCGAGATCACGCAAGGCCGCGGCGTCGACCTGGTCGTCGACACGCTGGGCGGCGAGGCCTTCGACGAAGGGCTGCGCTGCCTGGCCGAGGGCGGCACGCTGCTGACGCTGGGCTATGCCGCGGGCAGCATCCCGCAGCTCGGCGTCAACCTGCTGCTGCTGAAGAACATCGGCGTCGCCGGGCTGAACTGGGGCACCTATATCGGCTGGTCGCCGGGCGACAACCGGCAGGCGCATGCGCCAAGGGTGCGGGCGCTGTGGCAGCAGCTGCTGGACTGGTGGATCGACGAAAAACTGCGGCCCGAGCTGCATGCCGCCCTGCCGCTCGAGAATTTCCGCGAGGCCATGGCGCTGGTGCGCGGCCGCGGCGTGACCGGGCGGGTGGTGCTGTGCCCCGGGGGCCTGCCGCCGGGCTGATCAATGCCATAGCTCCGGTCTATTGGCCGGCTGGATGCGCTGCTCGTAATGTTCCCCACGAGGCCGTGAGGGCACGGCGCAACCAGGGACGACGAGAATGACCAAGCGTTTCGCGATGATGGGCCTGATCGCCCTGGGCGCCGCCGCCACCCTGGCGGCGACCGCCGGCAGCAGCGCCGCGCAGCCGGCCAACACCTGCGCCGGCAAGATGTTCATCGACACGGTCTATGCCAACGGCACCGGCCCCAACGCCTTCGAGTATTTCGTGCAGATCCGCAACCAGACCTCGGGACCGATGATCGCCGACGTGGCGCTGGGCGGCTTCCCGCAGACCGTCACGCTGTTCTCGCCGCGCCTGCCGGGCGTCCCGACCGGCGCCTGGCAGAGCCAGCAGATCCGCTTCGGCCGCGGCACCAATGCGCAGATCAACCCGGGCACGGTGGATCGCCTGTACGACCGCACCGGCAGCGGCAAGCCCTATATCAGCCTGCAGAACTGCCGCGCCGGCTGAGCCGGATCACGCCGCCAGCCGCGTGAACAGGTCGGGGGGGCCCATCTGCCCCCCCTTCAGCATCAGCTCCATCCCGTCCAGCCGCGGGTCGCGACTATGCGCGCGGCACAGCGTGACGCCCGGCGCCAGGGTGGTGCGATAGGACAGGCCCCAGAGATCCAGCCCCTGCGTCGCCAGGCTGGAGGTGTCGCCGCCGGCGATGCCAAGCCGTCGCACCGGCGCCTCGGCCAGCAGCCCGGCCAGGAATTCTGCGGTGGCCAGCGCCACGTCGCGCGCCGGCGGCGGGGCGCTGCCGGGCGGGTCGGTGGCGACCAGCACGTGGCGCCCGTCGCGCAGGCTGCGCAGCATCTCTGTCCGCAGCGTCGTGCGATAGGCGGCCTCGCTCAGCAGCCGCGTCGGATCGGCGGTCAGGCGCCTGTAGCCGGTCGCCGCCTCGGCCTGGGCGCGGCTGATCGGCGACAGGCTGCCGACCATCACCAGCACCGGGCCCCGGGCCGGGTCGAGCGGCGGCTCGGGCAGGGGGGCAGCGGCCGCCGCGCCTGGCCAGGACGTGGCCAGCGCCTGGGCCAGCCCGCTGGCGCCGGCGGCCAGCAGCGGCGCGCGCGCCGCCTCCCGCCACAGCAGCCTGCCCAGCGGCGCCAGATCCTCGTCGCGCGCCACGTCCAGCAGCATCGCCTGCTGCGGGGCGGCCAGCGCTGCGTCGAAGGCGGCCTCCAGCCCGCCGCCCTGGGCGGTGAAGGGAAGATGCGCCAGCGGCGCCAGGCCCTGCGCCGTCAGGTGGAGGCGCAGATCGGCCTCCTGCATCGGCGTCACCGGATGCGCCCGCATGGTCGGGTGGCGGTCGAGGCGGAACACCTCGCCCCCGGTGCCGGCGGCGGCAAAGAGATGGCCGAACAGGCAGTAGCGGCCGAGATCCGGCTGGCCGCCCAGGATCGGCAGGCAGCGATGCGGGAAGGCCGGGCGCAATGCCGCCAGCGCCGCGCCGATGCTGCCGCGATCCGGCGCACTGTCGAAGGTCGAGCAGATCTTGTAGTGCAGCACAGCAACGCCGAGGGTCCTGAAGAACTCCCCGACCGGCGCCAGCGTCGACGCGATCTCGTCCGGGGTCATGGCGCGGGTCGCACCGGCGATGCCCAGCGCATCGAGGGGCCCGGCCTGGGCGAGCTCGGCGGCGGAAGGCGGGCGCAGGAACAGCAGCGCCCGCTTGCCGCGCCGCGCCAGATTGGCCAGGGTGTCGGTCGCCCCGGTGAAATCGTCGCCATACCAGCCGAGGCGGAGCGTCACGACACCTTCGCCCCGAAGAAATCCAGCGCCTGGGCCAGGGCGGGATGCTGGCGCGCGGCCTCTTCCAGCGCCTCGCCGCGGGTCACGGCGTCCCAGGCCTCGCGGATGCTGCGCACGCCTTCGGCCGGGCCGGCCGGATGCGCCATGATACCGCCGCCGGCCATGAACAGCAGGTCGTCATGGCCGATGGCGTCGAAGGTCGCCGGCGCCGTGCCCGCCCATTGCCCGGAGGAGAAGGCCGGCAGCACGCGGTCGTCGACGCCGTCGGTCAGCGGGGTGACGCAGTCGCGGGCGGAATGGACGACCTCCTCGTCGGTCTGGGCGAACTTGCCCTGCAGCCCGTGCACATGCATGTGGTCGACGCCGGCCAGCCGCCACAGTGTCTGGTAGGCGCTGAACGAAATGCCGAGCAGCGGGTGGCGGGAGAGGCCGCCATAGCCGTTGCGATGGCCATGCAGCGCCAGATCGCTGGAGCGGCGCAGCGTCTCGATCGCCGAGAAGCCGCACCAGTTCAGGCTGGCCATGACGCAGCTGCCGCCCTCGCGCGCCACCAGATCGGCATGGCGACGCATGGCATCCGTCTCATCGGTGATGTTGAAGGCGACCATGACGTGCTTGCCCGTCCGCTCCTGGTGACGGCGCACGGCCTGCATGACCAGCGGCACGCGCAGCGCCAGCGGCGCATGCGGCGGATCGGCACAGATCTCGTCATCCTTGATGAAGTCGAGCCCGGCGGCGCAGAGGCGGCCCACCAGATCGGCGGTCTCCTGCGGCGACAGCCCGACATTCGGCTTGATGATCGAGCCCACCAGCACGCCGTGGGCAACCCCGCTCAGCCGCCGCGTGCCGGCGATGCCCTGAGCCGGCAGGGCGAACTGCGCGCGATAGGCGGCGGGAAGATGCACCGCCTCCAGCCGCATCCCCGTCACCTCGCCAAGATCGAAAAGATTGCCGGCGACGGTGGCGGCCAGGCTGGCGAGGTTGGCCCCGACATTGGCCACCGGGAAAGAGATGCGGATCCGTGCGCGCTTCCAGGGGCCGGCGACGCCGCGCCGTTCCAGCCAGGCATTGGGCAGGCTGGGTTCAGCGACGGCCTCGAGCGGCTCCACCGCCTCGACGATGGCGCCGGCGCGGGCGCGCAGCGCGTCGGTCTCGCCCTCGACCCGGACGAAGGTGCCGCTGGACTGCTCGCCGGCCATGATGCCGGCGATGCGGACGGGGTCGAGCGGCGTCTCGACCAGGTAGACCGCTTCGAAGCGCGCGGGATCCATCGGCGTCAGAGCTTGCTGAGATCGGGGAAGGGGCGCACAGGGTCGCTGCCGTCCCAGCCCTCGGAGGCGGCGCGGATCAGGCGGAACATCTCTCCCTTGGGCCCTGCGACCTCGGACAGCTCGATCACCGTGCCGGGGTGGTAGTGGGTGTCGAAATAGACGAAGCGGCCGCGCTCGCCGACCTCGCCGCTCATCACCGGCTTGAAGCCTTCGGCGGTCAGGCGTGCCAGATCGGCGTCGTAGTCTTCCGTCCAATAGGCGACATGCTGCAGCCCGCTATGCCCGGCCTGGGTGAAGTCGCGGTACATGGAGGGGACATCGTTGCGGCACTGGATGAGCTCGATCTGCAGCGCTCCGGAATTGGCCAGCGCCACCGAATTGTGCGGCTCGTAGCTCTCGCCCTTGTAGCGGTAGTTCCTGATTGGCACGCGCGGGTTGTAGAAGAAGGGGCCGACGCCGAGGGTGCGGCTCCAGTAGTCCATCGCGGCCTCGATATCGGGCACGACATAGCCGGCCTGGCGGATCTGGCCGAAGAAGCGGCTCATGCGGGGGTCTCGCTTGCGGAAGGAGAGAAGGGGTCAGCGCGCCAGGAAGCCGGTGGAGAACCACGGCACGGCGGCGACGAGGATCAGCCCGACCAGCAGCGCGGCCATGTAGCCCCAGATCGGCCGCAGGCCTTCATCCGGGTTGACCTTGCTGATGGCGCAGGCGCCGTAGTAGCCGACCCCGAAAGGCGGCGCGAAGAGCCCGATGCCCATGGCGAAGATGACCACCATGGCATAGTGGACCTCGTGCACCCCGGCCTCGCGGGCGATCGGGAAGAGCAGCGGGCCGAACAGCACGATGGCGGGGATGCCCTCCAGCACGCTGCCCAGCAGGATGAAGGCGACGATCGACACCGCCAGGAAGCCATAGGCACCGCCTGGCATGCCGGCCATCATCTTCGCCAGCTCCTGGCTGAAGCCGGATTGCGTCAGCCCCCAGGCCATGGCGGTGGCGCAGCCGACGATGAAGATGATGGCGCCCGTCAGCGAGGCGGTCTCCACCAGCATCGGGGCGATGCGGCGCCAGTCGAACTGGCGATAGACCAGCAGCCCCATCACCAGCGAATAGGCGATGCCGATGGTGCTGACCTCGGTGGCGGTCGCGACGCCTTCGACCACCGCGGCGCGGATGACGAAGGGCAGCGCGATGGCCGGGATGGCGATGGCGGCCAGCTTGGCGATCTCGGCCAGCGGCGCGCGGCGGATCTGGCTGAGATCCTCAGCCCGGTAGCGCCACCAGACCACGGCGCAGAGGCAGGCGCCGAGGACCAGGGCCGGCACCATGCCGCCGGTGAACAACGCCGCAATGGAGACGCCGGTGACCGAGCCGATGGTGATCAGCACGATGCTGGGCGGGATGGTTTCCGTCTGCGCGCCGGTGGCGGAGAGCAGGGCGACCAGGTCGCCCGGCTTGGCGCCGCGCTTCTTCATCTCGGGGAACAGGATGGGCGCAATGGCGGCCATGTCGGCGATCTTCGAGCCGGAGATGCCCGAGACCAGGTACATGGCGCCGATCAGCACATAGGACAGCCCGCCGCGCACATGGCCGAGCAGGCTGGCCAGGAAGGCGATCATGGCGCGCGCCATGCCGGTCATCTCGATCAGCAGGCCGAGGAAGATGAACAGCGGCACGGCCAGCAGGATCAGATGCGACATGCCTTCGTCGAGGCGGCCCACCACGACCAGCAACGGCGTCGTGGTCGTGCAGGCCAGGTAGCCGAAGGTGGCCAGCGCGAAGGAGAAGGCGATGGGGACGCCGGCGAAGACATTCACCGCGACGACGCCGACGAAGAAGATCAGCAGGTTCAGCTGCCCGAGCGGCTTCAACACCGGCGACAGCAGCCAGAATCCCATGACCACCGCCAGCGTGATGCTGCCCGCCAGCGCCACCGCGGTGACCGAGCCCTGCCGCGCCAGGCGGAAGAAGCTGGCGACGATCATCAGCCCGATGCCGACCGGAATGGCGGAAGCGCGCCAGGCATTGCTGATCTCCAGCGCCGGCGTGACGACGAAATTCTCTTCCTGGGCATATTCGACGGCCGAATGCATGACCAGCAGCAGGAAGGCGAGCGAGGCCGTCAGCGCCAGGGTGTCGAGCAGCAGCTGCGCGCCGGGGCCGACGCGGGTGACCAGCCCGGTCATCCGCATGTGCTCGCCGCGGCGCAGCGCCACCACCGCGCCCAGCATCGACAGCCAGAGGAACAGGATGGAGGCGAGCTCGTCCGACCAGACCAGAGGGCTGTGGAACAGGTAGCGCGCGGTGACGCCGGCGCCGAGGATGCCGATCTCGGCCAGCAGCAGCAGGGCGGCGGCGCCCTCCACCAGCATGCCGAGGGCGCGGTCGGCGCGGCCGGCCAGCCCGGTCAGGGCAGGGGCGGCGCCGGGGGCTAGGGCAGGGGCGTGGCCGGCCATGTTCTGCGTCCCTCGGCTCAGGCCAGCCGGCCCACGGCCTCTTCCAGCAGGCCCCAGGCCTCGTCGCCGAAACGGCCCTTCCACTCGGCGTAGAAGCCGGCCTCGCGCAGCTTGGCGCGGAAGCTGTCGGGGGCCGGGCTGTTGAAGCGCAGCCCCTTGGACTCCAGATCCGTCTGCAGCGAGGCGTTCAGGGTCTTGATGTCCTCGCGCTGCTGCATGCCGGCATCGTTGATGGCGTCCGACACGATCTTCTGCAGGTCGGCGGGCAGCCCGCGCCAGGCGCGGCCATTGGCGATGAACCAGTAGCCGTCCCAGATATGGTTCGACAGCGCGCAGCTCTTCTGCACCTCGTAGAGCTTGGCGACCTGGATGATCGGCAGCGGGTTTTCCTGCGCGTCGACGATGCGGGTCTGCAGCGAGGAATAGACCTCGCTGAACTGCAGGCTGGCCGGCGCTGCGCCCAGCGCCTTGAACATGGCGATCGACAGCGGGCTGACGGGGACACGGATCTTGAGGCCGTCCATGTCGCGTGCCGTCTCGATCGGGCGGCCGCTGGTGGTCATCTGCCGGAAGCCGTTGTCCCACATCTTCTCGAAGGCGAAGAGGTTGACGCGGGAGATGGCGGCGCGGACATGCGCGCCCAGCTTGCCGTCCATCGCCTTCCAGACCTGGTCGTAATCGGCGAAGGCGAAGCCCACCGCGTTGATCGCCGCCGCCGGCACCAGCGTCGCGATCACCAGCGCCGAGGGGGTGAAGAAGGTCAGTGCGCCGTTCCGGACCTGCGACAGCATGTCGGTGTCGCCGCCCAGCTGGTTGTTCGGGAAGATCCGCATCTCGACGCGGCCGCGGCTCTCGCGCGCGATGCGCTCGGCGGCCTGGCTTGCCCGCGTGTTCAGCGGATGCGTCATCGGCAGGTTGTTGCCGTATTTCAGTTCGAACTCCGCGGCGCGGGCAGGGCGCGGGGCGGCGGCCAGCAAGGGGACGGCGAGCGGCGCGGCCGCCAGGCCGCGCAGCGCCGCGCGGCGGGTGATGATGCTCATGCTGGACCTCCCCTGACGGCGCCGCCTGCTTTGCGGGCCCACCCTCATTGTGCTGATGCAAAATGATGGTTTGTTCTTGATGGCGAAGGATATGGACGGCAATACAGGGGTGTCAAACGCAATTGGTGATGGTTTTTGATGGATAATCCGGTCTCGGGCGCCTCAAGGAACCTGCCGCGCGTGGCCGATGTGGCGCGCCGCGCCGGCGTCTCCACCGCAACCGTCGACCGCGTGCTGAACCGCCGTCCGGGCGTGCGGCCGGCGACTGTGGCGCGGGTGCTGCAGGCGGCCGAGGCGCTGTCCTACCTGCCGCCGGACCTGGCGCCGCATCCGGCCCTCGCCCAGCGGCCGATGCGGCTGGTCTTCCTGCTGCCGGCCGGCGGCAACCGATTTCTTGCGCTGCTGGGCAAGATGATCGCCGAGGCGGAGGCGCTGCTGGCCCCTTTCGGCGTCGCCGCCCGCGTCGAGCAGGTGCGCAGCTTCGACCCGGCGCTGCTGGCGCGCCACCTGCTGCGCGCCGGCGCCGAGGCCGACGGCGTCGCCTTCATGGCGATCGAGCATCCGGCGGTGCGCGAGGCGGTGAACCAGCTCGCCGCGCGCGGCGTGCCGGTGGTGACGCTGATCTCCGACATCGGCCATGCGCCGCGCGCCGCCTATATCGGGCTCGACAACCGCGCCGCGGGACGGCTGGCGGGGTATCTGATGGCGCGGTTCCTGGGGCGCCGCCCGGCCAAGGTCGCCGTCATCGCCGGCAGCCTGAGCTACCGCGCGCATCAGGAGCGCGAGATGGGGGTGCTGCAGCTCTTCGACGAGCAGGCGCCGGAGATCCGCATCGTCGCCGTGCGCGAAGGCCATGACGAGCCGGCGCAGAACTACCGGCAGACGCGGATGCTGCTGGCCGGCCATCCGGATCTCGACGGCATCTACAGCGTCGGCGGCGGGGCGGAGGGGATCGGCCGGGCGCTGCGCGAGGCGCGGCGCGACCAGGCGGTGGTCTTCATCGGCCACGGGCTGACGCCGGAATGCCGCGCCATGCTGATCGACGGCACGATGGAGGCGGTGATCACGCAGAACCCGCGCGCCGCCCTGCTGGATTGCGCCCGCGTCTTCGCCAATCTGCGTGCCGGACGCGCGGCGCTGCAGGATGTCGAGCCGGCGCGCAGCGAGGTGCTGTTCCGGGAAAACCTGCCCTAGATGAGGGACGAAGGCCGAGGAAGGCTCGGCGGGATGCCTCGGAGGATGAGGAGAGGCATCTGGCGGATCGGGTGGGATTCGAACCCACGATACCCTTTTGAGGTATACACACTTTCCAGGCGTGCGCCTTCGACCGCTCGGCCACCGATCCAGCTAGGCGGCGGGGTATAGCAGCCTTTCCGCGGCCGGCAAGGGGTTTCGCGCGGGAAGCCGCGCTGGCGCTTCCACGGGGTGGAGCAGGCGCCCGGGCGGAGAGCGGGGACTGAAGTTTTTCCGGCTGCCCCCACCGGGTCACCGGCGGTATTTCTGGGGCCCCCCGGGGGGCAGCGAGACGAGATGCGCGCCGAACGCAGGAAGGACCCGCGTTTTTTTCGGCCTCAAAGTCCCGATTTTTCTTGCGGGGGGGACCCCCCATGCCCCATATGCGCCGCCGTTGACCCGGTCGGAGACGACCACCCTGGTCATCTTCTGGTGAAGGAGCCGCAGCTCATGGACGCTCTCGTTTCTCCGCTGGGGATGGTCTCGGATAACAGCCCGAGCGAAGCCCAGTCTGTCGATATCCGCGCCGAGGCGAAGGACCACTTCGTCGAGCGCGACGGTGTGCGCTTCGCCGGCACGCATCTGATCATTGATCTGTGGGGTGCCACGAACCTCGATGATCCCGCCCACATCGATGCCGTCCTCCGCGAGGCGGCGATCGAGACCGGCGCGACCATCCTGCACGGCCACTTCCACCACTTCGCGCCGGACGGCGTCTCGGGCGTGCTGGTGCTCGCCGAGAGCCATGTGTCGATCCACACCTGGCCGGAGCGCGCCTATGCCGCGCTGGACATCTTCGTCTGCGGCGTCTGCAACCCGTACCTCGCGGTGCCGGTGCTGAAGAAGGGCTTCCAGCCCGAGCGCGTGCAGCTCGCCGAGCACAAGCGCGGCCTGATCGGCTGACACGCCGCCTATCTGTCACGTGACGCGGCAGGGGGCGGGACCTTAGGGTCCCGCCCTCTTCGCATGTTTTCCCTTCCGAGGATTTTGCCATGCCGACCGATTCCTGGGTGAACGAGACCCTCTACCCCGACTGGGGCCAGCGCTTCCTGGTCAAGCGCGAGCTGGCGCGGGTGCAGAGCGAGTTCCAGGACATCATGCTGTTCGAGAGCTACAGCCATGGCCGCGTGATGCTGCTCGACGGCGTCACGCAGATCACCGAGAAGGACGAGTTCGTCTACCAGGAGATGCTGACCCACGTGCCGCTGCTGGCGCATGGCGACGCCAAGCGCGTGCTGATCATCGGCGCCGGCGATGGCGGCGTGCTGAAGCGCGTGCTGCAGCACCGCAACGTCGAGAAGGCGGTGATGGTCGAGATCGACGGCGAGGTCATCCGGCTCTGCAAGGAGCATATGCCCGACATCGCCGGCGACGCCTGGAACGACCCGCGCGCCGACGTCATCGTCGGTGACGGCATCGACTATGTCCGCAAGGCCGAGGCCGGCAGCTTCGACGTCGTCATCGTCGATTCCACCGATCCGATCGGCGTCGGCGAGGTGCTCTTCACCGACGAGTTCTACGCCAATGCGGCGCGGCTGCTGTCCGACCGCGGCCTGATCGTCAACCAGTGCGGCGTGCCGCTGATGCAGGCCGAGGAGCTCGCCGAGACCTCGCTGCGCCGCGGCAAGGTCTTTGCCGACATCTACGCCTATGTCGCGGCGGTGCCGACCTATGTCGGCGGCTTCATGACGCTGGGCTGGTCGGCCAAGGACGCTTCGCTGCGCCAGGTCGACGTCGCCACCATCCGCGCCCGCGCCGAGGCGGCCGGCATCCTCGGCATCACCGAATACTGGACGCCGGAAATCCATGCCGGTGCCTTCAACCTGCCGCCTTACATCAGCAAGCACCTGCCCAAGGCCTGAGGCCTCAGCAGGGATGTCTTCGGGAGGGGCCGGGCGGCGACGCCCGGCCGCTTTCGTTTTCAGGGGCTGGCAGCGTGGCCAGCAGCCCCTCCACCGCCAGCCGCAGCCCGATCAGCGCACGCCGCGCCGGGCCGCGCCTCTCCGGAGGCAGCGCGGCGGCGGCGGCGCAGAGCAGCGCGACCTCCCGCTCCAGCCCGGTCATGTCGACCTGCCGCCCGGCCAGGGCCAGCGCCTGGGCCAGGGTCAGCGTGCTGCGCAGGCTTTCGGCGGCGGCCTCGATGGCCCCCAGAGCGGCTTCCGGCATGGTCCTTCCATGCCGCCGCGCGGGTTAAGATCCGGTCACGCTTAACCACGCCCTAACCAGAGCCTGGCCACCCTGTCGCCTCCCAGCCAGCGAGGAGGGTCAGCCATGGACATGGAGGAGGCGCTGCGTCGCGGCGTGGCCCGGCTCGACGGCCAGCCGGAGCGGCTGCTCTCCCACGCCCGGGCGCTGGCGGGGCAGGGGGCGCCTGCTGCCGCGGTGATCGGGGCGGAGGGCAGCGCCTCGGCACCGCTGGACCCGGTCGCCACCTGGAAGGCCAGCCGGGCGGCGCTCGGCGCCAGCCATACCCTGCTGAGCGAGGCCATCGCCCTGCTGGCCCGGCGCCGCTGACGGTTCTCTCTTGCAGTCTCACGCTTCCGTGATGTTACGATGGCGCATCATGCGCCTGCTCGACCGCTGGACCGGCCATCGCGCGACGAGCTCAGGACGCCGCGCCGCCCTGGAGGCGCTTTTCGCCGGCCTGCCGGACGCCGCGCTCTGGCTCGATGCGGCCTGGCGGGTACGCGACGCCAATGCCGCGCTGCGCTTGGCGCTGGGCCCCGCCTTGCCGGTGCGCCCCGGCATGGCGGCCGAACGGCTGTTCGACGCCGCGTCGCAGGACACCCTGCAGGCCTGGCAGCAGGGTGGGCCGGCGCCGGCTGAGCTCGGCCTCGCCACGCCGGAGGGAACCAAGAGAAACCCGGTGGCGCCGCACCGCATCGCGCTGCCCGGCGGCGACGCCGTGCTGCTGCTGCAGCAGGACGTGGCGCAACGCCAGGCCCTGGCGGCGCGTCTGGCCGAGGCCGATCGGCTGCAGGCGCTGGGCACGCTGGCCGGCGGCATTGCGCACGACTTCAACAACCTGCTGACCGTGGTGCTGGGCGCGGCCGAGGACGCGCTGCGCCTTCCCGGGGCCGCTGCCGACCCGGCGCTGGCCGCCGAGCTCGGCCAGGTGCAGGCCGCCGCCCGCCGTGGCGCCGCCCTGGTGCAGCAGATGCTGGCTTATGCCCGGCAGCAGGTGCTGGCGCCCCGGCTGGTGCCGCTGAACGGCGCCGTGGAGGGCATGGCATCGTTGCTGCGCCCGCTGCTCGGCCGCGGCATCAGCCTTGAGCTGGAGCTCGACCAGCCCGGCCGGCTGGTGCTGATCGATCCTTCCGAGCTCGACCGCGTGCTGATGAACCTGGCGATGAACGCCCGCCAGGCCATGCCGCAGGGCGGGCGGCTGACGCTGCGCACCAGCCGCGTCCTGCTGCTGCAGCCCGAGCCGGCCGAGCCGGAAGAGATCCCGCCCGGGCGCTGGACCGTGCTCGAGGTCGAGGACACCGGCCACGGCATCCCGCCCGAGTTGCTGCCGCGCATCTTCGAGCCGTTCTTCACCGGCCGCGCCCAGCAGGGCGGCACCGGGCTGGGGCTGGCGACGGTGCATGGCATTTTGCGGCAGTCTGGCGGCTTCATCGCGGTGCGCAGTCGGCCGGGCGAGGGCACCTGCTTCCGCATCCTGCTGCCGCGGGTGGAGGAGAGCGCCCGCCGCGCAGCCCCGCCCGCCTCCGTATCCGCATCCGCCGCCCAGGCCGAATCGGGGCCTGCCGGCACCCTGCTGCTGGTCGAGGATGAGGCGCCGCTGCGCCGTCTGGCCGAGCGCGCCCTGCGCCGGGCCGGCTGGACAGTGGAGGTGGCCGAGGATGCCGAAGCCGCGCTCGCGCTGATCGAGTCGAAGGAGTTGGCCCCGGCGCTGCTGGTCTCCGACGTGGTCATGCCGGGGATGGACGGCGCTGCCCTGGCGCGTCTGCTGCGGCCGCGCTTCCCGGCCATGGCGGTGCTGCTGGTCAGCGGCTATGCCCCCTCCATGGTCGAGGAAGGCCTGGCTGGCGACAGCCCGCCGCATTTCCTGGCCAAGCCCTATGCGCCGGCCGAGCTGGTGGCGCAGGTGCGCGCCATCCTGCAGCCGGAAGTCCACACCCTTGGCCGCTGAAACGCCCCTTGCAGAACAGCGGCGAAGCGAACATATAGCGAACGAAGATTGATGGCCGGCTTCGCCGCTTTCGCTTGAAGCGCGCAAATCCTTCCATGATAGTAACGGAATAGTGATCTTGCTTCTTTCCGCATGCTGCCGGGGCTTGGCACCGGCCGTCGGGAAGGCGAGATACAGGACGCAGCCGACGCGTGGCGCGAATGCCACGAAAGCGGCGCCGATCATAGAGACAGCCTGAGGCGAAGGGGTTCCGAGACATGGATAAGAACAAGGCGCTTGACGCTGCGCTCAGCCAGATTGAACGGGCCTTCGGCAAGGGCTCGATCATGCGCATGGGCGCGAAGCAGCAGTCCGACGAGATCGAGGTGGTGCCCTCGGGCTCGCTCGGCCTCGATCTGGCGCTGGGCATCGGCGGCCTGCCCAAGGGCCGCATCATCGAGATCTACGGCCCCGAGAGCTCGGGCAAGACGACGCTGGCGCTGCATGCCATCGCCGAGGCGCAGAAGCGCGGCGGCACCTGCGCCTTCATCGACGCCGAGCACGCGCTTGACCCGGGCTATGCGCGCAAGCTTGGCGTCGACGTCGACAGCCTGCTGATCAGCCAGCCGGATGCCGGCGAGCAGGCGCTGGAGATCTGCGACACGCTGGTGCGCTCCGGCGCGGTGGACGTGCTGGTGGTCGATTCCGTCGCCGCCCTGGTGCCGCGCGCCGAACTCGAAGGCGAGATGGGCGACAGCCATGTCGGCCTGCATGCCCGCCTGATGAGCCAGGCGCTGCGCAAGCTCACCGGGTCGGTGGCGCGCTCCAACACGCTGCTGATCTTCCTGAACCAGATCCGCCTGAAGATCGGCGTGATGTTCGGCAATCCGGAGACCACCACGGGCGGCAATGCGCTGAAGTTCTACGCCTCGGTGCGCATGGAGATCCGCCGCATCGGCCAGATCAAGGACCGCGAGGAGGTCACTGGCAACCAGACCCGCGTCAAGGTGGTGAAGAACAAGATGGCCCCGCCGTTCCGGCAGGTCGAGTTCGACATCATGTATGGCGAGGGCGTGTCCAAGGTCGGCGAGCTGCTCGATCTCGGCGTCAAGGCCGGCATCATCGAGAAGTCGGGCGCCTGGTTCAGCTGCGACAGCCAGCGCATCGGCCAAGGCCGGGAGAACGCCAAGCAGTATCTGCGCGACAATCCGCAGGTGGCCGACAGCGTCGAGCAGCGGGTCCGCGCCCAGGCCGGCCTGATCGCCAACACCATGCTGGTCGGCGAGAACGAGCCCGAGGAAGCCGCCGCCGAGTGATTCTTCCGGGCTGCCGCCGCCTCTTTGAGGCGGCGGGTCAAACGGCCCGGTCGCAAAGCGGGTTGTCAGGAGGGGCGCCGGAAGGTGCCCCTCCTTTTTCGTGTCAGAGCCGGCTCAGCGGCCGAAGAGGTTGCGCAGCAGGTCGGCGGGATTGACCCGCTGCGGCTGCTCGCCGGTGGCGCGGCGCTGCTCCGGCGGCACCGGGCCATTGCGGCCGCCGCGGGCGACCGCCAGCTGCTGCGCGCAATCCGGCAGGCTGCCCGACGGTCTGCCGGCCAGCTGCTGCGCCAGCTGCCCCAGGATGCCCCCCTGGTTCTCAGCCTGCCGCGCCACCAGGTCGCCGACGATGCCGGCCGCGGCCTCGGGGACGCCGGCCGAATCCAGCCGGTAGCTCGGCGCCGCCAGGCTGCCGCCGACCTGCACAGGTGCGCTCAGCCCGATCCCGCCCAGCCGGATCTGTGGCAGCAGCCGCAGCGCCAGCCGCTCTTCCTTCAGATTGACCTCGCCGCTGCCGACCACGTCGGCCAGGCTGGTCTCGACCAGCATCGCCTGCGGCCGGCCGATGCCGTCCCGGAAGTTCAGCCGCAGCGCCAGGCAGCGCAGCGCGGTGCTGCCCTCGGTCGGCGCGTTGGGCAGCAGCAGCCGGCGCAGATCGCCGGCCAGCGAGGCCAGCAGCCGGTTGTCGATCTGCCCATTGGCCATGGCCAGGCTGAGATTGCCGGTCAGGCTGGCGACGACGGCGCGCAGATCGGCGCCGCTGCCGGACAGGTCGGCCTCGGTCTCCAGCCTTCCGCTGCCCTGCGGCGGCAGGCCATAGCCTTGCAGCAGCGGCCGCAGATCCAGCCCGGCGCCGTCATGGCGGAAGGCCAGGCTCAGCCGCGGCAGCGCGCCGCTGGCATCGGCGCCGAAGCGCCCGCCGATCCGCCCGCCGGGCAGCGACAGGCCGAAGGGATCGAGCGCCAGCTTGCCATTGGCCAGCTTCGCCGTGCCGCGGACATCGCGATAGGTGACGCCGCCGGCAAGCACCTCGGCCGCGTTCACCTGGAGGTCGCCGTCGAGGTCGCGGAGCGCCTGCAGCGGCAGCGGCAGCGGCGGGATAACGCGGCGGCCTTCCGGCGCGGCGGCGGCCTGCGGCGGCGAGGTGGACGGTGGGGCAGGGCGCGGCGGCACGGCCGGCGCCGCGGGCGTGCCGACGGGTGGCGCCGCGGCGGGAGCCGCGACCGGCGGCGGGGCGTCGAGCAGCGAGTCCAGGTCCAGCCGCTGCGCCGCCAGCCGGGCCGCCAGCTG
>NZ_MLCO01000182.1 GCF_001982615.1 Teichococcus deserti | reverse complement strand
CGCCATCGCCGCCCGCGGGAATGTCAGCCTGCTGCGGCCGCAGCGGCCCTTCCCGCAGCCGCGCGCCCTGACCACCGAGGAGATCCCGGGCATCGTCGAGGCCTATCGCCTCGGCGCGCAGAACGCCCAGCGCGCCGGCTTCGACGGCGTCGAGATCCATGGCGCCAACGGCTATCTGATCGACCAGTTCCTGCAGGACAGCACCAACCAGCGCGACGACGGCTATGGCGGCAGCATCGAGAACCGCGCCCGGCTGATGCTGGAGGTGACCGATGCCGCCATCGGCGTCTGGGGCGCCGACCGCGTCGGCATGCACCTGGCCCCGCGCGGCGATTCCCATGACATGGGCGATTCCGACCTGGCCGCCACCTTCGGCTACGCGGCGCGGGAACTGGGCAAGCGCAAGATTGCCTTCCTGTTCGCGCGCGAGAATGCGCTGTCGCCGCGTCTCGGCCCGGATCTGAAGAACGCCTTCGGCGGCGCCTATATCACCAACGAGAAGCTGACCATCGAGCAGGCCGAGGCCGACATCGCCGACGGCACCGCCGATGCGGTCAGCTTCGGGTTGAAGTTCATCGCCAACCCCGACCTGGTCGAGCGCCTGCGCCAGGGCGCGCCGCTGAACGACGTCAACCCGGCCACCCTCTATGCGGAGGGCGCCGAGGGCTATACCGACTACCCGGCCCTGGCCGCGGCGGCCGCCTGAGCGTGCTGGAGCTCGGCCTCGACACCTTCGGCGATGTGACGCAGGGGGCCGACGGCGCCCTGCAGCACCCGGCC
Organism: Teichococcus deserti; assembly: GCF_001982615.1. Taxonomy (GTDB): domain Bacteria; phylum Pseudomonadota; class Alphaproteobacteria; order Acetobacterales; family Acetobacteraceae; genus Pseudoroseomonas; species Pseudoroseomonas deserti. Next base: position 30,813 of record NZ_MLCO01000182.1, on the reverse strand, counting down.
CAGGTGGTCCGCGACCTGGTGGAGCAGGGGGTGCTGGCCGACCAGGCCGGCATCGACTTTCTGGGGGTTGGCGAGCATCACCGCGCCGACTTCGCGGTCTCCGCCCCGGAGATCGTCCTGGCCGCCATCGCCGCCCGCACCACGCGGATCCGCCTGGGCTCGGCGGTGACGGTGCTGAGCTCCGACGACCCGATCCGCGTCTTCCAGCGCTTCTCGACGCTGGACGCGGTGTCCAAGGGCCGCGCCGAGGTGATCCTCGGCCGCGGCTCCTTCACCGAATCCTTTCCGCTCTTCGGCTTCGACCTGCAGCAATACGAGGCGCTGTTCGAGGAGAAGCTCGACCTTTTCGCAGCCCTGCTGCCGCAGCAGCCGGTGACCTGGCGCGGCAATCTGCGGCCCGCGCTGGAAGCCGCCGAGATCCAGCCGCCGGTGGAAAGCGGCCGCCTTGCGACCTGGGTTGGCGTCGGCGGCAGCCCGAAATCGGTGGTGCGGGCGGTGCATCATGACCTGCCGGTGATGTTCGCCATCATCGGCGGCGACCCGGCCCGCTTCCAGCCCTTCACCGATCTCTATGGCCGCGCCTGCGACCAGATGGCGCGGCCGCGCCGGCCGCTCGGCGTGCATTCCCCCGGCCATGTCGCCGCGACCGACGCGGCGGCGCGGGAAGAGTTCTGGCCGCACTACAAGGTCATGCGCGACCGCATCGGCGCCGAGCGCGGCTGGCCGCCGATGCAGCGCGCCGAGTTCGAGCAGGAGATCGAGCACGGATCGCTCTATCTCGGCAGCCCCGAGACGGTGGCGCGCAAGATCGCCCGCACCGCGAAGCTGCTCGGCCTCGGCCGCTTCGACATGAAGTACAGCGCCGGCCCGCTGCCGCATGCCACCATGATGCGCGGCATCGCGCTCTATGGCAGCAAGGTCATGCCGCTGGTGCGGGAGATGCTGGGCTAGCCGAGACCTTCAGGATCAGCCGCGCGGTGGTGCCGGCGCCGCGGGCGCTGTCCAGCGTCAGCGCCGCCCCCATCGCCTCGGCCAGTGCGCGCGCCAGATAGAGGCCGAGGCCGGAGCCGCCATAGCGCCGGTCATGGCTGCCCTCCAGCTGGACGAAGGCCTCGAAGGCCTGGCCGAGCTGCTCGGGCGCCATGCCGATGCCATTGTCGGTGACGCTCACCTCGACCTGGCCGTCGTCGAGCGCCCGCGCCGCCAGGTGGATGGCGCCGCCGGCAGGGGTGAACTTGATGGCGTTGTTCAGCAGGCTCAGCAGGATCTGCCGCAGCCGCCGCTCCTCGGCCGTGGCGCGCGGCAGGGCGGGCAGCGGGTCGAGGGTCAGCGTCAGCCCGGCCGCCTCGGCCGGCCCCCGCAGCTGGCGGGCGATGCTGTCCAGCACGCTCGGCAGATGCAGCGGCCGGGTCTCCACCTGCAGCCGGCCGCTGCCCATCTGCGCGACCGCCAGGACAGCGTCGATCAGCGCCAGCAGCTCGCGCCCGGCCTCCAGGATGGTGCCGGCGAATTCCTTCACGTTTTCCGGGCCGGGATCGTTCTGCAGCGCCTCGGCGAAGCCGATCACCGCATGCAGCGGCGTGCGCAGCTCATGGCTCATGGTGGCCAGGAAGCGCGTCTTGGCGAAGCTAGCTTCTTCGGCGGCGATGCGCGCCTGCTCGATGCCGGCCAGCACCTGCCGCTCGGCGGTGACGTCAGTATAGACGCGGACGAAGCCGCCATCCGGCGTCGGGTCGGTGCTGACCTCGATGACCCGGCCGTCGCGGGCGCGGCGGGTGAAGCGGTCATGCCGGACCGGCTGGCCGGCGCGGGCGCGAACCAGCGCCTCGGCCTCCGCCGGATCGCCCAGCAGGCCGCGCGACAGCTGCAGCCGGCCGAGATCGTCGAGCAGCGCGCCGGGCGCCAGCTCCTCCCGCGTCAGCCCGGTCAGCTCGCAGGCCAGGGCATTGGCGGCGACCACCCGGCGGCCGGCGTCGAACAGGCAGACGCCGTGCCGCATGCTTTCCATCATCGCCTGCAGCAGGTCGGCGCGGCGCTGCGCCTCGGCCTCGGCGCGGTGCAGCGCGGTGACGTCGCTGACCACCGAGATATGCCCGCCATCGGGCAGCGGCGCGGTGCGGCCGGTCAGCACCCGGCCATCGGCGCGCCGCCGCGTCGTCGGCTCGCGGGCGAAGTCGAACTGGCGGCGGAAGATCTCCTCCGGATCCTGGCGGTCGGCATATTCGCGCGCCGCCTCCCGCCGGCGGATCAGCTCCAGCAGGTGCTCGCCGATGCGCACCTCGGAATCGCCCACCAGGTCGCGGAAGGCGGCATTGACCAGGCGCAGCCTGCGGTCCGGGCCATAGACGCAGACGCCATGCGGCAGGGCGGCCAGCACGCCGTCCAGCAGGGCGGCGCGCCCCTTGGCCTCGTCCTCGGCGGCGCGCAGCTGCGAGACATCCTCCAGCACGATCAGGAAGCCGCCATCGGCCAGCGGCTGGCTGGTGGCGCGGATGGCGACGCCGTCAGGGCGCTGCCGCAGGAACTGGTTGCGCCGGCTGCGGTCGATATGCCGCCGGCCCTGGAACAGCGCCTGGGCCGGGGCGTCGAAGGGCATGTTCTCGATCACCAGGTCGGTCACCTGCCCGAAATCCATGCCGACGCGGGCGGTGCCGGGCGGCAGGTCGAGCAGCGCCTCATAGGCATCGTTGAAGAAGACCAGGCGGTGGTCGCGGTCATAGATGCCGATGCCCGACGGGCTCTGCCGCAGCGCCGTGTCGGTCAGCCGCAGCCGGTCACGCGCTGCCTTCTCGGCCAGGCGGTGCTCGGTGACGTCGGTGGTGACGCTGGCCCAGCCGCCACCCGGCAGGGGCACCGAGGCGACCTCGTACCAGCGGTCCGGCCCGGTGCGCAGCAGGCTGCGATGCGGCTGGCGGCGGTCCAGCGCGATGACGGCGGCGGCCAGCGCCTCCGGGTCGCCGGGACCATAGTGGCCGCGATGCGCCAGCCGGCGGATCAGCGTGTCGGCCGAGGCGCCGGCGAGGTCGGTGTCGGGGGGCATGTCGAGCCGGGTGGCGGCGGCGGCATTGGCCATGACCACACGGCGCTCGGCGTCGAAGATGAAGACCGGGCCCGGCAGGGCCAGCAGCAAAGCGAGGGCGGCCTCGGCAGGGGTGCCCGGGCCGCTCATCGGCCGGGTTCCCGCGCAAGCTGCCGCAGCGGCGGGCCTGGCAGATCGGCGATGGCGGCGGAGCGGCGCATGACCATCGGGTGACACAGCGCTGCGGCGGCAGCAAGCGAGGAATGGCACAGCCAGGGGCGGATTGCGGCTTCGTCACCCCTAGGACGCGGAACCGACGATACCGGTCCCGCGCCTGTCGAGAAAAGCTTACGGCATCACCGGCGCGACATAGGTCAGGGTGCGGCCGAGGAACCACAGCATGAACAGCACCAGCGGCGTGTGGATGATCAGCTGCAGGAAGCTGAAGCCGACGATGTCGCGCGCCTTCAGCGACAGCACGCCGAGCAGCGGCAGCATCCAGAAGGGGTTGATCAGGTTCGGCAGCGCCTCGGCGGCGTTGTAGACCTGCACGGCCCAGCCGAGATGCACCTGCAGCTCGTTGGCCGCCTGCATGACGTAGGGCGCCTCGATGATCCACTTGCCGCCGCCCGAGGGGATGAAGAAGCCCAGCACCGCCGAGTAGATGCCCATCACCACCGGGAAGGTCTCGGCGGTGTTGAAGCTGACGAAGAGATGCGCGATGCGGTCGGACAGGCTGATGCCGCCCCAGCCCTTGGCATTGGTCATGATCGCGGCGATCGAGCCGTAGAGCGGGAACTGGATCAGCACGCCGGTGGTCGCCGGCACCGCGCGCGCGACCGCATCCAGGAAGGAGCGCGGCCGCCAGTGCAGCAGCAGCCCCAGCATCAGGAACAGAAGGTTGTAGGTGTTCAGCCCGGAGATGGCGACGACCGCGCCGACGCGGGTGAATTCCTGCAGCATCCAGCCGGCGGTCATCACCACCAGGATGACGGTCAGGAAGGGGCTGTATTCCATCCATTCGCCGGGGCGCGTCCGCGGCGGCAGCTGGCCGACCGGCACGCCGGGCTCGATGCCCATCTTCTGCGCCGTCATCGCCTGGTCGCCCTTCGGCGCCGACATCCAGCTGACGATGATGGAGACGACCATCAGCACGAAGGCCATGACGATCGACTGCCACAGGAAGATGGTCTCGCTGAAGGGCAGCACGCCGGTGATCTTCAGCAGCGCCGGCGGCAGGCTGGCCGGATTGGCCTGCAGCTGCGCGGCCGACGACGACAGGCCCAGCGCCCAGGTGGCGCCCAGGCCGAGATAGCCGGCAGCCCCCGCCGCGCGATAATCCATCTGCAGCTCGGTGCGCGTCGCCATGGCGCGGGCCAGCAGCCCGCTGAACACCAGGCTGAGGCCCCAGTTCAGGAAGGAGGCCGACATGCTGACGAAGGCGATGAAGGCGATGGCGCCCGGGCCGGTCTTCGGCATCATCGCCAGCCGGGTGATCAGGCGGGCCGCCGGCGGCGAGGTGGCGACGACATAGCCGGTGATGGCGACGAAGGCCATCTGCATGGAGAAGACGATCAGGCTCCAGAAGCCGTCGCCGAAGGCCTTGGTCACCGCGACGGGGGAGGAGCCGTTCACCAGCGCCGCGGCGGCGACGAAGACGACGGCGATCGCGGCGAAGACGAAGGTGTCGGGGAACCAGGTCTCGGCCCAGGCGGTGAAGCGCAGCGCCAGGCGCGCCATGCCGCTTTGCTTCTCGGTTCCTGCCGCGGTCCGTGGGTCAGGTGGCATCACTGGAAACTCCTCGATCGTCGCTGGCTGCGGACCGTGTGCGTTTTTCTTGCGGTGAGGGCGCGCGCCGCGCGCCCTGTTGCGCTGCTTTGACCGGGAAATTCTCAGGCGTCGAGGGTCAGATCGGAGAAAGGCAGCGCCTGACAGGTCAGGCAGGTGCCGGGGTCGTCCTCGACCGGCGGCACGCGGTGATGCGCCTGGCCGTCCAGCACGGCGACGGCGCAGCTCTCGCACTGCCCGGTGCGGCAGCCGCTGGGCAGCGACAGGCCGGCGGCCTCGGCGAGCTCCAGCAGGGTCCCCGCCTCCGGCGTCCAGCGCAGTGTTGTTCCCGACTGCGCGAAGGTGACGTCGCGCGGCGTGGTGGGCGCTGCGGTCGTGTTGCCTTCTGCGCTGACGAAGCTTTCCGAGAAGATCTCGAAGGCAGGGACGCCGCGCGCCTGCAGCCCGGCGCGCATCCCGGTCAGCATCTCCGGCGGGCCGCACAGGAAGAAGCGCGCCCGGGCCTCGATCAACGCCTGCGGCACGTCGGCGGCGGAGATGCGCCCGACAGCGCCGCGGTCGCCGTCGAGCGGCCGGCTGTAGCGCTCGACCACCGACAGCTGCGGCAGCAGCCCGGCCAGCGCCTGCAGCCGCTCGCGGAAGGCATGGTTGGCGCCGTCGCGGTTGCCGTAGAGCAGCAGCACCGCGGGCGGCGTCTCCGGCGCGGTCAGCAGCGCCTCCAGATAGCCGATGAAGGGGGTGATGCCGATGCCGGCGGCGACCATCACCACCGGGTCGGGATGCGCCACCGGGATGACGAAGCGGCCCGACGGCGCTGACGCCAGCAAGGTCGCGCCGGGCTGCAGCGCGGTAAATCGAGAAGAACCTTCGCTCGACTGGCGGCGGATGCTGACGCGATACGCCTCGCCGGGGGCGGCGGAGAGCGAATAGGCGCGCAGCGGCCCGGCCTCGCCCAGCTTCAGGGTCAGGTGCTGGCCAGGGCGGAAGCCGGGCAGGGGGGCGCCCTCCAGCGGGGCCAGGTGCAGCGAGACGACCTCTTCCGTCTCCTCGCGCCGTGCGACCACGCGCATCGGACGGAAGCCGGGCCAGGCCGGGGCGGGATCGGGCAGCGCCGCGATGGCGCAGGGAAAGCCGCGATGCGCGACCGAGCCGCTGATCGGGTCGACCTGCCGCGTGTCGATCAGCGTGTTGTAGTTGCTGCCGCGCTCGGCGGGCAGGCCAAGATCGGCGCATTCCTCCCACCAGCCGTAATCGGCGACCAGCACGTCGGGGGCCAGCGCCGCGCTGAAGCGCGCCTTGAACCGCGCGCTGCCGGCCCGCGTCGTCAGCCGCAGCCAGCCGCCTTCCGGCACGCCGTGCCGGGCTGCCAGCGCGGGATGCAGCTCCACCATCGGATCCGGCGCGCGGCGGCGCAGCGAGGCGATGCCGCGATGCTGGCTGTGGCAGTAGTAGCCGCTCTTCGCCGTGGTCAGCCGCAGCGGGAATGTCTTGTCGGGTGCCGGCGGATCGACATGCAGCGGCAAGGGCTGCTGGCCGATGCGCAGCAGGCGTTCCGAGAACAGCTCGATGCGCTGCGACGGCGTGGCGAAGGCGGGTTGGCCCTGCGCCAGCCGCTCGGCGAATTTCTGCTCGACCTGGCGCAGCGGCAGGCGGATGCCTTCCGGCACGGCGCGCAGCTGCGCCACCGTCAGGCCGGTGGGCTCCAGGATGTGGTTCCAGCCGGCTTCGGTGCTGCCGCCGAAGAACGCCTCCCGGTGGCCGAGACGGCAGGCCAGGTCGAAGACCACCTCCATGTCCGAGCGCGACTGCGCGAAAGGCGGCACCATCCGGGGGCGCAGCTGCACCAGCTCCTCCGCCGCGGCGTCGATCTCGAAGCCGACACGCAGGCCTTCATGCTCCCAGGGGCTGTTCACCGGCAGCAGGATATCGGCGAAACGCGCGGTGGGGTTCTCGAAGAGGTCGCAATGGACATGGAAGTCCAGCGCCGCAAGCGCCGCGGCCGAACCCGCCGGATCGGCCTGCGACACCATCAGGTTGGCGCCGAAGCTGACCAGGGCGCGGACGCGATAGGGTTCTTCTTCCAGGATCGCCCGGCGCAGGTCCTCGGCGGTGACCCAGCCGCGGGCGGCGGGGCCCAGCGGGCGCTCGGCGATGCCCAGCGCCTTGGCCGCCTGGCCGGGCGGCAGCAGTCCGTGATCCGCCACGCCGCGCACCGGCTGGCGGGTGTAGTGGCGGTTGCCGCCGATGCGGTCCAGGCTGCCGGTCAGGGCATAGAGGATGGCGATGGCGCGGTCGGTCTGGGTGGCGTTGGCGCTCTGCCCCACGCCGGTCCAGCAGTAATAGGCGATGCGCTTCGCCGCGCGGATGTCTGCGGCCGCCGCGACAACCTCGTCGGCGGGGATGCCGGTGGTGGCCTCGACGGCCTCGGGGGTCCAGGGCGCGACGGCCTCGGCCAGGCGGTCCAGCACCGGGCGGCAGGCGATCCCGCCCAGGGTGACGGCGCCGCGCAGCGCCAGCGCCTCCGGCGGATGGCCGCCGGCGAGTTTTTGGGCGTCGTAGGCGCGCGGCACCCCGTCGACCAGCACCACCGGCGCCTCCACCGGGCCGTCCAGCCCGAGGTCGCCGGCGCGTAGCAGCCCGCCGCCATCCTCGCGAACCAGGAAGGGCGCATCGGTCCAGGCGCGGACGAAGTCCTGGTCGAAGCCTTCCGCCAACAGAAGAAAAATCAGCCCCAGCGCCAAGGCGGCATCCGTCCCCGGCTGCAGCCGCAGCCAGCGGTCGGCGCCGGCGGCATGGGCGTTGCGGCGCGGATCGACCACCATCAGCTTCGCGCCGCGGCGACGGCCCTCGGCGATCTCGCCCGCCTCGGCCAGCCAGGCATTCGACGGGTTGTGGCCCCACAGCAAAATGAGCTCGGCATTGGCGTAGTCGGGGGTGCCGATGGCGGCGCCGAGCGTCAGCGCATGGGCATGGTCCTTGTGCCAGTTGCAGATCTCGGTGGCATAGACGGTGTTGGGGCTGCCGAAGACACGGATGAAACGCTCGACCCAGTCGATGGCATCCGAGATCGGCGTGCCGGAGGGCGAGGTCACCGCGAAGGCGACGCTTTCCGCCCCGCTTTCGGCACGGACCTGGCCCAGCTTCCCGGCGACCTCCGCCAGCGCCTCCTCCCAGCTGATCGCCACCCAGCCGGGATCGGCCGCGCCCTTCGGCTGGGTGCGGCGCAGCGGCGTCGCCAGCCGGCGCGAGGCATGGGCGATCTCCGGCGCCGCCCGTCCCTTGGCGCAGAGGGCGCGGCCGGTCGGATGCTCAGGCCGCGGCGCGACCTTGACCAGCCGGCCCTGCTCGACCGTGTTCCAGGTGCCGCAGCGCGAGCGGCAAAGCGTGCAGTAGCCGGGGATCTGGGTCAGGCGAGGGGCTCCGGGGCAGGCAGGGCGACCGGCGCAGCCTAGCACGAAACCCGCTGCAGCCGCGCGCCCTGCTGCCGCGTTGCTGCCCGGCGGGCGGGCGAAAGGATGGCGGGATGCGGCGACGGGCATGGCTGGCGGCGGGGGCGGGGCTGCTGGCGACGGGATGCTCGCCGGCGGCGCTGCTGAACCGCTGGGCGCCCGAAGCCGCCCGCCAGGAAGGCATCGCCTATGGCCCCGACCCGCGGCACCGGCTGGACCTGTACAGTCCCCTGGCGCCTCGGCCAGCTGCGCCGCTGGTGGTCTTCTTCTATGGCGGCAACTGGACCGACGGCGAGCGGGCGACGTACCGCTTCGTCGCCGCCAGCCTGGTCGAGGCCGGCTGCCAGGTGGCCATCCCCGACTACCGCCTGTTCCCGGCGGTGCGCTTTCCGGCCTTCCTGCAGGATTGCGCCCGGGCCACCGCCTGGGCCTGCAGCCAGGGCGCGCCAGGCGGCACCTGGCTGCTGGGCCATTCGGCCGGCGCCTACAACGCCGCCATGCTGGCGCTGCAGCCGGACTGGCTGGCGGCGGTGGGACGGCAGCCGCGGCGCGACCTGGCCGGCGTCATCGGCCTGGCCGGCCCCTATGATTTTCTCCCGTTGCGCGACGCCGAACTGGAAGCAATCTTCGCCCCCGACCCGGCGGTGGCCCAGCCCATCAACCAGGTGCGCGGCGACAACCCGCCGATGCTGCTGCTGCAGGGCCTGGCCGACGAGACGGTGCGGCCGCGCAATGCCGCCAGCCTGGCCGCGCGCATCGCCGCCGCCGGCGGGCCGGTGCAGACGCGCTACTATCCGGATATCGGCCATGCCGCGATCCTCGGCGCCCTGGCCGGGCCGCTGCGCGGCATCGCGCCGGTGCGGCGCGACGTGCTGGGCTTCATGGGGATGGAAGGCGGGGGGCTGGGCGCGACGGCCGCGCAGGGCTAATCCCGGTGCCACAGACAAGGGAGCCGCGCATGTCGATCACCGTCTATGGCATCAAGAACTGCGACACGGTGAAGAAGGCCAGGAGCTGGCTGGACGCGGCCGGGATCGAATACGCCTTCCACGACTACAAGGCGTCCGGCATCGATGCCGCGACGCTGGAATCCTGGTGCGCCGAATTCGGCTGGGAGGCGGTGCTGAACCGCGCCGGCACCACCTTCCGCAAGCTGCCCGAGGAAGCCCGCGCCGGGCTGGACCAGCCGCGCGCCATCGCGCTGATGCTCGGGCAGCCCTCGATGATCAAGCGGCCGATGCTGGTCGAGGGGAAGCGGCGCCTGCTCGGCTTCAAGCCCGAGGCCTACGCTGCCTTCTTCGGCCGCTAGCGGCGTCGCGCGGCCGGCAGGGCGCGGATCGCCGCCGCCATCTGGTCCGCCAGCTGGCCGAGCAGCGCGCCCTGGGCGGTGACCGCCTCGGCCGTGCCGGCGCCCGCGGCGGCGCCGCGCGCCTCGACCGCGCGATCGGCCAGGGCATTGTCCTCGCCGGGGCGGCGGAGCGCGAAGCGGCCCTGCAACAGCGCGGTGCCGTCTTCCGCCACCTCAAACCGAGACATGTCCAGGCTGGCCAGCAGGTCGAGCCGGCCGCCCAGCGCGCTGCGCTCCTCCCGCACCACGCTGCCGGGCAGGCGCTGGGTCAGGGCGGCGGCCAGCAGGCGGGTGGTCATCTCCTCCAGCGGCTCGGCCCAGCGGGCGTTATCGGCCAGCACCAGCCGGGTCGCGCCAGCGCCGCGGAAGATCTCCGGGCGGTCGAGATAGCGGGCCAGCCGCGCCTGGCGCAGCTCGACCTGCAGCGATGGCCCGGGCAGCGGCGTGCCCTCGGGGATGGCAAGCCGGAAGAAACGCGGATCGGCCGAGGCGCAGGCCGCGACGCCCAGCGGGGCGAGCAGGAACAAACGACGGTGCATCTGAAAAGAACTCATTCGGTGCGGCCGCGGATCAGGGCCTCGGGGTGGCGTTCCAGGAAGTCGGCCAGCAGGCGGACCGAGCGCGCCGCCTCGGCCACCTGCTGCAGCGTGCGGTCCAGGTTGCGGCTGAAGGGGGAATCCCCGGCATAGCTGCGCTGCAGGGTGGTGATCGCGGTGTTGGCGCTGCGCATCGCCTGGTCGAGATTGTCGGCGATCTGCGGCAGGCGGCGCAGCAGCGGGGTCAGCCCGCCATCGGCCTTGCGCACCAGCTCCTGCACCTGGCCGAGCGCGCCGGACAGGCTGGCCATGGCCTGGCGGATCTCGGGCCCGCCGGCCAGCCCGTTCACCGCGGCCAGCGCGCCGTTCAGGTTGGCGCCGATCTCGTCCAGCGGGAAGCGCGCCAGCTTGCCGGCGAAGGCGGACGCCGCGGCCATGATGTCGTCGCTGTCGCCGCCCAGGCTCGGCAGCACGATCAGCCCGTCCTCCTGGCGGATCTCGGCCGGCGGCGGGTTGTCGGCGCGGTCGAGGGACAGCACCTTCTGGCCGGTCAGCAGGCTGCCGCTGCGCAGCTGCACGCGATGTCCCTGCTGCACCAGCCGGGCGGCGGCCACCATGATCTCCTCCGGCGGCCGGCCGGAGGGGAAGGAAATATGGCGCGGCTCGATGGCCAGGCGCACCGGCACCACGAAGCGGTCCTGCGCCTTGTCATAGGCCAGCTCCACGCGGGTCACCGTGCCGATGCGGATGCCGCGCATCTCGACCGGCGCGCCCGCCGCCAGGCCGCGCACATTGCCGTCCAGATAGGTCAGGAATTCCAGCCGGTCGGCCGAGGTGGCGGAGATCGCCGCCTCCAGGCTTTCATGCACGAAGAAGCGGGCATCGTCGCCCGGCGCCGGCTCGTCGCGCAGCTCGCGCGGCGTGTTGAAGGCGACGCCGCCGGTGAGCGCGGCCCGCAGGCTTTCCAGCTCGACCTTCAGGCCGTCAGCACCAAGGTTCACGCTGATGCCAGACGTGTTCCAGAAGCGCGAGCCGGGACGGACATAGCTCTCGTAGGGCGCTCGGATGAAGGCGCGCAGCGTCACCAGCCCGTCCATTTTCGGCGGCTCGTAGGACAGCACCTCGCCCACCACCACGTCGCGGAAGAAGACCGGCGAGCCGGCGCTGAGCGCGCCCAGCCGCGGCGTCTGCAGGGTGAAGACGCGGCCCGGCTCGTCCGAGCGCACCCCCGGCGGATCGTCCAGCCCCTTGAAGCTGCGCTGCTCCTCGGCTTCGACGGGGCCGGGGTCGAACTCGATATAGGCGCCGGAGACGATGGTCTCGAGGCCGGAGATATTCCCTGCCGTCAGCCGCGGCCGCACCACCCAGAACTGCGCGCCCTGCGTCAGCCGGTCGCCGACGTCGCGCTGCATGCGCACGCTGGCTGTGATCCGGGACAGGTCCTCGGTCAGGCGGATCGATTCCACCGTTCCGACGGTGACCGACTTGTAGCGCACCTGGGTCTGCCCGGCCGTCATGCCGTCGGCGCTGGCGAAGTCGATGGTCACCAGCGGCCCGCGCGACTGCCAGGAATTGTAGCCGAGATAGAGGGTGACGGCCGCCGCCGCGATCGGGATCAGCCAGATCCAGGAGAAGCGGCGGCGATGCGGGCGGGCTTCCGCGATCTCGGGCGGCAGCTCTTCGGTCATGCGGCAGTCTCACTTTCGGACGCGGCGGCGGCGTCCCACATCAGCCGGGGGTCGAAGCTTTCCGCCGCCAGCATGGTCAGGATGACGACGCCGCCGAAGCAGGCGGCGCCGATGCCGGCGGTGATCGAGGCCAGCACGCCGAAGCGGACCAGCGCGATCAGCACGGCGACGACGAAGACATCGATCATCGACCAGCGGCCGAGCACCTCGATCACCCGGTACAGCTTGGTCCGCCGCCGCAGCGCGGCCAGGCTGGCCGGCCGCCCCATCTGCAGCAGCATCACCGACAGCCCGACCAGCTTCAGCATGGGCACCGCGACGCTGGCGGTGAAGACGATCAGCGCCAGCGGCCAGAAGCCGGTATGCACGAACTCGACCACCCCGCCCATGATGGTGTGCGGCCCGCCCTGGCCCAGCGTCACCACGCTCATCACCGGATAGACGTTGGCGGGTACGTAGAGAATGAAGGCGGCGAGGATCAGCGCCCAGGCGCGCGACACCGCGGCCGGCTTGCGCGGATGCAGGGGCGTGCCGCAGCGGGCGCATTCGGTGCCAGGGGCGGCCTGGGCGACCCGGCGGCAGCAATGGCAGCCGATCGGGGCGTGCCGCGGCGCTTCCGCCCGGGCCGCGGCGGGGCGGGCCATGACACCGCGATCCTCCAGCGCGTCCCAGGCGGCCTGGGGCTCGAAGGCGGCGTCGGCCGCGACCATGGCGATGACCACGGCGCCCAGGCCGTAGACCGCCGGCCCCAGCTCGACCTCGGCCAGATCCGCCAGCCGCGTGTAGGAGACCAGCGCACCGAACAGGAAGACCTCGAGCATGCTCCAGGCGCCCAGATGCTGGTGCCAGCGCAGCAGCCGTCCCAGCCAGACGGGCGGCGCGGCCGCGGTCAGCCCGGCCAGCACCACCAGCCGCAGCCCGAGGCGCGCCAGCGGCACCAGCACCACCGTCGCCACCAGCAGCACCGCCAGCATCCAGAGCCCGTCATCGACGAAGGCGCCGGCGCCGGAATCCACCATGCTGCTGCGCATCCGCCCCAGCAGCCGGATGGTCAGGAAGGGCGTGGTGACGGTGACCAGGCACAGCAGCAGGCTGGTCGCGGCCAGCGCCAGCGGCGTCGAGACCATGCTGCGGCGGTGCCGGCGCAGCACGGCGTCGCAGCGCGGGCAGCGTGAATCCACCCCCGGCGGCAGCGCCGCCAGCCGCACCATCTGGCCGCAATCGTCGCAGGCGCGCAGCCGCGCGGCCGCGGGTGCGGGGGCAGGGAGGGGCGCGGCCTCAATCATCGGCGGGCAAGGGGTCATGGTCTGTGGTCATGGCCTGGGGTCACGGTCTGGGGCGGCAACCCGCCAGCCCCGGCCCGGGTTGTCGCGCGGCGGCTGGAAAAGCATCAGGGCGGCGCCGCCAGCCGCCACCGGTCGGCATCCATCAGCCGGGCGAAGAGGCGCTCGCGCTCCTCCGCCTCCAGCGGGCTGACGCCCAGCAGCATGCCATGCACCAGCCCCTGCGCCGCCAGCCAGCGCAAGGTCGCGAGCTCGGGGTCGGCGGCCTCGGCGCGGATGCCGGCCAGGCGCTCGGCGGCGCGGTCGCGGATGACGGAGAGCATGCCGGGCTCCTCGGCGACGGCGGCCAGGATGGCGAAGGCGACCGAGCGCGGCATCGAGGTCGCCTCCCGCGCGGTCGCCAGGTCGGCGGCCAGATGCGCCTCCGGATGGCGGTCGCCGAGCTCGGCCTGCTGCTCGCTGTGGAAGCCGTCGAAATACGCCAGCTGATGCTCCAGCAGCGCCAGCAGCACGGCGGCCTTGCTGCGGTACTGGTGCATCAGCCCGCCCTTGCTCATGCCGGCCTCGCGGGCCAGGGCCTCGAGCGTCAGCCGGCCGGGCCCGTCGCGGGCGATGATGGCAAGGGCTGCCTGCAGCACGGCGCTGCGCGAGCGGCGGGAGCGGGTCGGGTTGTCCATCGGCCTTCCGCGGCGGCTGGAGCGCGATGGCTTGCGGCGGCATCGCCGGCAAGCCTGGATCACGCGATCGGGCGAAGATCCGGAGCGGGACCCTAGCCGCGGCACCCGGCGCAGGCCAGGACAAAACAAGCCGTCCGGTTGGTTTTTTCGTGAGCCTTTCCGCCCGGCGGGACGCCGCGGAGGCTACACCCGGGGCGGGTCTGCATCGCATGACGATACCTCAACCCGGAAACGCGGGCGACAATCGGGCGACATGGGCGGCGACAAAGCCCGACATTGCGCGACCAAGCTAAGAAGAGCTTTACATTGGAAGCTGTATTTAACGTCCCGTTGATATTTATGCCTATGCTCCCGTCGGCAGGACACTCCGGCGGGCGATCGGCGCCCGCCGTCCCGCCCAGCCCGAGGGACCGCCGGCCCCATGCCCAACCGATCCGCCGAGGAAAAGCGGCTCGCCGCCTTCAAGGTGACGCCTGAGGATCTTCGCGTGCTGCAAGGCATGGCGGATTTCGCGCGCAACCGCCTGCCGGCGCTGCTGGAAGAGCTGCATGTCGAATTCGCCGCCTGGCCGGAAATCCACGCCGCCCTGGTGAAGCCCGAGGTGCACCGCGCCCGCGTCTCGCACTGGTGCCGCGTGGTCAGCGGCGATGTCGGCCCGGGCTTCACCGAATCGGCCGAAGCCCTGGCCTCGGCCTTCTACGCCCATGGCGTGCCGGGCTATGCGGTGGCCATCTGCCATGCCTCGGTGATGCACGGCATCCTGCGCGACCTCGGCATCGACGAGAGCGGCCGCAGCGTGAAGCGCAGCCTGTTCGGCCGCGGCCCCGGCGGCCTGCGCGCCGACGCCCAGGCGATCCGCAGCGCGCTGAACAAGGGCGCCTGGTTCGACCTGGAGCTGCTGCTGGAAACCTACGCCGCCGCCGAGCAGAAGAGCCGCGCCGCCGCGCTGAACCAGATGGCCGAGGCCATCGAGCGCGAGGCCGGCATCGCCGTCGAGCAGGTCAGCCACCTGACCGGCGAGATGTCCGGCACCGCCCGCGACATGTCGGCCACCGCCGCCCGCACCGGCCAGAATGCCAGCGAGGCCGCCGAGGCCGCGGCGCAGACCCGCCAGACCGCCGAGACGGTGGCCGAGGCGGCGGAGCAGCTGACCGCCTCGATCCACCAGATCGTGCGCCAGGTGAGCGGCAGCACCGCCTCCGCCCAGCGCGCGGTGATCGCCGGCCGCGGCGCCCGCGACAGCATCGAGGCGATGTCGCAGCAGGCCGCGCAGATCGGCAAGATCGCCGAGATCATCGCCGACATCGCCGCGCGGACGAACCTCCTGGCGCTCAATGCCACGATCGAGGCGGCGCGCGCCGGCGATGCCGGCAAGGGCTTCGCCGTCGTCGCCGGCGAGGTGAAGCAGCTCGCCACCCAGACCGCGCAGTCGACCGCCGACATCACCCGGCAGATCGCCGCCGTCCGCCAGGCGACGCAGCTGGCCGCCGACGAGGTCAGCCAGGTGGTCGGTCTGATCGGCGAGATCGACGCCATCACCTCGGCCGTCGCCGCCGCGGTCGATGCCCAGGGCAGCGCGACGGCCGCCATCGCCCACAGCGTCGTCGAGACGGCCGGCGCCGCCAGCCGCATGTCGCAGCGCACCGACGACGTCCGCGCCGCCGCCGGCGAGGCCGACCGCCAGTCGGAAGCCGTGCGCCAGACCGCGGGCATCCTCGAGAACGCGGTGCGCCAGCTGCGGCAGACGGTGATCCGCGTGGTCCGCACCTCGACCAAGAGCGTCGACCGGCGCGAGGGCGATCGCCTCGACGTCGACCTCGCGGCGCGCCTGTCGCTGGCCGGCGGCGCGTCGCAGGCCGTCCGGGTGGTGAACCTGTCCGACAGCGGCGCCCTGGTCAGCGGCACCGACGCCGCCCCGGGCACCGCGGCGAAGCTGGCCTTCGAGGGGATGGACCTGGCCGCCGAGGCGGTGACGACGCGCGAAGGCATGCTGGTGCTGCGCCTGTCACCCAGCCCGCTGCAGATGGAGAAGCTGGTGGCGCTGATGAATCGCAAGGCTGCGGCAGCGAGGAAGGCCGCCTGAAGCGCAGGGTGAAGGCGAGGGGGAGCGAATTCCCCCGGCCTCGGCCTGGCGAGCGCCGGGCCAATGTGTCATCCGCCAGGGCCAGCTTTGCCCTGACGGGTCTTCTCCTCTCCTCCAATGTATCGATTTGAAGACATCGATTGCCTGGAGAGGTCGCCGCCATGGCAGGGATCGGTCCGGAATGCGCCTTGCTGCTGATGCTGGCCGCCTGCGCCGAGGCGCAGGAGGCTGGCGTCACGCCGCCGCCGCAGGCCGCCGCGCTCGGCCGTCGCCGAGAACAGCTTCAGCCTGCCGATGCCCCGCAACATGGCTGGCTTGGCGCCTCGGCGCGTCTATTCGACAATCTATTATGTCCATGCCGCGCCCGAGGCGCCGTCCGGAAGCGGCGTCGCCCTGCAAGCTCCTGGCGGCAAGGCCATCGGCCTGTCGGTTGCCAAATCCGACTTCTGCAAGGGCAGCATGGAGGGCACGCTGTTCGTCCGGACTTCCGGAGGTGGGCTGCGGCGCTTCAATTATGCCGGCACCGGACCCGGCAGCCTTGCCGATTGCTCCGATATCTTCGCGACCATGGCGAAGCAGGATCCTGAGAAAGTGCGGGCGGTCGGAAGAAGCCTGTTCACCGAGCTCGCTTCCGCGTCCGCTCCATTGGGACCGGCGGCCGGGGCGCGTGCGGCGACCGCGAGGGTCGCTTCCGCCTGGTGCCCCATCGCAGCATTGCCGTCGATCGCACCGGCAAGCTGGTCCCGCTCGGCGCCGTCCTCTCCATCGAGCGCCTCCGTGGTGCCGAGATCGCTTTGCCGAACGGCCAGACCGCGCGGCATGACGGCTATGTCCAGGCGGTGGACACGGGCGGGGCCATCGTGGGGCCGTCGCATTTCGACCACTTCAAGGGGCCCAGCGAGAACGATCATGGCCTGCCGACCCTGAGATCGTCGCCCACCTCGATGATCGAGGCGCGCATCGTCACCGATCCCGCGATCATCCGCGCCTTGTGCGACGAGCATCTGATTCTGCCGACACCCGCTCCATAGACGCGGCGGCTGCTCGCGGATGTCACGGCGCCCGACTGAAATGCCCTGGTGTCGGTTCTGGTGAAGGGCTGACCGCCCAGCGGCCAGCAGACAGAAAAAAAGAAGGGGTCCAGGGGAATTCATTCCCCTGGCCTGCCACTGCCTTTATCTTTGTTCCAGTCGCGCTTCCAATTGACATCAGCCTTCGCTTTCTATCGATTCTGCCCATGTCAGCGCCCTCCAACCCCAAGGTGGTCCTGCCGCCGTCGCTGGACGCTCTCGTCCGGGCGCGGATGGAGGCAGGCGGCTATGCCGATGCCGAGGCGGTGCTGGAGGCGGCGCTGAAGCTGCTGGCGGCCGCGCCGGAGCCGCCGCAGCCCGGACATGCCTTGCTGCTGCGGCTGGAGAAGCGGCTGCAGGGGCTGGGCGGGGCCGAGGCGATGGCGACCGCGGCGGCGCTGCTGGGCGAGGCGCTGGACCTGTCGCGGGTGTCGTTCCGCGAGCTGACGCCAGGCGGCTCCGCGGAGGGCTGGAGTCCCTCGGGACCGGTTGCCCCGCCGGACCTGCCGCCGGCGCTGCTGGAGGCGGTGGCCGAAGGCCAGCCGCTGGCGCTGCCTGGCGGCGATGGCGACGACCGGCTGCCGGCAGGCGCGCCGGCGATCCTGGCGGCGCCCCGGCTGGAGGATGGGCGGCTGTCCGGCCTGCTGCTGGCCGAGGCGCCGGCGCCGCGCGCCTGGCGGCGGCGGGAGCTGGCGCTGGCCGCCGAATTCGCCGCGCGGCTGGCCTCGGCGCTGCGCCGGGCGCGGATGGAGGCGGCGCTGTTCGAGAGCGAGCAGCGCTACCGCACGCTGTTCGACGCCTGCCCCTTCGCCATCATCATCATCGACACGGCGACGCATGCCGTGCTCGACGTCAACGAGAATGCCTGCGAGAGCTACGGCTATTCGCGCGACGCGTTCCTGCGGCTGCGCATCGGCGATCTCGACGTCCGCCGCGAGCCGGAGGCGATCCGCGCCCATGCCCGCGGCTTCACCATCCGCCCCGGCGTGCAGCAGTTCGAGACGCAGCATCGCGACAGCGCCGGGCGGGTGCGCGACGTGCTGGTGCGGGTGCACGGGCTGCGGCTGGGCGGCCGCGACATCAGCTATGGCGCGCATGTCGACATCACCGACCGCAAGGCGGCCGAGGCGCGGCTGCGGCTGGCGCTGCGGGCGGCACGGCTGGGCACCTGGGAATTCGACCTGGCCGCCGATCGCGGCCGCCGCGCCGGGCCGCTGGCCGAGGCGACGCCGCAGGTCGCCGCCGAGGGCTTCGGCATGGCCGAATGGATCGAGCCGATCCATCCCGAGGACCGGCCGGCGGTGCAGGCCGCCTTCGAGGCCCTGGCGCGCGACGAGCGGCCGGAATTCCGTGCCGAGTTCCGCGTCCGCCGCCCGGGCGCCGACGGGCAGAGCGCGGCAGGCACCGACTGGATCTGGATCAGCTCGCATGGCGCGGTGGCCGAGCGCGACGGCGCCGGCCGGCCGCGCCGCATCGCCGGGGTGGCGCAGGACTGCACCGATCGCAAGCAGGCGGAGGAGCGGCAGGCGCTGCTGACGCGCGAGGTCGACCACCGCGCCAAGAACGCGCTGGCGGTGGTGCAGGCGGCGCTGAGGCTGACCCGGGCCGAGACGCTGCCGCTGTACCGCCGCGCGGTGGAGGGGCGGGTGGCCGCCCTGGCCCGCGCCCAGACCCTGCTGGCCGAGGATCGCTGGACCGGGGCCGACCTGGCCGCCCTGCTGCGCGGCGAGATCGAGCCCTTCCTGTCGGGACGCGCCCAGGCGCTGCGGCTGGAAGGGCCGGCGGTGCTGCTGCCGGCCGCCGCCGCGCAGCCGCTGGCCATGGCGATGCACGAGCTGGCGACCAACGCCACCAAGCATGGCGCGCTGTCGGTGCCGCAGGGCGAGATCGCCATCGCCTGGACGGTGGATGACAGCGCCGAGCGCCGGCTGCGGATGCTGTGGCAGGAACGCGGCGGGCCGGCGCTGCAGGGCCCGCCGGCGCGGCGCGGCTTCGGCGCCCGGGTGATGGAGGCGACGCTGCGCGGCCAGCTGGGCGGCGCGCTGGCCTTCGACTGGGCGGGCGAGGGGCTGCTTTGCCGGCTGGAGCTGCCGCTGCAGCGCGCCGCCGGCCACGGCCCGCTGCCGTCGGGCGCCGTCGCCGGCCCGCTGGCGGAGGCGAAGGATTAGGCCCGGGCCTGGTGAGGGCCACCCGGCCGGGCCGCGATCCGGACGCTGCCGGCGCGGCGGTCTGCCGGCGCCGCCACGTCTTCTTCCCCTGGTCGTAGTGCCACTTGATCGGGAAGAACATGCCCGTCGCCAGCACGATGATCCTGAACGGGGAAGAAAACCGCCGGGAACCGATCATGCATCCCGGATCTGTCCAGTCGGTGAGACTGTCTGCCGCCGGCCCCTGACCTCAGGGCCGCCGCCGCGGCGGTCGGACCCTGTGTCGCAGCATCGAGGGCGCTCCCAGGCACCCGGCCTTCAGGCCTCCACTCTCAGGCCTTCGGTTCCAGTCTCAGGCGCCGGGCGGCGGGGCCTCGCTCGGCGCCAGGAGCTGCGCCAGGCTGCGCACCAGCAGGCGGTCGGAGATCGGCTTCTCCAGATAGGGCCGGCCGCGCAGCATCGGGTCCTGCGGCCGCAGCACGTTGCCGGTCGCGAAGAGATAGGGCACGCCCATCTGCTCCAGCCGGTCGGCCACCGGATAGGCGGTGATGCCCGGGCCCAGATGGATGTCCAGCACGGCGCCGTCCGGCCGCCCGGCGGCCAGGGCGGCCAGCGCCGATTCCGCGTCCGGATGCGGGCCGATCACCGTGGCGCCGGCCGCCCCCAGCACCATGCCGAGCTCGGAGGCGATGTTGTAGTCGTCCTCGACGACCAGCAGGCGGAAGCCGGCGAGCGGCGCGGGCGATGGGGACATGAGACCTCCCGGGGCTGGAACCAGTGTATCAGCGCAGCGAATCAGCGCAGCGGCAGGGCGATGCGGCAGCACAGCCCGCCCTCCTGCAGCGCATAGGCGGTGCGGGCGCCGAGCGAATAGGGCAGCGCATCCTCGATCAGCTCGCGGCCATAGCCGCGCGGGCGCTCGCCGGCGGGGGCCGCGGGCGGCAGGGCGATGCCGGCCTCGCGCCACGCCAGCTGCACCCAGCGCAGCACCGGGCGCGACGGCCGCCCCGGCACCCGCGGCGGCGGCAGCCTGTCCTCCTCGCCCGCCTCGTGCACCTGCCAGCGGACCGAAAGCTGGCCGGGCAGGTCGTCGCGCAGCGCGCCGTATTTCACCGCATTGGTCGCCAGCTCGTGCAGCGCCAGCGAGAAGGTCTGCACCTGCTCGACGGACAGGTTGACCTCGGGGCCCTGGATGTCGATGCGGGGCGGCTCCAGCTCGGCATGCGCCTCGAGCTCGGCGCGGACCAGGGCGCCGAGCTCGACGGTGTCGCTGCCGAAGCGGCTGAGCAGCCCCTGCGCCCGGGACAGCGCCGCCAGCCGCTGGTCGAAGGCGGCGACCGCGCCGCCGCGCGCCCCGCCACGTCCCAGCGTCTTGAAGGCGACGGCGCGGATCACGGCGAGGAGGTTGCGCGAACGGTGCTGCAGCTCGGCCACCAGCACCTCCTGCCGCGCGGCCGCGCGCTTCTCCTCGGTGACGTCCTTGCCGATGCCGCCGATCCAGCGCACCCGGCCGGTGCCGTCGCGGATCGGGAAGTCGCTGTTGCGCAGCCAGCGGATCTCGCCGTCGGGGCGGCGGATGCGGTATTCGAAGGTCACCGCCTCGCCGCCGCGGACGCGGGCGATATGCGACAGCGCCCGGCTGCGGTCGACCTCCAGGATGGTCGCCGCCCAGCCCTGGAAGTCGTGCTCGCCGAGGCCCCCCTCGCGCGGCAGGCCGTAGATCCGCTCGAAGGCGGGCGTCAGGTAGTCGAGCCGCAGCGTCCCCGCGTCGCGGATCCAGAGCACGTCGGACGAGGCCTCGCCGAATTGCCGCAGCCGCTCCTCGCTCTCGCGCAGGGCGGCTTCCGCCTGCTTCTGCGGCGTCACGTCGATATGCGCGCCGATCAGCCGGATGGCGCGGCCGGTCTCGTCGCGTTCGATGTCGGCGCGGGCCAGGATCCAGCGCGAGGCGCCGTCGGAGGGGCGGATGATGCGGTATTCGTTCTGGTAGGTCAGCCCGTCGCCGGCCAGCGCCGCCTGCAGCGCCGCGGCGGCGGGCTCGCGGTCCTCGGGATGCAGGCGGCGCAGCCAGGCGCCGTGGTGCTCCGCCAGCCCGGCGGTGTCCAGCCCGTGCACGGCGCGGTACTCCGGCGAATGCTCGCCCACCAGATGCGGCCCCTCCAGCCCCTGGCGCAGGTCGATGTCGAAGCCGCCGATGCCGCCAATGCGCTGCACCCGGGCGAGCTCGGCCTCGCGGCGGCGCAGCGCCTGCTCGGCGCGGGTCTGCTCCAGCGCCGCCCAGGTCCGCTCGGCGGTCTCCTCGGTCAGCGCGATCTCGGCCGGGGTCCAGATCCGCGGCGCGGCGTTCTGCACGGCGAAGACGGCGACCCAGCGGCCGTCCTTGACCAGGCTCATGGCGATGGTCGCGCCGATCTGCAGCTCGGCGAAGAGGGCGCGGTTGCCATCGGCCAGCACCGGGTCCTGCTGCGCGTTGTCGATCACCAGCAGCTGGCTCTGCCGCAACTGCCGGGTCACCGCCTCGCCGAAGGCGTCGGCCTGCCAGCGCCCGGCCAGCGAGGGCACGCCGCGGGCATAGTCCAGCCGGATCTCCGCCTCGCGCTCGTCGATGATGTCGACATAGAGGACGCGGTTGACGTCGAGCTGCTCGCCCAGCAGGCGGGCCGCCGTCGCCTGCACCGCGGTCGGCTCGGCCAGCGGGCGCAGCGCGTCGGACAGGCGCAGCAGGAAGGCCTGCTGCTCCTCGCCGGCGCGCAGCGCGGCCTCGACCTGGTCGCGGCGCCATTCGGCGCGCAGCCGGGCGGTGGTTTCGATATAGACCGCCCAGAGCGCCACGACCCGGCCGGCGGTGTCGCGCAGCGGGCTGCAGGAATGCGTGAACCAGGCCTGCTCGCCGGCGCCGTCGCGCTTCAGCAGATAGGGCTGGTCCTGCAGGGTGATGGTCTCGCCGGCCAGCACCGCGGCCAGCACCGGGGCCCAGCTGGCCCGCGTCTCCGGCATGGCCTCGAAGATCGGCCGGCCGAGGGCGCGGGGATGCTTGTCGCCCATCAGCGGCCGCGCCGCGTCGTTGTAGATCAGGAAGCCTTCGGCGCCCCATTGCAGGCAGGTGGGGAAGCCGCTGGCCAGCAGCAGCTCGATGGCGGTGCGCAGCCCGGGCGGCCAGGCGGCCAGGGGGCCGAGCGGGGTCGCCGCCCAGTCCAGCGCGCGGATCAGCCCCGCCATCTCGCCAGGGCCGGCGGGCCATCCCGGATCGTTGCGCGATCCTTCCGTCATGGGCGAGCAACGCGGCAGCGGCGCCGAAAGGTTGCCCCGGGCCGGCGAATTTCCTTCTGCGCAAGCCTGGGGCCGCGGCGCCGCGCCGGGCCCCGGCCCCTCAACCCAGCAGCACCTGCACGCGGCCGACCAGGCGCTCGACGGTGAAGGGCTTGGTCAGCACCTGCATGCCGGGCTCGATCTGGCCGCCGCCGAGTGCCGCATTCTCGGCATAGCCGGTGATGAACAGCACCTTCAGCTCGGGCCGCAGCTGGCGGGCGGCATCGGCCACCTGGCGGCCGTTCATGCCGCCGGGCAGGCCGACATCGGTCAGCAGCAGGTCGATCCGCGCCGGGCCGCGCAGGATCTCCAGCGCGCCGGCGCCGTCCCCCGCCTCCAGAGTGCTGTAGCCCTGCTCCTGCAGCACCTCGACCACCATGCCGCGCACCACCGCCTCGTCGTCGACGACCAGGATGGTGCGGCCCGGCGCGGCCTCGGGCAAGGGGGCCTCCAGCACGGCGGCGGCGGCGGGCTGCGGCGCCGGGTGGTGGCGCGGCAGCTCCAGCCGGACGGTGGTGCCCTGGCCGGGGCTGGAGCGCATGCGGATGTCGCCGCCCGACTGGCGGACGAAGCCGTAGATCATCGACAGGCCGAGGCCGGTGCCCTGGCCGAGCGGCTTGGTGGTGAAGAAGGGATCGAAGGCGCGGGCCAGCACCTCGGGCGTCATGCCGCTGCCGGTGTCGGCGACCTCCAGGATGACGGCCTCGCCCTGGTTGCGGGTCTCGATGGTCAGCCTGCCGCCGCCCGGCATGGCGTCGCGGGCGTTGATGCAGAGGTTGAGCAGCGCGTTCTCGAGCTGGCTGGGATCGACCAGCACCGGCCAGAGCGTCGGATCGGGCCGCCAGTCGAGGGCGATGGCGGGGCCGGCGGTGTTGCGCAGCAGGTCGGCCATGCCGGCGACCAGCCGGTTCACCTCGGTCGGCTTGGGGTCCAGCGTCTGCCGGCGCGAGAAGGCCAGCAGCCGGTGGGTCAGCGCCGCCGCCCGGGCCGAGGCGGCGCGGGCGCGCTCGATGTAGCGGTCGAGCTCGGCGGTCCGGCCCTGGGCGACGCGCAGCTCCAGCAGCTCCAGATTGCCGCTGATGCCGGTCAGCAGGTTGTTGAAGTCATGCGCCAGCCCGCCGGTCAGCTGGCCGACGGCTTCCATCTTCTGGCTTTGCCGCAGCTGCTCTTCCAGCTGCCGCTGGGTCTCGGCGGCGGCGCGCTCGGCGGTGACGTCGCGGCCGACGGCGAAAAGCCGCGGCTCGGCACCCTCGGCGACCACGCCGTCCACGGCCTCCGCCGGCAGCGCCACCAGGGCCCAGGCGATCCAGCGGAAGCCGCCCCCGGCATGGGCGAAGCGGGCCTCGCAGCGGACCGGGCAGCGCTCCTCGCGCAGCCGGGCCAGGGCCTCGCGCAGGACGGGGGCATCCTCGGGCAGGGCGAGCCCGGCGAGCGTCGCCTCGCGCAAAGCCGCCGGCGCCAGGCCGAGCAGCCGGTCCCAGCCGGGGCTGGAGCGCAGCAGCAGCCCGTCCAGCCGGGCGATGGTCAGCAGGTCCTCGCTGGCGTTCCACAGGCTGTCGCGCTCGGCCGCCGTGGCATTGGCGCGGCTTTCCAGCAGCTGGGCCAGCTGCTCGCGCTGCGCCTCGATCTGGCGCCGCTCGGTGATGTCGACCGAGACGCCGGTCAGCGAGACGGCGATGCCGTCCGCGGCATAGGCGGGCTGGGCGCGGATGCCGACCCAGCGGATCTCGCCCGCCGGGGTGATCAGCCGGTACTCGATGTCGTAGTCGCCGCCGGAGCGCAGGCTTTCGGCGATGGCGGCCTCGACCGCCGGACGGTCCTCCGGATGGATCGCCTCGCGCAGCGCGGCATAGGGGAAGTCGGCCGCCGGGTCGCGGCCGAAATTCTCCCGGCAGGTGGCCGAGGTGGTCAGCTCGCCGCTCTGCAGGTCCAGCGTCCAGACGCCCATGCGGCCGGCGGCGACCGCCATGCGCTGCAGCCGGTCGCTGCGCTGGGCGGAGCGCAGCAGCCGGACATTCTCGAAGGCGATGGCGGCGGAGCGGGCCAGCGCCTCGAGCCGCATCGCCGCGCGCGGATCGACCGTCTGCCCCGGCTGCCAATAGGCGCCGAGCGCCGCGAAAGGTTCCGGCGTGCCGATCGGCACCATGACGAGCGCACGGATGCGGGCCGCGGTGTAGAGCGCATGCGGCACCCGGCCATCCTGGGTGATGTCGGGGATCTCCACCGTCTGGCGGTGCATCATCGCCCAGCCGGAGATGCAGCTGGCGGCCGGGAAGCGCTGCCCGGCCCAGAGCGGCACGGCGGCATCCTCGGCGGCGTAGAAGCAGCGGTCCTCCTCGCGGATGACGACGGCGATGCCCATGGCGCCGGCGACCTGCCGCGCGGTCTCCCGCAGGGTGGCGACGATGGCCTCCATGCTGCGCGCGCCGGCCAGCCGCTCGGAGGCGGCGACCAGCGCCATCCAGGCGGCGTCCTGATCCTCGGGGAGGGGCGCCGGCCTGGCGCCGTTCCGGTCGGGAAGGGTGTGCACGGCCATCAGTGCCTCGCGGACGCACGGTCGGCCGCGCGTGCTGGAAGGGGAAGCGGCGGCCGCGCCGGCCCGGGGAGGGGCCGCCACGACCAGACGAGCGCGTTCCTGTCCGGCCTTCCGGCCCCAGGACCACGCCGGCGCCCCCGCACCGGTCACGGGACGCAGGCTAGCAGAGCCGGCGGCCGGCCACCAAGCGTCGCGCCGCGCTTCCGGTGCCGCAAACGTGAGCGGCGCGCAAGGGCCTTTGTCTCAGCCCTCGACCGGCAGGCTCACATAGGCGCGCAGCCCCGGCGCGCCGTCGGCATAGTCGATGCTGCCCTCGAGCTTCTCCAGCATGGCGCCCATCATCATGCTGCCGAAGCCCTTGCCCTGGCGGAAGGCGCCGCTGCCGCGGTCGGCCACCACCAGCCGCGCCTGGCCGCCATGCTGTTCCAGCGACAGGCTGAGCGGCCCGGCGGCGCCGCCATAGGCGTGCTTGCTGGCATTGATCAGCAGCTCGGTCACCACCAGGCCCAGGCTGATGGCGCGGTCGGCCGAGATCAGCATCGGCGCCAGGTCCAGCCGCATCTGCCGCTTCCACTCCTCGCCCAGCGAGACCACCAGGTCGGCGCAGAGCTCCTCCAGGTAGCGGCCGAGATCGACGGTCTCGACATGCTCGTCGCGATAGAGGCGGCGATGCACCAGGGAGACGGCGGCCAGGCGGCGCTGCGCCTCGGCGACATAGTCGGCCAGCCGCTCGTCACCGGAATCGCGCGCCTGCAGCCCCAGATAGGAGGAGACCAGCTGCAGGCTGTTCTGCACCCGGTGGTTGACCTCCTTCATCAGGAAGTCCTTCTGCCGCAGCAGCGTGTCGCGCTCGGCCAGGGCCGCGTCCAGCTGGCGGTTCAGCCGGCGCAGCTTCTCCTGCTGGCGGCCCGCGGCGATGCCGGCGGCCAGGCGCCGCGCCGAGGCCAGGTCGGCCAGGCCCCAGGGCTCGGAATGGCCGTGCACCGTCTCGCTCCAGGCGGCGAAGGAGGCGCGCGGGGTCAGGAGGGCACCGGGCTCGGCCGGGATATCCTTGTGCGGATTGCCCGCCCAGTTCACCACCTCCAGCTTCTCGGCGCGGAACCACAGCAGCAGGATGTCGTGGCCGCCCGGCGGCAGCGCCGCCAGCAGCCCGCTGGCGATGCCGCGGTAGGCCGCGGCCTCCGGCAGCAGGGCGGAGAGGCTGTTGCTGCGGAACGGCCCGGCCGAGGCCTGCAGCCGCGCCCAGCCGGCGAGGCCCAGCAGCGCCGGCTCGGACGGGACGCGGCCGGCGGTGGCCACCACATGGCCGTTGAGGATGGCGAAGCCGTCGGCGCGGACGGTCTGGCGCAGCTCCTCCGCCGCCTCGGTCAGCGCGGCGGGGGCGAAGTCCTGCTCCTGCAGCCGGGCCAGGATGCTGTCCTCGAAGCCGCGCATGCGCAGCCGGTCGCGATAGTCCTCGGCCTCCTCCTTGGCGCGGATCTGCCGCGCCAGGCCGCTGGCCAGCGTCGAGCAGGCGGCGCGCGCCTCGTAGGTCATGCCACGCGGCGTGCGGTTGTGGCAGGCCACCAGCCCCCAGAGCCGGCCATCCTTGACGATGGAGATCGAGGCCGAGGCATCGACGCCCATGTTGCGCATGTACTGCAGGTGGATCGGCGAGACGCTGCGCAGCACCAGGTCGCTCATGTCGAGCTCGGCCTGCCCCTGCTGGAAGGCGGCCGGGCGCAGCGTCGCCGGGCGGTAGCGCACGTCGGGGATGACGCGGACCAGGTTGCGGATATAGAGCCGCCGCGCCTGGGCCGGCACGTCGCTGGCCGGGAAGCGGTGGTTGAGGAAGGAGGGCAGCGAGGGATCGCGCGCCTCGGCCAGCACCGCGCCGGCGCCGTCGTCGAGGAAGCGGTAGATCATCACCCGGTCGAAGCCGGTGATCTGGCGGAACACCACCGCCGCATGGTCGCAGAGCGTCTGCAGGTCGGCGGCGCGGTCGAAGGCCAGGCCGGCATTGTTCAGCGCCACCAGGGTCTGCGCCGCCGACATCGGACTGGCCGCGGCGGGCTCGAGCTCGGCCAGGATCAGGCTGCCGACGCGGTGCAGATGCAGCTCGAAGCGCTCGGCCTTCCCCTGCACCGGGGCGCCGTGCAGGATGCCGCCCGGGCCCGGCTGCAGCTCGGCCAGCAACGCCGCGAGGTCCTGGTCCAGCAGCACCGAGAGATGGGCGCCCAGCCAGCCTTCGGACAGCCGCTCCTCCAGCGCGCCGGCGCCGGCCAGCACGGTCAGGCTGCCGGCCTCGGCCACCAGCAGCAGGCCATAGGGCTGGATCGCGCCGGGACTGTGGATCGGCTCGCGGTCGCAGCTGGTGAGGTCCGCCGCGCCGAGCGGGACGGGCTGGCTGGGAAGGGCCGCGGGACTGTCGCTCATTGTGCGCTCATCGGGGGGGTCACTGATTCCTGTCGGCCGTTTCCTGTGGGAGGGGGCAGGGCACGGGGTCGGGCCCTGCGCGATCCTGCCAAGATCCCCCTGGGCCGCAGCACGGCGACAGCCTAGCCTCTCGGGCCGCCGCTGGCGAGCGCAAAGCCGCGATTTTCGCGGCCGCCGGCGAAGGATCGCCACGGCCCTGCGCCGTCGCATCGGCCGGCTTCGAAAAAGCCCTGTGCTGCACGCGGATCATCGCGGCCGCCCTGCGGTTGCATCCGTCATCGATGGCAAGTCTCGGCGGCCAGTGCGGCAGCTTCGTGGCGCTGGTTGCCATGTTTCGTCGTGAGTCGCCGGGGATTTTCATCGCCGCTGTGCAGGGCATCGATCTGCGCAAGGGGCAGGGGCGCAAAAAAAGTCCGCCAGGGCGCGCCGCGCCGCCGGAAAGGACAAGGTCATGCTTGCAATGGCCAGGGCCGCGGTCACATCCAGGTCAACGGCGACGCACGATCTTTGCGCGGTATGCTTACCCCGTTACGTCTTCGGCAAAAGCCCCGAGGCTGCCGGCTGCATGCGCGTCCTGCTGATCAACCCGCCCTATCTCTCGCTCTCCTCGCGCGGCATCGGCCACCAGATCCCCTTCGGCCTGCTCTGCATCGGCGGTGCGCTGATTGATGCCGGGCATGACGTCACGCTGATCGACGCCGAGCGCCACCACCTGAGCGGCGCCGCCCTGGAGGAACGGATTGCCGCGGCGGCGCCCGAGGTGGTGATGACCGGCCACGCCGGATCCACCCCGGCGCATCCGGCCTGCCTGGCGACGCTGCGCGCGGCGCGGCGGGCCGCGCCCGCGGCCGTCACCATCTATGGCGGCGTCTATCCGACCTATCACGCGGAGGACATCCTGGCGGCGCATGGCGAGGTCGACGCCATCGTCCGCGGCGAGGGCGAGGCGGTGGCCCGCGCGCTGCTCGCCGCCCTGGCGGCGGGCGCGCCGCTGGGCGGGCTGCGCGGCGTCAGCTTCCGCGATGCGGCGGCCGGGTGGTACGGAACGGCGAGGCGCCGGTCATCCCGAAGCTGGACGAATTCCGCATCGGCTGGGAGCTGGTCGCCGACTGGGACCTGTACCAGTGCTTCGGCCTGGGCCGCGCGGCGATCATCCAGTTCTCGCGCGGCTGTCCGCATCGCTGCAGCTACTGCGGGCAGTACCAGTTCTGGAGCCGCTGGCGCTATCGCGATCCGCGCAAGGTCGCCGCCGAGATCGCCTGGCTGCACCGCGCCCGGGGCGTCAACTTCGTCGACCTGGCCGACGAGAACCCGACCTCGTCCAAGCGGCTGTGGCGCGAGTTCCTTGAGGCGCTGGTGGCGGAAGACGTGCCGGTGCGGCTGTTCGCGACCATTCGCGCGACCGATGTCGTGCGCGATGCCGATCTGCTGCCGCTGATGAAGCGCGCCGGCATGGTCTGCGTGCTGATGGGCATCGAGACCACCGATCCCGAGACACTGGCGGCGATCCGCAAGGGCTCGACCACGCGGGAGGACCAGCAGGCGGTGCGGCTGCTGCGCCAGCACGGGATCCTGTCCATGCTCGGCCATATCGTGGGGTTCGAGGAAGAGACGCTGCGCGACTATCGCAGCGCCCTGCGCCAGGTGCGGCTCTACGACCCCGACCTGCTGAACGCCATGTATGTCACGCCGCATCGCTGGTCCGACTGGACCGCCGAGAACGGCGCCCGCGAGGTGGTGCAGGAGGATCCCAGCCGCTGGGACTATCGCCACCAGCTGCTGGCCTCGCGCCACCTGTCGCCCACGGCGATCTTCTGGCTGGTGAAGCTGATGGAGCTGGTGGTGCATGCCCGGCCGCGCGCGCTGTGGCGGGTGCTGGCGCATCCCGACCGCGACTTGCGCAAGCACCTGCGCTGGTGCTTCCGCTACAGCTTCCGCGTCTGGCGCGCCGAGGTCTTCGAATTCCTCTTCGACAATCCAAGGCCGCGCCGGCGGCTGACGCTGAAGGACTGGTTCAGGCGGGCGCCGCAGCCGGCGGAGTGACGGGCCGCACGCGGTAGGCGCAGCGGGCGGCGCCGGACAGCAGGTGCTGCTCGCGGGTCACCTCGGCCTCCGGGCCCAGCAGCGCGCGGAACAGCGCCAGCTCCGAGCGGCAGAAACCCTGGCAGGCGCTGGCGGCGGCGCAGATCGGGCAATGATCCTCGACCAGGCGCCAGGCGCCGGCCTCCTGCTCGACCCGCGCCATGTAGCCTTCGGCGCTGCGCTGCGCGGCCAGCTGGCGCAGCCGCGCCTCCAGCCCGGGGCCCGGGCAGGCGGCGCGGTAGGTCGCGGCCATGGCGGCCTCGCGCGCCGCGATCGCCGCCTCCAGCCCGGCCTCGCCGAAGCTCTGGCGGATGGCGGCGATCATCTGCAGCCCGAGCACGGCATGGCCGTCGGGGAAGCGGGCATGGCCGGCCGCCGTCAGCGCCCAGTCCGTGCCGGGGCGGCCCTGGGACCGAACGGCGCCGCGCGGCGGGGCCGGCTGCGCCGCCAGGAGCCCGGCCTCGGCCAGCTTCCTGATCTGCTGCCGGGCGGCTTCCGCGGTCAGGCCCAGCGCCTCGGCCAACACGGCGGTCGGGCGCGGGCCATGCCGCTTCAGATGCTGCAGGAGGCGCTCCGCGGTCGGAGCCGGGTCGGAATGATCCAAGGGATGCCTTGTGGAACCGGTGTTCGAACTCTATTAACCAAGCGATCGCTTGGATAATAGGCGGCGCATCCTGCCGCTGTCGAGAGGAAGCCCGATGTCCGCCATTCCAGACGCCGCCCCGCTTCCTGCCGGATGGGGTGCGCTGCTCGGCCGTGAGCATGGGCCGGCGGCGCTGGCGCTGACCGGCGGCGTCGCGCTGCATGCGGTGAACGTGCATATCGTCACCACCGTGCTGCCCTCGGTGGTGCGCGAGATCGGCGGCCTCGACTGGTACGCCTGGAACATCTCTCTCTTCGTGGTCGCCTCCATCATTGGCTCCGGGCTTTCCGTGCGCGCCCTGGCGCGGCTGGGGCCGCGGGGCGCCTGCCTGCTGGCGCTGGCCTTCTTCGCCGCGGGGTCGATCGGCTGCGCGACGGCGGCGTCGATGCCCTGGATGCTGGCCGGGCGCAGCGTGCAGGGCCTGGGCGGCGGCGGGCTGGCGGCGCTGAGCTATGCGCTGATCCGCCTGGTCTTCCCGGCGCCGCTCTGGCCGCGGGCGGTGGCCCTGGTCTCCGGCATGTGGGGGGTGGCGACGCTCTGCGGCCCGGCGCTGGGCGGGGTCTTCGCCGGCCAGGGCGAGGGACAGTGGCGCATGGCCTTCTGGTCGCTGCTGCCGGTGATCGCGCTGCAGGCCGGGCTGGTGACGCTGCGCCTCGGCCGGCGGCTGGCGGCACCCGTCGATGCGGGCGTGCCTTCCGCGCAGATCCTGCTGCTGGCGGCCTCGGTGCTCGCCGCGGCGG